>JABDNS010000102.1 GCA_013043705.1 Pseudomonadales bacterium
TGCGGCTCTCCGGTTGGAGAGTATTGTCCCAAATAACCGTCGACGTCTGCATCTCTGAGCTCCTGTAAAGCATTGGCATTAAGGCCTGATGGCGCTGCGTTGGCACTACTGTAGACGAAAAGCGATATGCCAAGGCTTACGGCCGTGGCTCGTAAAATGTGGGCGGCTTTAATTATGGTCTGCATTTTTTATCTCCTGAAGTGAAGGGCAGGTAAGCAGAAGATGCCAGGTGAGAATTCAAAAGTGCTACAGTACTTTACCTTCGGTCTTTCGGCATACCTACCTTTTATAGCGGCACAAGTGATAAGCATTCACTGAGCGAACAATTACTTTACAACACGCCTCTAAATTTGTCTTGACAACAAGCATGTCCAATTTTTCATCTAGCAATGGAGCCTTCGGAATGGCTTTTGCGCGGCAACACACGTTGCAGCGGTGTAATTTGACCCACGATATTACAATCAGTCATTTAGACAGGCTATTTTAATATCCACTACAGCATCGTTTGTTTCGACAGAGCAGCACATCGATGGCTAGATATCCTGAGGTTAAGATCTTGCGGGTGACGTGTCTGTGGCTTTAGCGAGCTTAGGCTAATACGAATTTATTAGCTTCTCTTTTGGTGAGCGGTATTTCGGCAAATGCATTATGCATGTTTGATTTTCTCTTAAATCGGGGAAGGATTATTGTACTAATTTTGACAGGGTTCACGTTTTAACTTTTTTAGGCTACTAGTCTTATTCCAATTGATTTACCAATTTGGATAGAAAATATGAAAATTACTGCTATTACGATTCTCTGCTTATCATTGATTGGTTGTGCAGGCATACCAACTCAACCCCTATCTAATGACGCAATGTCTAACTTAAAAGGCAAGTCATTGGCATTGGTGCAGCGTAACAGCCCGTCATTCATAGCTATGACTTCTGGTAAGGGAATGTTCGCTGTTGCAGGGGTGGGCGCGGCCACAGTAGCAGGCAACAAACTCGTGGAAGAAGCAGAAATCGTAGATCCGGCTAAGTCCATTGGAGACAAGTTAAGCCAAAAATTAGCTGCGCAACATGGCGTAAGCATCGTCAAGCAGCCAAGCGCTTTCGCCAACAGCGATAGTGTGAATGAAATTGTCCAGATTGCAGCGGGTGCTGACTACGCTTTGGATGTTGTTACTAATGGTTGGAGCTACATGTATGATGGATTTAAGTTTTCCGATTACTTTGTTGGGTATTCTGCTCGATTACGGTTGATCGACGTGAATACATCAAAGGTTTTGGCGAGCGGGATGTGTATCTACGACGCAAAAAAAGCCAGTAGATCTGCTGTTTCTCATGACTTCTTGCTTAAAAACGATGCAGCCTATATCAAGCAAGAACTGTCTGCTGCCTCGGACGAGTGTGTTAAGCAGTTTAGTTCAACGGTTCTTTGACCGAAGCGGTTCCCAATAATAAATAGGCAAATGGCGATTTGAAATAATCGGCTAAACATCGTTTTTGCGATATCTGCTCCGTGGCGGTTAGCGACCTTACCAAGAACGCCGCAATTCTTTTCCTGGCTTCATAAAATGAATGGGCGGTTTACGCCACATTTCGGGCAGCTATCTAGTTGAAATAACAGATAATAGAGGCGCTCTATGCCGAACCATCTTGAAGCATCTTCCTCATCAAAATCCTCTTGATTGCGCCACTTTCTTAAGATGTATACTTTATGATCAGTTAGATGTATACTATATGACCAGTCTCCCATGACACGATGGATTAATACGTTACGAATCGTCCGTAATAATGGTTAAAAGAGTTCAAAGGATTGCTAACAAAAAAAATAGTCCCTGGAGGTCGACATGTTTAAATTACCTGCTATGGGCAGGCCTGCATTTGCGGGCGCCCTTGTTTTATTCTTATCTTTCTTTTCGCTTGGCACTTCTGCGGCGGTTACCCTTGATTTTTTCTGTATTACATTAAATAACACTGGTGACTGTGCGATTGGCGAATCGCAACTAAGCGTAGACGTATCAAGTTATGGTATTGGCACCGGTGTAAACGGTGGTGATGAAGTGCTGTTTACGTTCATGGCAACCGGCCCCGCTGATCTGGAGATATCCGAAGTTTATTTTGATGATGGTACCTTGTTGGGTATTGCTGGGTTAATTGACGCGGATGAAAACGGTGGTGATGCTGGCGTTGACTTTGAGCAAGGCGCAAACCCGCCCGACCTCCCGGGTGGTAACTCAATGTTCGGTACATTTGGCCTTCCCAACTTTGATGTAACTGCAGGCTTCCTTGCGGATGCAGATAATCCTGCACCGCAGAAAGGAGTTAGTCCTGGAGAAAGCCTTGGTGTGATTTTCGAGTTACAGGGTGGCGGTGACGTTAACGACATCCTACTTGAGTTGACGAATGGTGATCTGCGTATAGGCATGCATGTAATCGATTATGACAGTGGCGGTAGCGAGAGCTTCGTTAATAACCCCATCCCAATCCCCGCTGCGGCCTGGTTGTTTGGCACAGCCCTGATCGGTTTAGCCGGATTAAAGCGTAAGAAATAAGTGCGTTATATTTACCGTCTAGACTAAGGCTGCTTTGGCAGCCTTTTTTAATTCTGCTAGTGCCCGCTTAGTGGCGTACTTCGCCCCTTGCTAGCAATAGACAATAAAATTGCGATGGCTCCTTTTTAGGCGTTAGCTGCCGCCCGGCGGTGCTTGACATTATTTGCAATTAAATAGACTTTACCCTCTCCCGCTGAATCCAACCTAAAGTTATCACTTTCGGATTTTCTGGCAGTCCGACCCATACAAAAAAACCGCCTCCCTGGTAGGGGCAGCGGTCTTTGTCTTGATCGAGCTAGTGTTTGTATTTTAAACAGGCATAGGAACTAAATTTCCTTACAAAATACCTCCCTCATTGCCGGGCACGGATATTGCTCTTAAAGGCGTTATGCATCGATTTTCATCAAAAGCGGCAAAAATTTGGCAACCAGGCTTACTTGCGCCTGGTGCTACGCCCTGCAACAAAATGCGCAGTAGCATGCCAGCCGTTAGTACTCTGCTCGTCCGCTTGTTCGCATTGTTCTTCGCCTGCAATACAGTCGCCACCTTCGCGCATGCAGCCGCGGCAGATAACGGCACCGCGAATAAAATGTATGCCGATGAATTGATGTCGCTTGCGCTTGCACATATGCGCGCAAATGCCCAGACGGCACCGGAACGCAGAATTGAGCTGGATAAGGGCAATATGGACGCTCGGCTGAATATGCCGCGCTGCCAAACCCCGTTGCACTTCGAGCCACAGCGGCACAATGGCCGCGGCGAGCGACTGCTGGTAAAAACAAGTTGTCTGGATCAAAAGCGCTGGTCGGTTTACGTGCCACTGCAATATCGCGAATACGCCAGGGCCGTGGTGAGCCAGCGCCCAATTGCGAGGGGTACCACACTCGGCCCCGAAGATATTGCGGTAAAGGAAATACCTGTACATAAAACAGGCGGCAACTTCCTGCCGTCTGTCGAACAGGCGCTGGGTATGCTGGCCACGCGCAATATAAGTGCCGGCGCAGCACTGCAACGCAACGCACTGAAAGCGCCGCTGCTGGTTCGCCGCGGCGACCAGGTGGTGATTGTTGCTAAATCCGGCCCGGTAGCGGTGCGCATGAACGGCACCGCGCTGTCTGCTGGCAGCGCCAACCAACAAATTCGCGTGAAAAATGTGCGCTCGCAACGGGTTATCAAGGCCAGGGTTACCGGTGCAGGGGTGGTTGAAGCACTGATGTGAGGCCGCACTCAATAGCGTGAGGCTTTAAATTTCAATCACTTACAAAATATCTCGAGCTTTTCTGCGGTTTTTTGCGCTGAATGCTCAAGATTTTGGAAAATTGGCCGATATAACAGTCATCGGGGTACGCCTCGCAGGCTGGCGGTCGGATACGGACGTCGTGTCATGCAACGAGACACCAGGCATCGGGGTAGCGGTTACCCAGGCCGGGTGGAAGAAGCATAACGCCAGGTAAGCCCCGATATTTTTAAGTGCTTACTGTTTAGAAGTTAATATTCTGTTTGGTAGATTACTGGTAAATTTCGACTCATGGTTATCGACGGCAACAACATCAATCCTGCACAGCCTGGCAAACGCAATGGCGGCACGGATTCGGCTGCTCTCGATAAAAGAGCAACTCGCTCCGATAGCGACGGTGCCAAGCGCAACGAAGCTAATTCGGCTGTCAGTGCGCGCGACACGGTAGAACTTTCTGCACAGGTTCAAAACGTCGGTCGGCTGCGCGAAGCGCTTGCACAACAACCTGAAGTCGATGAAGCCCGCGTTGAGCAATTGCGCCAACAAATTGAAAGCGGCACTTACCAGGTTGATGCCAATAGTATTGCTGCGGGCATTCTACGCAGCGACAACAGCCTTTAACTTTTAAATAGCCTCGCGTTATCCCGTACCGGTTTTCGGTGCCACCCTTCTTGCTTGTTGCTCGCCAATGGAAACATTGGCGCACCGCTCATTTATTATTAACTTATAGTGGAGCAACACTGTGAATAAGCAACCACCCCCAGCGGCGCGCCCAGCTGCAAATACGCCGCCGCAAGCGCCAGTGCTTCGCGCGCAACAGGTATTGCAAAGCCTGACCGACGATCGTGCAGACCTGTTGGCCATGAATGCATTGCTAGACAAAGAGAAAAGCATTCTCGATAGTGGCGAACACAAGCTGCTCGAAGCGACCGCACACGAAAAAATCCAGCTGGCTGCGCAGCTGGATGCAAGACACCAGGCACGCGCAACATTGTTACCCAAGCTCCCCAACGAAACCGGGGCAAACGATTCAGAAAGTGCTCAGACCTGGAATAAAAAGCTCGATGTATTACAAAAACAATCCGGCGTAAACCTGGCGCAAGCCTGGCAGGAAGTAGAAAGCCTTTTGAAAAAGAGTAATGAAAAATTAAAAACCAACGAAAAAATTGTTTCCAGCCTGCAAAGCAACGCAAACCGTTTTATCAACTTACTGCGCGAGCAAAATGGGGGCGGCAAAACGTATACCGAATCAGGCGAAGCGCAAACTTTTTCTAACGGCCAGCCGCTGGGAAGTGCCTAGGCTTACAGCAAAAAAAATTGAATGTCAGCAGACGGATGCACTCGTGCCGCTAATCGCGCCCAGCATTCAACTTAGCCCAGGTCAAAACCATCCAGGCCGCCCAGCAGCGCGACATCCTCCGGCCGGTCTATATCGGCCAACGGCTCTAGTTGCGCGCAAACAAGCCCCTCACGCTCAGCAGCGCGCACACTTTGCTGCAACACCTGGCCGCTGCCCCAGGCAATATTCTCAAACAGGCAATCGTATAACCCATTAATTCCCAATAACACATAACCGCCATCCATTGCCGGGCCGAACACAACATCGGCACCATCTTTTAATGCTTGTATAGCCGAAGCCAGGTAGTTGCCGGTAATAAAAGGGCAGTCCGAGCCAATCAGCAACAGATACGTCGCATCGGTTTCATCAAAACTTTCTGCCGCGGCGGCCAGCATACGCTTGCCGAGGTCGCTACCTCTCTGGCGATACAGTTTTCGCGTACGATTTTCCCGCTGCCATTGTTGCGCGCCCGGGTGCTCCGGCGCGTCGCAATACAAGCGCGACTCGGATACAGCACTGGTTGCCAGCAATGCCAAAACATGATGAACAAGCTTTTCGTGCAAGTCGCAAGCGGCCTGCTTGCCCAGCGTGGGAATCAAGCGTGTTTTTACTTTGCCCACAACCGGCGCACGTGCAAACAACAGTATTTGTGCGTCACCGTGCTGGTATAACGATAGAGTCATTAGTTTTTCAACTTAGGTCATTGCGAAGAATGGCGCACGCCGCTTAAAAATAAAACTTTGCGAGATGGCGGTGGTTCACACCCAGGAAAAATGCAAGGCGAAGCTTCCACATTAGCCAAATGGTTTTTAGTACTCCAAACTCTCGCCAGCGTCGGCTCGACGTTTCCAGGTGCCAGCGTGAGAAAACGCTAGGCCGGCCAAAGCTCTTGAGCCGAGTACAAAACTCCACATCTTCCATTAACTTCACTTCGGCAAAACCGCCGGCTTTGCTAAAAATTTTTTTGCGCAAAAATATTCCCTGGTCACCGGTGCCAATACCGCTAAGCGCTGATCGCTGGCTAATAAAAAATTCCAGCACGCGACACCAGCGCTCGGGCCCGCGTAGCCGCAGCGCAAAAAAACCCCAGCCGTTAAGCGCACCTTGCATGTCGCGAAGCATCGACTCAATATCGGCGGCGGCGCTTATTAGCGGGCGTGTATCAGCGTGCAAAAACCACAGCAGCTGCGCATTTGCCGCGGCGGCACCAGCATTCATCTGCCGCGCACGCCCGGGCGATGTCTCTATACAGATATCTACCAACGGCGATGCAACCGCCACCGTGTCGTCGTCACTACCAGCATCGACAAGAATTAACTCACAACCTGCCGTTCGGTAAGGCGCCAGCGATTCCAGCGTTCGGCCAATCGTTTGCGCCTCGTTCAGCGCGGGAATAATAATGGAGCAGCGTGGAATCAAGCGAAATGTGCGCCGCTAAACCGCGTCGGCCAAAGCACCGCCACAACTGCTGCCCTGACCCGCCGTGCATCCGTAGCAATGTTCAGCCACTTTTATCGGCAGGTCGCCAAAATCGCTTTGCAATAATTCTTTAATGTGTCGTCGCTCGTTATTACCATTGCCACTGGCAATGGGTAGTTCCAGCATCTGGTTGAAGTCACAGTCGTACAAGTAACCCTGCCAGTCCACGCTCACCGTACTGCGGCACATCACCGTATCTAGATTGCTTGCACTGTAGTTTTCTTTTAATAACTCAAGGTAATCGTGGTACTGGTTTTGCGCGAGCAGCACCGCACCAAAACGACTGATTGGCATATTGGTAATGGTGTGCAGCCGGTTAAATACAATGCCGTAGCGGTCGCCCAGTTGTTTTTTGTAATCTGCTTCAAGTGCTGCCTGCGGCGGCGGCAAATGCGCGCCCACCGGGTTATAAACCAGGTTCAGCGGCAAGGCATCACTCTTTCCATAGCCAAGGCCATTTAATAGTTGCAAGGCTTCGATGCTCTGCTGGTAAACGCCTTTACCGCGCTGCTCGTTTACATTGGACTCTTCGTAACAGGGCAGCGACGCCGTTACGTTAACGCCATGCTCTGCAAGAAAATCGGCCAGGCTCTCATGCCCCGGTTCAAACAGCACGGTAAGATTGCAGCGATCGATAACTTCAATGCCAAGCTTGCGCGCTGCTACCACAATGCGCCGGAAATGGGCGTTAAGCTCGGGCGCGCCGCCGGTAAGATCCAGCGTTGCAATTTGCCTGGCTTGCAACACCTCGATAACGAGATCCGCGGTGGCAGCGTCCATTTCTTCGGTGCGCGTGGGCCCAGCGTTTACGTGACAATGCACGCAACTGAGGTTGCAGAGGTAACCCAGGTTAAGCTGCAAAGTAGAAATGCCACCGCGCCGGATGGCGGGAAAATCGGTGGAGGCAATCAGAAGTGGGCGGGTATCCTGCATGCTTGTAGTATACTCGCACACCCACGGGGACAGTTTACTTTTTAGGCCTGCTAGAGGCCCAAAAAGTAAACTGTCCCCTGTTTCACAAAGCGTTGAATTTTTTCAAATACCCGCCCGTGGCACAGCTGGATAGCGCGGCCCCCTCCTAAGGGGCAGGTCACAGGTTCGAATCCTGTCGGGCGGGCCATTTTAAAAATGACCCACCAGCGGTGGGTGAATTTTAAAATCACTGGCTGGGCGAATTTGACCAATTCTGCGGTTCGACAAATTGCGTAAGCAATTTGGACGCCCGAAGGGCGCCCCGTAGGGGTGAAAAAATCCACAAGGATTTTTGAATCAATCCTGCCGGGCGGACCATTACAAACCGGGGGCGAACGCGTCGCCAATTACACGCTTGCCGTCGAGGCTGTGTACCTTACGCCCGGATTCATGCACGATGTTGCGGCTAAACACCACCCGGCCCACGTGCTTGCCGCTGCACAGTACTAGCGCCGCCTCGGCCATCATCTCTACCGGCTCCACCATATCGGGCCTGCGCTCGGCAATTTTCCTAACGTATTCTGCGGCACTTGTTAGCACAATACTGGTGGGCGCCATTGCATTGACAAATATGCTTTCATCCACAAGTTCATCGGCGAGCGCTTGCGTATAGCGATTTAATGCCGCCTTGCTAGCGCCATAGGCGCCGATGACATGCGCCGCCAACTTTGAATCAGGATACGGCGGCTCCGGCTGGATGGCTGCTCGACTCGAAATATTCAGGCACCAGCCTTGGCCTTTGTTGCGCATGCCAACGAGCGCCTGCTGCAAAAGCTCGACCGGCACGTTAACGTTCATGTCGAACATTTCATTCCTGGAGCGCGATGTAATCGCGCTGGGCATGTTGTTCTCGGCTCGCGCCGCATTGTTAACCAGGATATCAATTGTGCCAAACGGCGCACCGGCGCGTTCGACGAGATCGGCCCTGGCCGCTGCATCGCTTAAGTCACAGGCCACTGCAGCAGCCTGGCCACCGCTTTGCATTATCTCATCTACAGTTTGCTGCAATGTGCCCTTTAGCTCGCCATGCGCACCGAGGCGTGAAGCCGATACCACCACCGATGCGCCCTCGGCGGCAAAGCGCTGCGCAATGGCTTTACCAATGCCGCGGCTGGCGCCGGTAACCAGGGCCACCTTGCCCGTCAGTTCGCTTTGCATTAGCTAATCTCCATCCAGGGCTTGCTCTGGCGCTTGCTGTAAAAAGTTTTCTATTGCGTGCTGCGCCATAAGTTCGATGAGCTGCTCTGGCGGCAATTGCCTGGAGAGCTCATGATTTTTCCGATGCTGCTCACCGGCTACTAACAGTGGCTGCTTGCCCAGTGCCTGCATCGCCTCTTCAACCAATGCTTCTGGCGTTTGGAACTGCGAACGATCTTCAATGTGCTCAAAGCCAGCACTGGCGGTAGACAGCGTCATACCTGCGGCAACCGCCAACACATCGACATTATAGGGTTTGAACTCGGCCCACAGCGCCTGGCCCAGCGCAATATTGTAGGCTTTGGTTGCTGAGTAGTGCGCGTAATACGGCGAACCAATAAGCCCGGCGCCAGAGGACATCAGCACAATGCCGCCACGCCGCCTGGCCAGCATTCGTTTGGCAAAATAGTGCGTTAGCAAAAACACACCGCTAACGTTAACGGCAATTTTCTTCAGCTCGAAATCCAGCCCGGTTTCCTTCTTAAAAAACGGGCCAACATCGGCGAGACCCGCGTTGTAAACCAACAGGCCCACTTCCAGGCTGCCCACCGCATTGCTTAATACTTGCAATAGGTTCTCGCTGCCAAGATCCAGTTCGATGGCAATACATTTCACGCTATGCTGTTTGCGCAGCGCAGCGGAAAACTGCTCGAGCGCATCGCCCGCGTTGTCGAGTAAAACCAGGTTCACGCCGCGCGCGGCGATGTACTGCGCATACGCGGCGCCAATGCCCTGCGCACCACCGGCAACAACCGCGTAGGGTCCATACTGTTGCGCAAAGTCCGCCACGATTTTTTACTGCTCCTAAAGACGGGCGCTCAGCGTGCCGCAATACGCTGTTGAACCATTGCAAAAAAATCTTTCTCGTTGGCTTGCCTGTCCGCATCGATTTTTTTGGAAATATCCAGCTCCGCCATCATTGCCTGCCAATCACGAAGTCCCTCGATCTCGTTGCCAATATCCCACTTCAGCAGCGTGCCACCCAGGTCGGTAACACCCATAACGTAGCGCAAATAAATATCCGCCATGCTTTGCTGTGAACCGGTAACGAATGGCGAAAACTCGCAAAGCTGGTTCAATGCAGCGATGCCGCGAGAAACAACTTCGCGCACCTCACCCGCGATTGGCGCTGGGACTTCAGACTGGGTGAACGCGAACGGGAGCAGCCTACGACAGGATAACTCCAGGTACAGTTCGGCAATTTTCATAATCTGGCGCACGCGGGCGCGAGCCAGCGCATCGGCAGGATAAAGTGCAGGGTCGGGATAGGCATCTTCCAGATAGTCGCAGCAGACGCTGGACTCGGACAAGTGTTCGCCCCCATCTAAGGTCATCGATGGAATCTTCCCAGCCGGGCTAAGTTGTAAATAGTCGTCACTGCCTCCCCACTGCAAATCCTCTTTAAACGGAACACCCTTGTGTAGAAGCACATGCTTAACAATGTTGTAGTAGTTGCTATACGCAAAACCATGCAGAATAATCATTGGCACCCTTTTCATTCAATTTATGGAAATAAAATTATTTCAAGCGAGACATACTAAACACCAACCACAAATGCCGCGCAGGTTGTAGTGCTGCCACCAAGATTAAAGGTCGCGAAATTTTTTGCGCCTTCAACCTGGCATTCACCGGCGTTGCCCGTTACCTGCTTGGCCGCATCGAGCATCATGCGCACACCGGTGGCACCTACCGGATGCCCAAGGCCAATCAAACCACCACTTGGGTTCACCGGCAATGCACCTTGCATGGTGAATACGCCGTCTTCTACGGCCCGATACGATTCGCCAGGCGGAGCAATACCCGCGTGATCGAAAACCATGTATTCAGTTATTGAAAAACAATCGTGTATTTCGAGGCCATCGAGCGCATGTACGTTGGCCATACCCGCGCGGCCAAGCGCTTCATCAAAAGTATCTTTAACATGAGGAAACAACAAGTTTGATCCTTGATTGAGTTCGAGCTTGCGATCCATCAGCAGTGCAGAACTGCGATGTCCCCAGCCCTTGATGCGCGGCAGGCTATCTATATTGAGCCCGTGCCTTGATGCATATTGCTTCGCATAAGATTCGCTAGCCAAAAACACAACTGCAGCGCCATCGGTTACCTGGCCACAATCCTGCTTGCGAAGCTGGCCCTCGATAACGGGGTTTGCGCTGTCATCGTCGCTGAAACTTGCATCAGTGAAGGCCCAATTTCGCGTTTGTGCGTAGGGGTTGCGCTTGGCGTTGGCAAAATTATTACTGGCGATAGCGCGCAGATGGGCAAGGTCAACGCCATAGCGCTGCTGGTACAGGTCGAGTATGCGGGCAAACATATTCGGCCAGGGGTAGGTACAGCCTTCGGTTTCAACGCCGCGCCAGGCCGCCGCACCAAGATATTCCGCGGCGGTTTTGCCATCCACATTGCGCATCAGCTCAATGCCGTGCACGCAGGCAAGGTTGTAGTGGCCAGCCTCAATGTCGCGCATCGCAGCAAACAATGCCATTGAGCCCGACGCACAAGCGGCTTCATGACGCGATGTGGGAATATTATTCAGTGCGGGGTCTACATGCGCAAATAAACCATTTAATAAAGCCTGCCCGGAAAAAAGATCAGCAACGAAGTTTCCAACATGGGCAACGTCAACATCCGCCGGGTCTATAGAAGTGCTGGCGAACGCATCGTTCAGGCATTCCGAGAACAACTCGTATATACCGTTGCCTTCACGCGCCCAGTTGCGCGCAAAATCGGTTTGGCTGCCGCCTAATACATAAACCGCTTTGCTAGTCATTGCAGAACCTCTAACTACTTATAAAAACTAACTTGAAAAAATTGCCGCAGTTACGAAAAAACATCTTCGCCAGCTACCCAATTGGTGTGAAAACCGAATGGTGCGCGGTGCGGCATACGCAATTTACATATTGGCCCGCGCACAATATTTTTGGCATCAAATATTAAGGTGTAGGACTGCCAATCCTTGCTGTCGGTAACCGTGGTAACCAGGTAGCCATCGTCTTCAGGCTGCGCTCGGGTTGCACCGGGCTTGGGGCAAAAAGGTGCCTCGTTACCGTACACGCCCTCGCCGTAATCAAAACGCTGGTACTCGCCGGTTTCGATGTTGTACTTGAGCAACGCGCCAAAAGCCAGCGTGCCAATTCCATCGTCTTGACGGGTACAAATGTACTGACTGTAGCAGAATTGACTTTTGTAACCCATGTAGAGCGGGTTGCTGCGTGGAAACTCCGCATTTAATGTGTCGATATCGCGCTCGATAACCTCGCCGGTTTTCAGGTTGAATTTCCACAAGTAAAGATTCGCTTCCAAACGCATGTACGCCAACATGTGCGAAAGCTCGCCATCTTCCGGGTTTGCCTTAGGCATAGGGTTGGTTGAACGACAGCCCACCTGCACCAGCCAATCGCCCTCCTCCCAGCAATTGATAACATGCAAAATATAACAGGGCTCGCACTCAAACCAGCGCACTTCATCGCCTTTGCCATAGCGGGGCTGCACGCCAAAGCGTGCGGGCACATCACGGTGGAAAGTCATGACCCGCTTACCGGTTTTCTCCAGCAGCGCAACATCATGATAAAAAGGCAGGTCGTGTAGCACAACATAATTGGGCGTAACGCCAATGTCGTGGGGTAATCGAGGGCCAGGCAATTTAATGGCCTGATCGTGAATTACATTGCCCTGGCTGTCGGCAATGCCGTAGCGCATATAAGGTGGCGTATCAAAGTAGTCGAAAAAAACAAGCTCGCCATTGGCCGGGTCGACCTTGGAGTGCGCAGACATGGCACGACGCAACTGGCCGCTCAGGTCTTCCCTACCGGTTGTGCTTAGCGATTTTGCGTTTAAGCGATAAGGTATCCCTGCGTTGTACCAAAGCGTTAGCAGATGCTTGTTGAAAAACATCACATCGGTGTGGGAGGTGTCTTTTATCGGGAAGTCTGGCAGATCGAAATCGAAAGGCCCCATCACGCCAGGCCAAATCGATGCCTTATTTTTTGCTTCCGCAAGAAAAGCCTTGGTTTCAATATGGCGATTGGAATAATGCGCGCAGCCATTTTCAAAATAAACTGCGTATAGCATGCCGTCGCCATCGAAGGGATGGTGCTTGAAGCGCGGCTTGAAAACCGGGTTCGGCCCGTTGCGCACGTACATGCCGTAAAGGTCTTCGGGAATTTCTCCTTCCACCACGTCGAGCCGGGCGCGTTCAAATTGTGCACCGCTCGGCGCATAGATGCCGTGCAGATAGGGGTTATCGATATCTGCCGTCCAGCCTGGTGCCCCCGGTGCCGTGCTGCCATCACTGGCGCGTAATGGCGCGTTACTTTCACTAACGGGAAAATGCTTCATAATTGAATTGAAAAGATGTTATTTATCACACGCTGCTATTTTAGCGCTAATGCCTGCTTTTTACAGTAATACGAAAAAATAAGTGCTAGCATCGTCGATCCGCGCGGCGTTGCAAGCCGGCATGCGGAAAAGCCCAATTAAACCAAGGAGAAAGCAATGAGTGTCGCCAGAGTTACAGAAATTAGTGCCTCGTCCAAAAAGAGCTTCGACGATGCGATAGAAACCGGCATAGAACGCGCCAACAATACCCTGCAAAACATTACATCGGCCTGGGTAAAGGATCAAAGCGTTACCGTGAAAGGCGGGAAAATCGATGAGTATCGCGTAATGTTGAAAGTAACTTTCGTGCTAAAGGACTAAATAGCGCATCGCTTTAGTTTTTATATTGTCTAATATTTAACACAATATTTAGTACAACAAAAAAAGGCAGCAATCCGCTGCCTTTTTTTATGCCGCAAATGCGAGCATCGAAAAAAATGAGAGCCGACCGTTAAGCCGGGTTCTGTCGTGGACAATCATTCATCTGGGAATTGTGTCGCCACAACCCTCATGCGGCCTACCCGAATCCGGCGCGGGCAGCGCCTGCGGATTCCTATTTGGCCTTGCTCCGGGTGGGGTTTACCTTGCCGCTAACTGTTACCAGTAGCGCGGTGCGCTCTTACCGCACCCTTTCACCCTTACCGTTCCGCTTGCGCGGACTTAGGCGGTCTACTCTCTGCTGCACTGGCCGTGGGCTCGCGCCCCCCAGGCGTTACCTGGCACCCTGCCCTGTGGAGCCCGGACTTTCCTCGACGCGATTACCAAAGTAATGCGCCGCGATTGTCTGGTCGACTCTCGGGGCTATTCTAACGCGTATACAGCGCGGGCGTGCGCTTTTGCGCCATTAGCTAGTAGTGATAAATACGCCCATGGAAATAATGGTCGTAATCCCGGTCGCGATCGCGCGTTTGCGCCTGTGTTTTCGGCCCGCCAATAGCGGTCCAGCCAATCGCAATCAAGCTGCCGTCTTCAAAAACGTAAGGCGTAAATTCGTCGTCAGTAACCAGGCCATCGGGAAAAGAGCGAGAACGGAAAAAATAAATTTTGCGCCGCTTGCCATCTTGTAAATATTCCTCGGCGGGCTTGCGATAATTTGCTGCCAGCCTGGACTGCGTGGGCTGCAATATACGCAACACTTCCTCTTCACTTTGGCCAAGCGAAATCCGGCCAGCCTGGGCATGGTAGGCGTCGATAGACTCCTGCAAGAAACCACTGGCAGCACAGCCGGCCAAAGCTGCCGCCATACAAAGCAGCGCGCAAGCACGTGCAATAGCCCTGCCAAACTTTGTCTTTATACTTTGCACACTCACGCTATCGATCTCCTCATTCATTGATTGCGGCGAAACCGCTAAGTCTGTGTTTGCCTGCAACACTCAATTGCCCCGTCGACCAACCGCTGCAGCGGGCATCAAGTTTCAGGTTCATCGCGCAGCGCCAGCGCCAATTCGTATACCGCATTGCGACTGGCGCCGCTTAATTCTACCGTGATCGCCACCGCCTGTTTGAGCGGCAAAGCCGGCAACAACAGCCGTAAACTTTTCGCCACCTGCGGATCTTCCGCGGCACTATCGCACTGCCTGGCGCCAGCCACAACCAGTACCAGTTCGCCACGCTGTTGGTTACTATCACTGGCTACACGCTGCACCAATTCCTCAAGCGTACCGCTTATTAAGGTTTCGAATTGCTTGGTAAGTTCCCTCGCCAAAAATGCCTCCCGCGCTGCACCGAAAACCTCTCGCATCGAAGTAAGGCTATCCAGCACGCGGTGCGGCGCCTCGTAAAAAATAAGCGTGCGCGGCTCGGATTGCAGCGCTTCCAGCTGGCGCTGCCTGGGTCCTGCGCGAGCAGGCAAAAAGCCTTCGAACACAAATCGGTCGGTAGGCATACCGGCCACCGAAAGTGCCGCCAGCAAGGCACTGGCGCCCGGTACAGGCACCACCGCAAGCGAGCGCTGGCGCGCAGCCCTGACCAGCCTGAATCCCGGGTCGGCAATCAGCGGGGTGCCGGCATCGCTAACCAGCGCTACCACTTCACCTGCCTCCACGCGGTCGAGAATACGCTCCGCCAACGCCGGATCGCTGTGGTCATGGTATGCCAAAAGCGGCGTTTGTATACCAAAGTGGGCGAGCAGGCGCCCACTGTGGCGAGTATCTTCGGCGGCAATAACATCGGCCTCGCGCAGCAGCGCAAGTGCTCGCGACGTGATATCACCGAGATTACCGATAGGCGTCGATACGACATATAATGCCGCCTCGAAATGACGCGCTGTGGATGTAGGCGAACTCAATTTATTCGTCCCGAATTGTAAAAAGCAAGCGCTTGCCCGCTTAGGCAGCAAAACCAGCTTTGCGCTTGCGAGCCCTCGACATACGCTGTTAGGCCATTTATGGCAAAGCATCACCCGCGACAGGAATAGCCCACTTGCAAGTGCCCGACAAATACCTGCCAAAACCCTCCGCACACACACGTCTGTGCCGGATTGGCATTCTAACCGATACCAACGCAGTGCTTTTACTTTTGCTGCTTGCATTGTTAGCTGGCTGCGCGGGGAGCGGCACGCTGCGCAGCGATGGCCGCTACCCCGAGGTTGTAGAAAGCGGCGTCTCGGCTGGCTTCGACACCACGCCCGCCGACCTGCCGCCACTGGAAGATGTATTAGCCGAGGCGCAGGCTCTACATAATTCAGGACAATTACTGCCCGCTGAATTAGCTGCCACATTGGTTGATGTTGCGGTGCATGAGCGGCGCTGGGATATTGCGGATCCGGTGGTGCGCGGCGTGAAAACCGATCGTATGAACGTTGACGAATACGCGCGCTTCTCGTTGGCAGCGGTGAATTATTTCAATACCCGTCGGCAATACCGTAACGCCGACCGCTGGCTGCACAGCCCGCGCATGCAACAGGATATGCCAATGATGTCGGCGCGCGACCAGGTACTGCTGGGCTTGCAGCGCGCGGATACGCTGTATGGTATGCAGCAGTTTGCTGCCAGCGCTATGGAGCGTATATTTCTGCACGATTTAATTGAGCGACAATCATTGCGCGATAACAACGCGGATAATATTTGGCGCGCACTGCAGCACCTCGACAAGGACACCCTACAAAGCGAGCATCGCAGCGCCAAAAGTCGCAGCTATCGCGCCTGGCTGGAATTGGCAATGTTAGAGCGCGATGCGTTGGTGGCCCCGGAAAACCACGACCTGCGCTTCCAGCAGTGGCGTTCGCGTTGGCCGCAACACCCCGCTTCGCTGCGCATGCCTGGCCGCGTTGATCCGGCTTTTGCTAATACCTTTGGCGGCGCATCTACGGTGGCAGTGATGCTGCCAACCAGTGGCGCGTTGGCACAAGCTGGCAAAGCGTTGCGCGATGGATTGAGTGCTGCACACTTTGCGGCAAGTGCCAGTGGCCGCGATACACCCACGCTTATTTTTTTCGATAGTAGTAGCGAACCGATAGAATCGCTCTACCTGCAAGCGGAACAACAGGGCGCCGAATTCATTCTTGGGCCTCTACAAAAAGAGCAGGTGAAATCGCTATTCACAATGCCTTCGCGCCTGCCAATCCTAACCCTCAATTTTGTTGACGATGAACTACCGCCGCCAGATAACGTAGTGCAATTTGGCCTCGCCGCCGAAGACGAAGCCGAGCAGCTTGCCGAAGTGGCGCAACAACGCGGCGCCAAAAGCGTACTCGTGTTGCACGTTAGCAAAAGCTGGGCGGAGCGCGCGGCCTGGGCCTTCACAGAACGCTGGTTGGAACTGGGCGGCGCAGAACCAGGCGTGCGCGCATTGTCGAGCATAGAAAACTATTCGGCAGAGATGGCCACCAGCTTTGCGCTGCACGAAAGCAAAGCACGGCATCGGCGCATGCAGAATTTGCTAGGCAAGAAAATGGAATTCAAGCCGCGCCGCAGGCAAGATATCGACATGGTGGTTATTTTTGCTAACAGTAGCGAAGCCAAGGCAATTAAACCGCTGCTTGCCTATCACTACGCGGGCGACCTTCCGGTTATGGGCAGCTCGCAAATATACGATAACAATAGCCCGGCGAACAAAAATCGCGACCTCAACGGTATTGTGTTTAGCGAAATGCCGTGGATACTCGACCCGGGGCGGCAATACACAGGCTTGCCCACTGTTTACCAGCGCAGCAAAAGCCTCGCCCGGCTGTTCGCGATGGGCGTGGACGCCTACCAACTCCAAAGCCGGCTGGACGGTTTAAAATACGATCCTTTGCAAGAACTGGTTGCGCATACAGGTAATCTTTCGGTGGTGCAAAACCGCGTAATTCGCAAGCTACCGCTGGCAACCATAGAAAGCGGCAGTGCGGTTCGCTGGCAGCTTTCCAGCGAAAGCGAGACGCTGGAGCTACATCGCTAAGCGCAAGCTGGCATTGCAGCGCAGGGAGGCGCATGCAAAAACAATTAGGCAACAACAGCAAACTCAGGGGCCAGGCGGCGGAACATGCAGCCTGCCTTTTCTTGCAGCAGCAAGGCTTGCAACTGCTTTGCAAAAATTACCGCTGCCGCAGGGGCGAGATCGACCTGGTAATGCGTGACCACGAGCTGCTGGTGTTTGTCGAGGTTCGAATGCGCAACCACAGCGGCTACGGTGGCGCTGCGGCCAGCGTAACCAGGGCCAAGCAGCGCCGGCTTCTGTGTACCGCTGCCGAATACTTGCAAGCGCACAAGCAGCAGCGTGCTTGTCGCTTCGATGTTGTAGAGGTTGTGCAGCTAGGCGCGCAACACGATGCCGACGGGCACAGCAACGGCGCCGTGCGCAGCCAAGCCCACTGCGTTTCCAACTGGATACGCAATGCCTTTAGCAGCTGCGAAGAAATATTTTGACTTGCAGAAGTATTAGACAGAATTTGACAGTTAACGCATGAGCATACAACAGGAATTTCCCGACTTCGCCGAACAGCTTGCCAGCGTTATGCAGGCGCTTGGCGGGCAGGCGGACCAGCTAGCTGGCGGCGTGGAACACGCCGCCGCACTGCTCACCGGACAACTACTCGCTGGCCATAAAATGGTTTTGTTAAGTACGCCCGCGCTCGCCCCGCTCGCCGAACTGTTTTGTCACAACATGCTTTATGCCGCAGCCGATCACCGGCCCGCGCTGCCGGCCATAGCACTTTGCGCCAGCGATGCGGGCGTAGCCGGATTTGGCGGCCGACGTGAAACCGACACCCAAGCCACCCCGCTTGACTTGCGCCATTTTTTACGCGCCGCAGAGGCAGTTACCATTGCAGGCGATACGCTCATCGTGGTTGCAGAACAAAACCTGCCCGCGCTGCCCGCCGAGTTAGACAAGCTGTATGCCAATCGGGGCGTGAATAGCGTTTTGCTGACGCCCGGCCAGGCTGGTGAAAAGCAGCATAGCGCCACGGCGCATAGCATTATTATTTCCCTGGAATGTGACACGGTAGCCGGCTTACAACAGCTATCTTTATTTATTTTGAACGCACTCGCGGATATGATTGAAACGCGCGTTTTTGGCGATGCCCGCCAGCGTTGAAATCAACGCGACTGCGCAACAGATAAAATTGCTAATATGGCCAGCTTCGGTCTTGCACAACACTTATAGCTTTCAAACTACAAACGCCTGGAGGGTACCCCGGCATGCCAAAAATGATTCAATTTTTTTCCAGCTCCCTGGCCAACCGCAGCCGCTCGCAGCGCACTTGGCCAGCGTTACCGGTCTTACTGGCGCTGCTAATGTTGCTGGGAAACCTGGCGAGCTGTAGCACCGTTATTTCCGCGGCCCGGCAAAA
Source organism: Pseudomonadales bacterium (assembly GCA_013043705.1). Classification (GTDB taxonomy): domain Bacteria; phylum Pseudomonadota; class Gammaproteobacteria; order Pseudomonadales; family UBA7434; genus UBA7434. Next base: position 18,914 of record JABDNS010000102.1, read on the forward strand.
CCCGATTAGCGAAGACTATGGAAAACGCACGCCGGGCGCTTACGTCGACGACGGTTTTATTGAAACCAAAGCCAGCGTCAACCTGAAAGAAACCGACCGGCGCTTTCGCCAATCACAGGTTAACGTTACGAGTTACAACGGTGTGGTTTTACTGTCTGGCAACGTACCCGAAACCAGCCTGCGCGATGTTGCAACAGACACTGTGCAGAAGATTCGCAAAGTGCGGCGCGTACACAATGAGCTGAACGTCTCGCCGCCCCGTTCGTTTGGCGCCAAGCTTAGCGACAGCTGGTTAGCCACCAAAGTCAGGACCCGGTTCCTGTTCGATAAAAATATAGCCAGCAGCCGCATCAAGGTCATCGCGAACGATGGCGTCATTTACCTGCTAGGCCTGGTAAACCACCAGGAGGCAGATACCATAGTCAACAAGGCAAGGACCATTTACGGCCTGCAGAAAATCGTGCGAGTATTTGAATATATTGATTAGGGGTTGCGACGGGCGGCGCAGCGCTTATTTGACCACGCGCAAGCTGGGTTTTTGCTCGCTACTGCTGGCCTTATCCTGTCGGGAAACAAGCTTGGGTCCGCGCGGCGGCTCATCTTCGGGCGACGGCCCACCGCCGGCCTCGAACATCATACCCTGGCCATTTTCTTTCGCGTAGATGCCTAAGATGGCGCTAAGCGGTGCGAACACGTCCGTAGGGATACCCGCAAACCGCGCATTGAAGCGCATGCCCTGGTTGTCGATGCTCAACTGCACCACCGCATTGGGCGATACGTTCAACACAATTTGGCCGTCTTTAACGAAGTCTTGTGGTACTTCAACGCCTTGCTGGTAGGCATCGACCAAAACGTAAGGTGTGCAGTTGTTATCGACAATCCACTGGTAAAGCGCATTCACCAGATAGGGTTTGCTCGACGACATGGCCGGTTTTTTTGAATCGCTCATACAACCAACCTAACTGTAAACTGCGGCTTATTGCTAGCCTACTGCTAACGCAGCGCCAACGCAGTGCCAGTGGTGCGCTACTTGGTGGAACGCAACTCGCGCTCTTGATCGGAGAGGCTTTCCTGGAACGAAGGCATATCGAACATGCGCTTCATATATTCCAGCAGCGGCTTGACCTGCTTGGTATTCGGCAGCTTCACGCCAAGGTGATCGAGGCGCCAGAGTATTGGCCCCAGGCAGCAATCAACCAGCGTAAATTCTTCGCTCATGAAAAACGGCTTTTCGCCAAAAATAGGCGCGATGCCGGTCAAGCCATCGGCGAGCTCTTTGCAGTACTTATCAACATTTTTTGCGCGACCACCTTCGATCGTATCCACCAGTGCACACCAATCTCGTTCGATGCGATAGATGTACAGTCGGCTCTCTCCGCGCGCAACCGGATAAACCGGTAGCAATGGCGGGTGCGGGAAGCGCTCGTCGAGGTACTCCATGATGACCTTGGACTCGTACAACACCAGGTCGCGATCCAGCAGTGTGGGCAGTGTGCCATAGGGGTTCACGTCGACCAGGTCTTTGGGCAAGCTGCGACTGTCGGTATCGACAATGTTGCAGGTTACATCTTTCTCTGCAAGAACGATGCGTACGCGATGACTGTAGTGACTGGTCGGATCGGATAACAGTGTCATCGATGACCGTCTGGCCATCGCGTCTAGTGGGTCGTTTTCTTGAGTTGCGGTATTAATGATCTACGTCCTTCCAGTATTCCCGGTTTAGCAAGTAGGCGAACACAAAGAAAACAGCGATAAACAACAGCACATAAACGCCAAGGCGTTCGCGCTTGATTGCCGCAGGTTCGGCCATATAAGTCATAAACGTTACGAGATCTCGCATCGTCGATTGGTATTCTTCTGCAGCCATGCGCCCTTCTATATCGCCAGGCACTACACGGCCACAATCGCCGTGACTGGTATCTTCAATAGGGTTGCCTTCGGCATCGCGCTTTTGACCGCCATTCTTTGCAATGGCAATGGGCGGCCTGCACAACTGCTCGCCCTGCAAGCCGTGCAGCACGTGCGGCATACCAACATCTTTAAACACCAGGTTGTTCACACCATAGGGACGCGACTCGTCTTTGTAAAACGAAGTAAGGTAGGTGTAGAGCCACTCGGGCGAGCGAACCCTTGCCACCAGCGTAAGATCCGGCGGCGCTGCACCAAAAACCTTTTTCGAATAGCTCTCGGGCATGGCTATTTTCATTAACGCGCCAATTTTGGTTTCACTGCCGGTTACCAAATATTCCTTCGCCAACTCCTCCGGAATACCCAGGTCTTCGGCGAGGCGCCCCCAGCGCATGTACTGGGCCGAGTGGCAGCCCATGCAGTAATTGACGAACGTAGACGCACCACGCTGCATAGCGGGCTGGTCGTGCAGGTCGACCTCGATGTCTGCGCAGGGAATCGCACCGCAATCGTACGCCGACTCCGCGCCAACAACTTTCAAGGGAATCACAGACAGCGCGAGGATCAGCAACACAACGCCCAGCGAGCCCATCAGGCCCATACCTCCCGACGTCGTTATACGTTCAGGTTCCGGCTTAGTCGTCTCCATTGCTGTATAGAATGGCATGAGCAGGAAGTATGCGAAGTAAATCACGGTACAAATTTGCGCCAGAAATGTACGCGCGCCCGTTGGCGCCTTGATACCCAATACGCCAAGGATAATGAACGCTGCGATGAAGAGCACCAGCGCCACTTTGGTGGCCATACCGCGATAGCGAATAGAACGCACCGGACTGCGGTCGAGCCATGGCAACAGGAACGGTATTGCTACCGACGCCGCGAAAAATACAAAGCCGAGGAATTTATCCGGTATCGCGCGCAAAATTGAATAGTACGGTGTGAAATACCAAACCGGTGCAATATGTTCCGGCGTTTTAAGCGGGTTGGCAATTTCAAAGTTAGGCTTTTCGAGAAACAGGCCGCCCAGCTCCGGCATAAAGAACATGACGAAGCAGAAGATAAACAGGAACACCGCAATGGCCTGCAAGTCATGGACGGTGTAGTACGGGTGAAAGGCCACGCCATCTTTGGGAATACCGTTGGCATCTTTGTGCTTCTTGATGTCGACGCCGTCTGGGTTGTTAGACCCGACTTCGTGCAACGCGAGCAAATGCAGCACAACCAGGGCAAGTAGCACAATAGGCAGCGCCACAACATGCAAGGCAAAGAACCGGTTCAGCGTAATGCCTGAAATCAGGTAGTCGCCGCGAAACCACTCGACTAGCGCGTCACCAACGTAGGGAATGGCACCGAACAGCGAGATAATGACCTGCGCACCCCAGTAGCTCATCTGGCCCCAAGGCAATACGTAGCCCATAAAGGCCTCGGCCATCAACACAATAAAGATCAGCATGCCGAAGATCCAGATCAACTCGCGCGGCTTTTTGTAGGAACCGTAAATCAGTGCACGGTACATATGCAGGTAAATGACAACAAAGAACGCCGACGCACCGGTAGAATGCATGTAGCGCAGAATCCAGCCGTAGTCGACATCACGCATGATGTACTCAACCGACGCAAACGCCTCAGCCTGGCTGGGCACATAGCTCATCGTTAACCAAATGCCGGTGAGCAACTGGTTCACCAGCACCACCAATGACAACACGCCAAAGAAGTACCAGAAGTTAAAGTTTTTCGGCGCGTAGTAAGCGCCCATGTGCGTATTCCACGCACGCATAATTGGCAGGCGTTCGTCGACCCAGCCTCGCAAATTGATAAGCCAGTTACCCATTACGCAGTCTCCTCATCGACGCCGATTATCAGCACGCTATCGGTTATATACGAATAGGGTGGTACAAGCAGATTGTCGGAAGCAGGCGAGCCTTTGTAGACGCGGCCGGCCAAATCAAAGCGCGAACCGTGGCATGCACAGAAAAAACCACCCTCCCAATCGGGGTCGGGCGCTGCGGAATCGAGCTTGGTGATATATTTTGGCGAGCAGCCAAGGTGAGTACAAAGCCCCACCAACACCAGCAATTCGTCCTTGATCGCGCGCTTTTGCGGATCGACATAGCTTGGTTGCTGGTCGGCGTTGGCCGAGTCGGCATCTTTCAGCTTGTCGTTCAGCGACGGCAATGCCTCAAGCTGCTCCGCGGTTCGACGCACCACGAATACCGGCTTGCCGCGCCATTCAACCCGCACCATCTGGCCGGGCTCTACCTTGCTGAAATCAAACTTGACCGGTGCACCGGCGGCTTTCGCCCTGGCACTGGGATTCCACGAGCCGACGAAAGGTACCGCGACCCCCACCACACCCGCAACGCCAACCAGCGAAGTCGCGGTGGTGAGAAAACGGCGTCTATCCGCATTCGTCACGTTGCTGCTCATACTGAAATCTCCCGAAAAATAAGCCCGGATGCCTGGCTACCTAGCCCGATTGATACAATTTCTTCGCTGTTTCTTTGAGAACTGGCTAAGCCAATGTGCACTGCGAGCGGCAAAATCTGGCAATTGGCGATGCCGCGGTGAACGAGGTTTGCTGAAAGCCGACGCCTCAAACGAGCTGCGCAGCCCGATACAAATCAAACTTTTGGCTGCTAGCGCAACAATGCGCGAATGCTGCAACGAAAAATACTGGCGCGCACAGCCGCCCCAGCAAAAAAAAATCACGCGATTTCCAACTGCGGATTCTAAGCAAAAGTCGCCTGCTTGTCAGAAAATTGTGCACTTTTGCAAGTAATTTCGGGGCTTTAGCATGAAACTTTTGGCGATTAGACGCGCGTAAAAAACCCGCCATATAGACGGGTTTTTGTTGCAAGCGAGCCAGCGTGGCAGCTGCAATTAAATTAACGTTTGGAGAACTGTGGGCGTTTGCGCGCTTTGCGCAGGCCAACTTTCTTGCGCTCAACTTCGCGCGCGTCGCGGGTAACGAATCCGGCCTTGCGCAGCGGCGGTCGCAGCGCCTCATCATATTCAATTAGTGCGCGAGTGATGCCGTGGCGAATAGCGCCGGCCTGGCCAAAACTGCCACCGCCCTGCACGCTAACGTTAATATCGAATTTGTTTTCGGCTTCGGCAACCTGCAGCGGCTGGCGCACAATCATACGCGCCACCTGGCGACCGAAAAATTCATCCAACGGACGCTTATTGACCGTAATTTGTCCACTACCCGGGGTCAGGTAGACCCTCGCAGCAGCGGTTTTGCGTCGGCCTGTTCCGTAGTATTGGCTAGCGGGCATAATAATGACTCAACTCTTTAT
>JABDNS010000009.1 GCA_013043705.1 Pseudomonadales bacterium
CCCGACGTTATCATGATCGGTGAGGTTCGTACCAAGGAAACGATGGAACATGCAATTACCTTTGCTGAAACCGGTCACTTGTGTCTTTGTACTTTGCACGCTAACAACGCTAACCAGGCGCTGGATCGCATCCTGCACTTTTTCCCGCCAGAGCGCCACGACCAGATGTGGATGGACCTGTCGCTAAACTTGCGAGGCATGGTTGCACAGCAACTCGTGCCTACCCCGGATGGCAAAGGTCGTCGCGCGGTTGTAGAGGTGTTGTTGAATACGCCACTTGCCTCCGACCTGATTCGCAAGGGCGAAGTTACCAAGCTCAAAGAATTAATGAAGCGCTCTAACGAGCAGGGCATGCAAACCTTCGACCAGGCCTTGCTGGCTCTGTACAACCGTGGCGAAATTACTTACGAAGACGCTATTGCTCACGCAGATTCTTCTAACGACCTTCGCTTGATGATTAAACTTGGCAAAGACGACGCCGATTTTTCAAGCGATGAAACGGCCGGGCTGAAGATAGAAGACGACCCGGTAGAGAAGGCCAAGTTCTTCCGCTAAGTCTGTGTGGGCTTCGTAGCCCGCGGCTAGCCGTCATCGGCCAAAACCCATTGGCATCCATGACACGCTGTAAATACGTCCATGTACGCTCGCCGGCGGCGTCCATGCCGCCGGACGGTCATAGATGCCAACAGCTTTTAGCCACCTGACGGCTGCAGCCACTATTTTATCAATAACTGCAACAAGCTTAAAAAATCGAGAAAATATTATATTGCTCGACATGGAATTCCGCTCACGCACAGATTTAGCAATCTGCGCACGGCTTAAATTTTTTTGTCGATTGAATAACTAGAAAATTATTCGGTGGCGTTGTTAGAGGCCGCAAAGCAGGGTATAGGCGCGTGCGACCGTCGGGCCGCATGGACGCGGCCCGCGAGCGTACACGGATGTATTTACAGCGTGTCGCACGAGCCTAAACCCTCCATTGCGGCCGGATCACCACCACCAATACACCTCTTCTTTTTCAACGATTCAAATAACTTTGCAATATATGCGCTGCCGCTTCAGCATCAACAGCATCGTGCGCTACGCGTCGCTCTCCCTGCTCCGCCAGCGACCTTACGCTATCCCTCGCCTCGCGCGAACTCAAGCGTTCATCCTGCAGCTCTACTTTTACACTAAACCGCCCGTGCAATCGCCCCGCAAACTTACGCGCCGCCACTGCACTTTCCGATTCACTACCATCCATATTAAGCGGCAAGCCAACTACCACACAGCCCGGCTGCCACTCTTTAAGTAGTTTCTCTACCTGCTGCCAATCCGGCTGCCCTTGCTTGGCTTTTAATATGCAAAGCCCTCTCGCTGTGGCCAGGCTGACCTCACCCACTGCCACACCAATTTGGCGCAAACCAAAATCAAAGCCAAGCAGAAGGTCTTTGGAGTCAGTCAAAAATCAGGCCGTGCCGCCGTGGCTTGCCAACGATGCCAAATCGATACCGAGCAACTTTGCCGCCGCCGCAGCGCGCTTATGATAAGGCGTTGAGAATAAAATATCGGCATTCGCCGGAGAGGTGAGCCAGGCGTTGCTAGCAAGCTCTTCTTCCAACTGGCCGGCGCCCCAACCTGCGTAACCCAGCACTACCAGATAGTGCTCTGGCCCGCGGCCTTCACTAAGTGCGAGCAAAATATCTTTCGACCCGGTTAACACGATATCATCGCTCACACGCAAACTTGAAGCCCAACGCTCCGGGTCTTCATGCGTACCAAGCTGGTGCAAAACAAACCCGCGCTCAAGCCCTACCGGTCCACCCACCAGAACCGGCGCCGCATTACCAGTTGCCAATTCCTCTGATGGTTGCTCATCACACACATCTGCAAGGATATCTTGCACTACCAGGTTTGACGGCCGGTTAACAATAATGCCCATTGCGCCATTCTTGTCGTGTTCACACAAATAGGTAACACTGGATTTGAATATACCGCCATCAAGGCTGGGTGTTGCAATCAAAAACTGGTTGCGCAAAGTTGTATAGCCGCCGCCAGCTGTTTTGCCGCCGCTGTCGGTCTTGACTGTTTTCGCAGTGCGCTCGCCAACATCGCTGTCAACAGTACCAGGCTCATCCTGTGCATCGCCCGCACCAGCTCGTTGTTGGCGGCGCAATCGCGCTGCTAATTTATCGTCGTCTTGTTTGCTCATCGCCAATAAACTTTCTTTTGGATTCTATTTTCAGGCATTGTAACGCTTCATTCACCTGTGCTCGTGTTCGATCACCTATACTCACTTAAGCTCGCGCCGCAACCTGCTTGATCAGCTATCTTCGACAGCAAAAAAACCGATTTTCTCACTGCCCAATCACTTTTTCTCGAATACCAATAAGCGGTTGTTGGCCGGCATTTCGATATCCTTTACCAGCGGCATCGCAAAACCGGCATTGGCCGCGGCCACTTGCAGCGCTTCGCAAACCGCCGCGAAATCCCGAATGCCACTCAGCGCATCGCGAGCGCGCAAGTTAGCGTCGAACGCCGCATTACTGCTACTCGTAAAACTACCGTTGTAGTTAAACGGCCCATAAATAAAAAGTTTGCCATTTTTAGCTAGCGTGCTTACTGCACACTCGCAAAACGCTAACACGAGCGGCCAGCTAACAATATGCAATGTATTTGCAGTAAATACAAAATCATATTGTTTATTTGGCCAATTTTTTTTGGCAAGATCTAATTCAAAAGGCGCTGGAAAATTGTTGCTCTCAACATCTTTAGGAATTGCCGCGCGCCAAGCGTCAATGATTGGCAAGTTATCCGCTACATCGCTGCATTGCCAGCCTAGATTTTTTAATCCTTGCGCCCCACCATCTACATGCTCTGCACTCGCACCAGCAGCACCCTGCTGGTGCTTCGCGAAATTACTTGATTCCGCGAAGCGCTGCGTAAAATACCAGGCGTGTTGCCCTGTGCCGCTGCCAATTTCCAGTACACAGCGCGGTGCTTCAATATTGCTGCACAGATACGGCAGCAGTGCTTGCAATATTGGCTCGCGATTGCGCTCGCAAGCAGGGGCCGATGGTAAGTCGTTGAGTGTGCGTAGCATGCCTTACTTTGCAACTAACATTGCTATTAACCTTTGCAATTAATTCTGTTTGCGCAAAAAAACCGGCTGCGAAGGCGTTGAGCTCGCGGCATCGTATCGGTAGCCATCAGCTTTAAATTTTTTCAGCCCCGCCGGGTCGGTAATGCGATTTTTTATAATGTAGGCGCCCATGCTGCCGCGCGCTTTCTTGGCAAAGAAACTTAAAATTTTGTATTTGCCGTTTTTAAAATCCTTGAATACAGGTGTTATAACCTCTGCATCTAATTTTTCTATTGCAACGCTTTTAAAATATTCATTGGATGCCAAGTTAACGAGATATTCGCTTTGCAAACTTTTTAGCTGCTTGTTCAGCGCCTTGCTGATTTTATCGCCCCAGAATTGATAAAGATTGTCGCCACGCGCATTCGCCAGCTTCGTGCCCATCTCAAGTCGATAGGCTTGCATTAGGTCGAGTGGGCGCAGCACGCCATACAGCCCGCTAAGGATTCGCAAGTGTTGCTGCGCAAACTCAAAATCTTCTTCACTAAAAGAATCTGCGTGCAGGCCACTGTAAACGTCGCCTCGAAATGCAAGTATCGCCTGCCTGGCATTGTTTTTATTGAATGGTATCGACCAGTTTGAGTAGCGGCGCTGGTTTAGCTCGCCCAGCTTATGGCTAATGCCCATCAGGCCCACCAGCTGGTCGGGGCTGTAGTCGCGCAAAATATCGACCAACTGCGCAGCATCTTTGATCATGGCCGGTTTGGAGCTCGCCTGGGTGGCCGGTGGCGCTTCGAAGTCCAGGGTTTTGGCCGGTGAAATAACGCTCAGCAAGGGTTTCTCCTGTATTTTGTGTAATGCTAGGCTGCGTAGCCCAGAACACGTAGTCTTGAATCCGTGATATTAATTGCGCGGCCAAACGCTTGCGGGCAGTTGCTACTCTGGTCATTCCCGGTGAATAGCCGCCCGGCTGGGCTGGCGCCGTCCGGCAAGGACGTAAAATCCTTACAAAAAAAGTGGCTGCTAATCTTGGTCGCGAGCCACTCACATCGTAAACTGGCCGGAACTGCGCCGCCTGCTTCCAGTCTACTAAGAGGAGCAGCTTTGGGGGCGAAGTCGGTCTGTTGGCCGCGCAAGAGCCACTGGCTCAATATCGGTGCCCCGCGCTCTTAACGATCATATCAATTCTACGCAAAAACTGCGGAAAGCGATTATGCATGCTTTATCGATAAAAACATTTAGAGCGCTTGGCCTGGCCATTCTGCTACTCACATTAGGCGCTTGTAGCGTCAACCCGGTTACCGGCAAGAAAGAGCTGGCCTGGATGAGTGAAGCCTGGGAAGTGCAAACCGGCCGACAATACTATTCAGGCCAGCAGCAAGCCGGCGGCGGCAACTACACATTGGATCCGGAGCTCACCCGCTACGTAAAACAGGTGGGCAATAAAGTAGCGCAGCACGCCGCTCGCAAGCACCTGCCCTACGATTTTGTTGTGCTCAACGATTCCACTCCCAATGCCTGGGCGCTGCCCGGCGGCAAAATAGCCGTTAACCGCGGTCTGCTCACCGAACTCAACAATGAAGCAGAGCTTGCCGCGGTACTGGCCCATGAAGTCGTGCATGCCGACGCAAGGCACAGCGCCCAAAGTCAGGAAGTGGGTACGTTAATCGCCGGCGGACAAATGCTCGCCACCGTCATGGTGGCCAATTCCGATAGCAACAGCGCCGCGCTGCAACAGGGCGTGGCGCTTGGCGCACTTTACGGCCAAACTCGTTATAGCCGCTCGCGAGAGCTTGAGGCCGACCTCTACGGTATGCAATACATGCGCAAGGCCGGCTATGATCCGCAGGCCGCCGTAAGCTTGCAGGAAACGTTTGTAAGGCTGTCGGAAAGTCGCCAGCAGGATTTTTTCAGCACGCTGTTTGCATCACACCCACCATCGATGGCCAGGGTAGAGGCCAACCGTGCAACGGCAGCGTCGCTAGCGCCCGGCGGGGTGCTGGGCGAACAGAGTTTCGCTAGTGCAACCGCTGCGCTGCGCCGCAGGCAGCCCGCTTACAACGCGGCATCGGAAGCGGGAGAGGCGCTGGCAAAAAAAGATTATCAAAACGCGCTGTCGCTGGCCGAGCGCGCCATTTCCATGGAGCCTCGGGAGGGCCGTTTCCATGAACTGCGCGGTATCGCTTTAAGCCGCATGAACAGGACCCAGGATGCAATGTCGGCCTACAACCGTGCCATCAGTCTTGACCCAAACTATTTCAGCCCGCTGCTGCGGCGTGGATTGCTCAAGCACCAGCTGAATTCATTCAGCGAAGCGGAGCGCGACCTTAAAGCCAGCATCAAGCTCGCCCCCACTGAAATTGCCTATGTAAAATTGGGCGCAATTTCGGAGCAACGCGGCAACGTTTGCCCACAGGCTTTCAACTACTATCGTGAAGCTTTTGTGGCCGGTGGCCAGCGCAATGCAGAACTGCAAAACAAGCTGGTGGCACTGCAATCCAACTGCCAACCTCAGGCGCGCTAACCAAACTAGTCAAGGTGCGCATAGCTACCTAGCAAATGTAATTACCGGTAGCTTTACCGCGACGCTTGCACTCTTTCTGGTAATTGCCGCAGGATACGGCCATACCCGGGGTTTTATTGCTATCCGACATGCACTCGCTCATCCTCGCGACGAGCTCTTCATCGCTAATATCCATGCCTCTCACACAGCCTTGCAACAGGGCGACACTCGCCGTTATTGCCAAAATCGCGATTCCTCGTTGCGCTGTGCGCCGCCAAGTAATTTGCATCATTTTCTCGCTCATAAGTGCTCACAAAAATTGTGTGGGGTAGCATGTTGCATGCAAAGTATGCAGCACACCGCTTTGGCACCTGTTACAGTTTAGCAGTATTCAGCCCGCTTAAGTCTGCACAGCGGGGCCGCGCTGGCGTTACAATGCCAGCTATTCTACTCCGGCGGTTCAAAAATAATCAGCCATGCCCAGGCCTTCTCACCAACATTCAGCAATCGAGAGCGCAATCCGTGTTATTGATCGCGCCACGATGCTAAGCGGCCACGCAATCGCCTGGCTTTTATTACTGTTAGTGCTGCTGGAAAGCGCGGTGGTATTGCTGCGCTACGGATTCGACCTCGGTTCGATCGCGCTTCAGGAAACGGTTACCTACGTGCACGCCGCAGCTTTTCTGCTCGGCGCAGCCTATACCCTGCAATGCGATAAACACGTTCGTGTGGACATTTTCTACCGACGCTTCAGCGAGCATCGAAAGGCCTGCATCAACCTTTTTGGTTTTGCGGTATTCCTGCTGCCGGTTTGCCTGTTTATTATTTGGCAGAGCGCCCCTTATGTGGCACAGGCGTGGCAAATACGTGAAGCATCCGCCGACTCCGGAGGCCTGGCACGGGTTTACTGGCTGAAAACACTGATCCCGTTATTCTCTGCGCTGCTTATCGTGCAAGGTACTGCCGAGGCGCTGCGCGCCTGGCTCGTGCTCAAAGGAACAACCGTTTTGCCCCAGGCGGCGCGCGACGACCGCAAGGCAACGCTTTAAAAAAATATGCTCGAGTTCATTCCACTCATTATGTTTGCCGTGGTCTGCCTGGTACTGCTACTAGGCTACCCCGTCGCGTTTTCATTAGCCGGCACCGCATTGATTTTTGCGTTTGGCGGCATGCTGTTTGGCGTTTTTGACACCGCACTGCTGGGTGCGATGCCCAGCCGCATTTTTGGCACCATGTCGAACGTTACGTTAATTGCGGTGCCGCTGTTCGTGTTTATGGGCGTGATGCTCGAAAAGTCGCGCCTGGCGGAAGAGCTGTTGGAAAACATGGCCAGCGTGTTCGGCAAGCGCCGCGGCGGGCTGGCTTTTTCTGTAGTGCTAGTGGGAATGCTGTTGGCAGCAAGCACCGGAATAGTGGGTGCAACCGTCGTTACCATGGGCTTGATGTCATTACCGACCATGCTAAAGCAGCGCTACGATCCCGCGCTGGCAACCGACACCATTTGCGCCACCGGCACGCTCGGACAGATTATTCCGCCCTCTATTGCGCTGGTCCTGCTTGGCGATATTCTTTCGTCGGCTTACCAGCAAGCGCAGCTCAGCCAGGGAATTTTTAATCCCAAAACTGTATCCGTAGGTGACCTGTTTGTTGGCGCGTTAATACCTGGTCTATTGCTGGTTGCGCTCTATTTGTTATATCTGTTTGTTTACACACATTGGCGGCACGATGCTGCGCCGCCCATCGAGCGAGGCGATGGTGAGGCGAGCTGGCGACAGATTCTGTCTGGCTTACTGCCACCTATTGTGCTCATCGTAGTGGTGCTAGGCTCTATCCTGGTGGGCGCAGCCACCCCAAGCGAAGCCGCCGGTGTTGGAGCGCTGGGCGCAACGCTATTAGCGTTTGGCAAAGGCCAGCTGGATTTTTCGCGACTCAAGGAAGTGGCCAGAACTTCGCTCACCATTACCAGCATGGTTTTTCTTATCTTGCTTGGCGCAGCTATTTTTTCGCTGGTTTTTCGCGCCTACGGTGGTGATGAGCTGATACACGCAATCTTCGAAGATATGCCCGGTGGCAGAATCAGCGCGCTGCTGGTGGTGATGCTGGTTATTTTCCTGCTCGGCTTCATTCTGGATTTTATCGAAATTACCTTTGTTGTTGTACCTATCGTGGCGCCTATTTTATTAGTGCTTGGCTTCGACCCAATCTGGCTTGGCATTATGATTGCGGTAAATCTGCAAACATCGTTTCTAACCCCGCCATTCGGATTTGCGCTTTTTTACCTGCGCGGCGTGGCGCCGCCTGAAATTGCCACCACCACAATCTATCGTGGCGTTGTACCGTTTATAGCCATTCAAGTGCTTTTACTGGTATTGTTAACCGTATGGCCAGAGCTTGCTACCTGGCTGCCTTCAAAAGTTTACGAACAGTAGCTGGAATATCATGAGTGAACTCGATACCGAGCCCAGGCCAAGCGGCGAATTAATTTTGCAGGTATTGGCTCACCAAAACAACACTAACGCACTGGGTGACATCTACGGCGGCTGGTTATTGCAGCAAATGGATATGGCCTCCGGGGTTACCGCGCGCAAGCTGGCGCAAGGGCGGCTGGCCGCAGTATCTGTAGGCGGCGTGAATTTCATGGTGCCGGTGCAAGTTGGCGCGCTGGTAAGTTTTTATACCGAAGTGCGCGCCACCGGGCGAAGTTCAATTGAAGTATTTGTAGAAGTTTGGACCGACACGCCAAATTTTCAGGGCCCGCGCAAAAAAGTAACTGAAGGGATGTTTACCTACGTCGCCATCGACGAGAATGGCCGCACCCGAACCATCACGCAATAATCGACAAGCTGCGCAGCCCAACTCAATTTACCCGACCGTTAAATAATAGCGCCTGGCGCGGATCAGAGGTTGGCGTCGCGCAACTCGAAGTAGGCCTGTTCGCTAATGCGATGATACTCCATCACGTTTTTCCTGAACGTATCGAAAGAGGCGTAGACCTTCGCAAACATAGCGTCGTTCGCCACGTTCTCTGCAATAACTTCATCGGTAAATTTACGCAGCGCCTCTTCTACATCGGCAGGGAATGATTTGATATCCACGCCTTTTTCCCTGAGCTGGATAAGCGCTGCATTGTTGCGCGCCGTGTACTCGTCAAGCATATCCTGGTTAATTGCACGTGCCGCACCCTCTATGATCGCTTGCAAGTCATCGGGTAGCGACTGCCACGCTTCCTTGTTAACGGTAAATTCCAGCATCGCACCAGGTTCGTGCCAACCGGGAAAATAATAATACTTTGCAACGTTGTGAAAACCGAAAGCCAAATCGTTGTACGGTGCCACCCATTCCGCCGCATCGATAACGCCAGTTTGCAGTGAAGTAAATATCTCGCCGCCAGGCATGCTCACAGCTGTACCACCTGCACGAGAGAAAACTTCCCCGCCGATGCCGGGTATGCGCATTTTTAGTCCCTTGAAATCTTCCAGCGATTGAATGTCGCGGTTGAACCAGCCCGCCATCTGCACGCCCGTGCTGCCGCCAGCGAAAGGCACCAGGTTAAACGGCGCATAGAGCTCCCGCCACAATTCAAGACCGCCACCGTAGTGCAGCCAGCCATTCATTTCCTGCGCGTTCAAACCAAAGGGAATCGCGGTGAACAAAACCGAGGCCGGCGCTTTACCTTTCCAGTAGTACGCAGCGGAGTGACCCATTTCAGCAGTACCGCTCGACACTGCACTAAATACCTCCATTGCCGGCACCACTTCACCAGCGCCGTACACTTTTATTTTCAGGCGGCCGTTACTCATGCGCGCCACCAACTTTGCAAAATTTTCTGGCGCGCTACCAAGGCCCGGAAAATTCTTTGGCCAGGTCGTTACCATCTTCCATTGGTAGCTCTTTTGCTTGGCCGCGCTACTTTTTGCATCGGCACCATCGCCACTGTTTCCGCCGCAGGCTGCCAGCAGTAGGGCCATTACAATTAGCGCTTTTATTTTTTGCATCGTTTGTTTCCAGTTAATTTTAGAGCCTACAACTAAATACCCTGCAAATTCGCGTAAGCAGCCACCAGCCATTTGCTGCCTTCATCGTCAAAATTCACCTGCACCCGAGCGTGCGAGCCCTGCCCCTCAAGGCCCAACACCACGCCCTCACCAAATACCTCATGCCAAACGCGCTGGCCCAACTGCAAGCCGGTATCGTCGGCGCCAGATTGTAACGCGCCACGCGCATTCAGCGGCCGGCTCACAGTGGCGTTAATGCGCACCTCTTCAATGCATTCGGAGGGAATCTCGCGAACAAAACGGCTAACCGCGTTGTAACTATCCTGCCCGTAAAAGCGACGCGCCTCTGCGTAGCACAAATACAGCTTTTGCATGGCGCGGGTAATGCCCACGTAAGCCAGTCTGCGCTCTTCGGCCAACTGCTCCGGGTCTTCGGCCGACATCCGGTGCGGGAACAGGTTCTCTTCGACGCCAACCAAATACACCACCGGAAATTCCAGGCCCTTGGCAGAATGCAGCGTCATCAACTGCAAGGCGTCAACGTGGGCATCGGCCTGCTGCTCGCCGGCATCCAGCGCGGCAGTATCTAGGAATTCACGCAGTGCAGTGTCTTCTTGCTCTGGCTGGAATTGATTGGTGGCGCTCAACAGCTCTTGCAAGTTTTCCTTGCGTGCACGACCTTTCTCGCCCGCCTCCTTGCCGTGAAAGGCCATCAAATCCGAGGCCTCTAACGCAAGTTCAGTCAGTTCTGGTAGCGTCATCCGGCTAGCTGCTTCGCCCAGCTGGTCTACAAGATCTATGAATTTTTGTAGAGCATTAGAAGCCCTTGCAGTAAGTAATTGCTCACTCACAGCAAAACAAGCAGCATCCCACAGAGAAGTATTGGCGTTGCGTGCTCGCTCGCGCAGCAGCGCCACGGTTTTGGCGCCGATGCCACGGGTGGGGGTGTTAACCACGCGCTCGAAAGCTGCATCATCCTGCCGGTAATAGGCCAGCCGCAGGTAAGCCACCGCATTACGAATTTCCAGCCGGTCGTAAAACCGTTGACCGCCATAAATGCGGTAGGGAATACCGCTGCGAATCAGCTCCTCTTCAAGCACCTGCGACTGGGCATTGGAGCGA
>JABDNS010000111.1 GCA_013043705.1 Pseudomonadales bacterium
TGCCAAAGGCAAGGAAGGCAAGTGTGGCGAAGGCAAATGTGGTGGTGACGCCAAAGGCAGGGAAGGCAAGTGTGGTGAAGGCAAATGTGGCGAAGGCAAATGCGGCGGTGACGCCAAAGGTGCTGAGGGCAAATGTGGCGAGGGCAAGTGCGGCGCTTAGGCGCTGCTGTCTGGCGCTGCCCACATGACTGAACCGGTGTGGCGTGAGCGGGCCGCGCTCGCCGGTTTAGGGTTGCGGCGCGAAATTGCGCAGCAACTGCTGGCGGCGCCTGCGGGCGCCTTCGATTTTATCGAGCTGGCACCTGAAAACTGGATAGGTGTTGGCGGCAAATTTGCCAACACGCTGCGCGCGTTTAGCGAGCGTTACCCCATTACCCTGCACGGCCTTTCCTTGAACATCGGCGGCTTTGCGCCGCTCGATACCGAGTTGCTCGACAGCATTGCCGGTTTTATCAGGCAACACCACTGCAAGCTGTATTCGGAACACTTAAGCTATTGCGCCGACCACGGCCATCTCTACGACTTGATGCCAATCCCCTTTCGTCGCGATGCAGTGGGCTATTTGGCCGAGCGCGTGCAGCGCGTGCAAGACGCCATAGGCCAGCGCCTGGTACTCGAAAACGTTTCTTATTATGCCGCCCCCGAGCCGGAGATGAGCGAGCTCGAATTTATCTGTGAAATTCTTGAACGCGCTGACTGTGAATTACTGCTCGACGTGAACAACATTTATGTTAACAGCATTAACCAACGCTATGATCCAATCGAGTTTATGCAAGGGCTGCCCGCTGATCGCGTGCGCTACATGCATATTGCGGGTCACTATGTTGAGGCAGAGGATTTACGTGTGGATACGCATGGTGCGGCTGTGCTGGATGAGGTGTGGGCTTTGCTCGCAAAGGCCTACGCGCTGTTTGGTGTTGTGCCCACATTGCTCGAGCGAGACTTTAATTTTCCGCCAATGGCGCAGCTGTTTGCTGAAGTGCAGCGCATTCGCGACACGCAACATCAGCATCAAACCGGCGCTGGAAAGCTGGCGTGAACGATAGTGTCACCAGTTTGGATAAAGGCAGCCCGGAAGATACAGGCATCGGTGCAGCAATAGATGACCGCGCGCCGCCAGGCCTGGTCGCGGCGCAGCGTCGTTTTGCCGCGCACTTAAGAGACCCTCGCAACGTGCCGGCGCCTGCGTCTATTGAGCCACGCCGGATGCGCGTCTATACCGGCCTTGTCTACGCAAATATCGAAAGCTTTTTGTCCAGTGGCTTTCCCGTACTGCGCAAGTTACACACAGAGGAAGAATGGGTGGCGTGCGTGCGAACTTTCATCGCCAAGCATTGCTCGCACACACCTTACTTTACTAATATTGGCGCCGAATTTGTCGAGTTCCTGGGTTCTGGTTTTGCCGCTGGCGGCGCGAGCCGGCCATATTTACTCGAGTTGGCGCAATACGAGTGGGCCGAGTTGGCGTTGTTCCTGTCCGACGAATCACTGCCAGCAAGCCTTGGGCCTGCGCCCGAAGCACAGGCGATGCTTGCTATGCTGCCACGTCTTTCGCCGCTGGCATGGCCAATGGTTTTTCACTATGCGGTGCATGAAATTGGCCCGGGCAATGAACCGTGCGCGCCCGAAGCGGCACCGGTTTGCCTGGTGGTGTACCGCGATGCGCAAGATGAGGTGAAGTTCTTGCGCACAGACCTGTTTAGCGCGCGCTTGCTGGAATTGATCGAGGGGCAACCGTTGTGCACCGCGCAACTGGTGGAGCAACTTGCCGGCGAAGCGTACCAGATGACTAAGAGCCAGCTACAAAGCGGCGTATGCGGGGTGCTCGCCAATCTGTATGAACAGGATATAATCCGCTTCGCTGATTGCGAGTAGCCAATTGAAGTTCGGCAGGCATTGGCGATGCTGTGTGCCTGGCCAAAGCCAGTCCCATTGTTCTCGCTCACGCAAAATCTATCTATAAAACGAGGCAGCAGCAATGCCCTTTTTCCCGGTTGGCCCAGCTGGCAACGCCAAGTCGATTTGCATTACTTTTATGCTGTGCACTTTGCTTTGTTACAGTGCGCCCGGCATGGCCAGCGAACAGGATCCGCTCGAATCATTCAATCGTAAGGTTTTCGTATTTAACGAGTTTATTGATCGCTGGGCATTAAAGCCGTTGGCAAAAGCCTATCGTTGGATAACCCCGGGCTTTGTCGACAGGGGTGTGAGCAACTTTTTCGATAACCTGGCTGAAGTTCGAAATTTGGTAAACGCTGGCCTGCAGGGTGACCTGGCGCGAATGGGCAGTGCGTCCGGGCGATTGCTGGTTAATTCCTCGGTTGGCATCGGCGGCCTGTTTGATGTGGCTTCGGGTGTGGGTATCAGCGCTCGCGACGAGGATTTTGGGCAAACACTCGGCGTTTGGGGGGTTGGCAGCGGCCCCTATATCGTGCTGCCATTGTTTGGCGGCAGCTCATTGCGTGATGCGTTCGCGCTGGCACCCGACATTTACCTGTTGCCATCAACCTACCTGGACGACGAGGGCGCGCGTTACGCGATACGCGCGGTGGACGTGATCGACTTGCGCGCTGACCTGCTGGATGCCGAAGCGTTAGTATCCGGCGATCGCTATACCTTCCTGCGCGAGGTCTACTTGCAAAGGCGTCAATCGGACATCCACAATGGCGAGCTGAATGAGGACTTCGATAATTTTGATGACGATTTTTGAAGCCATTGCGGCATGCTATTCGCGCCACTGCTCGTTATAATCACTATCGGTGCCATAGCGTTGCTGCCTTTATTTGACGTACTTTGCGCTATAAAAGGTGCGTTAGGGGTGCATCGCATGAATTTGCAGTTCAAGGATTGCTGAGTGGATTACTCGCCGAATAATAGTCTTGCAAAAGTGCTCGTGATCGATGCTGATGCCGAAATGCGCGATCATGTTTCCGGCTATTTGCGTAATACTGGTTACAACACGATAACCGCATCCGACGGTGAAACCGGGCTCGCGATGATCCAGGCTGAAAAGCCCGGTTGCGTGCTTTGCGATTTGAACTTGCCCAAGCTCGATGGCATCAATGTGCTTAGGCATATTGCCGACATCGATGCAGAGTTACCCATTATTGTAATGTCCGGGCAGGGCGAAATGGTTGACGTCGTTGAGGCGCTGCGTCTGGGTGCCAGTGATTTTCTTATTAAGCCGATTGTCGACCTTGAGGTGCTCGAGCATGCCATCGAGCGCAGCCTCGAGCGTTACAGCTTGCGCCAAGACAATATTCGCTACCGGATGCAGCTGGAACAGGCCAACAGCGTTTTAAAAAACAACCTCGCTATGCTCGAGCAGGACCAGCAAGCGGGCCTGATGGTGCAAATGAAAATGCTACCGGTTAGCCCCATGCAAAAGGGCGCCTATGTTTTCCGACACCATATCGTTCCGTCTTTGTACCTCTCCGGTGATTTTGTCGAACACGTTACCGTGGGCACTGACCACGTGGTTTTTTTTGTGGCAGATGTATCGGGCCACGGCGCCTCGTCGGCCTTCGTAACGGTACTATTAAAAAACCTTACCGCCCGCATGCGTAGCGATTTTAACCACCTGGGTAACGAGGCAATTTTGCACCCTGCCGAGTTCCTGGAGCAGGCCAATGCTGAGCTGATGGCTACCGGCATTGGTAAACACGCCACCATGTTTTATGCGGTGTTGAATACGCGGCGCAACAGCCTTGTGTACACGGTTGCCGGGCACCTGCCGCTGCCCATTTTAATTGCCGATAACGACACGCGATACCTGGAGGGGCAGGGTGCGCCAGTGGGCTTGTTTGAAGATGTCGAATACGAAGAAACTTCATTGGAGCTTCCAGATGAATTTCGCTTAATGTTGTTTACCGACGGTATTCTTGAGGTACTATCCGAGCCCTCGCTAGCGGCCAAGGAGAAACATTTGCTTACGCATAGTCCGCCAATGCGAGCGGAACCGGGCAGCGTGCTCGAGCACTACGCGGTAGATGCTTCACAAAAATACCCCGACGATATCGCTGTTCTACTGGTCGATAAACACTAATGAATGATGGCTCTTCGCAACGCTGCGATTGATGTATGCAAAGCAAAATTTATAACGTCCGTGGATCCAGGTTGCCAGTATGATTAGCGGTAAAGTACTGGCGGGGTGCGTCGGCGACATATTTCACTTGCGCCTGACCGGCGATGTGCGCCTGCCCTGGTGTGTGACGCTGGAAAACTATTGCGATTACGTTTTCCAGAAAAAAGAAATCAGCAGCATGCGTATCGACCTGTGTGGCGCTGAAAATCTCGATAGCACAACGTTGGGTATCCTGGCCAAAATCGGGCAGACTGCGAGTGCTAAGTTGGGCAGCAAGCCCGAAATTTTTCTCACCGATTCGAGCATCCAGCGACTCTTGCTCAGCATGGGTTTCGAGGCCCTGTTTAATATCACCGCCTCTGCGCCAGACAGTGTGCCCGATTTGCCGGTGCTGCCACTGGGTGAGACTGAGGAGTCCGATATACAGGATTCCGTAATTGATGCGCATCGTGCATTGATGGATATGAATAAACAAAATACGCGCCAGTTCGAAAACCTCGTCGATACGCTGGAGCGCGCACGCGACGGCGAAGCCTCCAAGTCGCCCGCAAAAGACTAATCTGTTTAAAAAGCACTCAGTCCGGCTGTGTGGCTGGCAATTGCTGGCACGCGCTCGCGTGTGAACCAATTCTCAGCAGTAGCCTTTTTCCGCATCAAATTTGCTCGAAATTCCAGCGCACGCGTCGACCGGTATTTAGCAGTCGGTGACGGTGGTCTACACTAAAAAGCAGTCTGCCGAAATGTCGTAGCAGCGCGCGCCAAGCATTGCCGCGCCTGTTGCACAAATTTATTTTAAAACTGAGTTTACAGATACCGATTCGTAACGATGAAGACTACTGTTGCGCGTGAAGCACGCGTTGTTAAATCCCAAAGTTCTATCGAGTTGCATGTGTCCGAGCTGCAGGTGGGTATGTTTGTTTCCGACCTGGACTGCGACTGGCTTGAAACACCGTTTCTTACCCAGGGCTTTCTAATCGAAACCGATGAGCACCTTTCGCTATTGCGTGAGTACTGCGAAACCGTGTGGGTCGACAAAGTTTTCAATACCTGGGTGAAAGCTGAAGAGCGGGCGGTGTTTGAAACGGTTAACAAAAAGGATTTGGTGCACCAGGTTCCCGCACAAGATGAGCACGCCAACGCCAGTGGTGTATTCCAGCGTACCAGGCAATTTACCAAAACCCTGATGGATGAAGTGCGCCTTGGTCGCGCGATTGATACCGAGGCCGCCAAGGAGACTGTGTCAGGGTGCGTCAAGAGTATTATGAATAACCCCGACGCCCTGTTGTGGATGGCGAAGATGCGTGATTCGGATGCCTACACTGCAGAGCATTCGATGAGTGTTTGTATTTTGTCGATCGCGTTTGGCCGGCAACTCGGTATGAGTGAGCAGGAACTCAATGACTTGGGTTTGTGCGCCATATTGCACGATGTGGGAAAGATGCAAGTTCCGGCTGAAATACTTAACAAGCCCTCGCGCCTGACCCGCGAAGAGTGGCAGGTGATGATGAAGCACACGGTGTACGGCCGCGATTTACTTTTGTCTACCTCAAACGTACTGAGCAGCGCTATCGATGTAGCCTACGCGCACCACGAGCGCTTCGATGGCAATGGCTATCCGCGCGGACTCAAAGGCGCGTCTATACCTAATTTTGCCAGGATTATCGCGGTTGCCGATACTTATGATGCTATTACCGCCGATCGCTGCTACGCGCCGGGATTATCATCGAATGAAGCGTTGAAAATCCTCTACGAGGCGCGTGAAACACACTTTGAGGGCAGGCTGGTAGACGCCTTCATGAAGATGATTGGACTTTACCCGCCCGGCACCATCGTGGAATTGGTGAACGGCAAGGTAGCGCTAGTGCTTGCCTGTAACCAGAAGTACCAGCATCTCCCCCGCGTGATACAGGTGTTAGACGAGCAACAGAATGTGGTTCCCGAGAAAGTGTTGAACCTGGCCGATATCGAAAAAGGCAAGCTTGATAAAGACAACTTTATCAAGCGCGCGCATGTCGACGGCGCATTCGGTATCAAAATGTGTGATTTCCAGAAAAAGGGCATTCAGTTCGCCGCACCGGCTTAGCCTGCAAGGCCGCGCCAGCCCTTGGCAGCGGCTTTTTTCAGGAAAAGAGTTGCGTTTCAGGAAGAGAGTTGCCCGCGTCGCTGGGCGGCGCCGATGCGACCACAAATCAAATTATCTACCCGTCTCAGGGTTTTT
This sequence comes from Pseudomonadales bacterium, assembly GCA_013043705.1. Taxonomy (GTDB): domain Bacteria; phylum Pseudomonadota; class Gammaproteobacteria; order Pseudomonadales; family UBA7434; genus UBA7434. The sequence continues at coordinate 6,303 of JABDNS010000111.1, forward strand.
ATTAGCGCCCCTGCATTAGCCGGGTTCCGCTTGAAGTACTCCTCTGCCATCGGCGCAATATCGCAGCTTTGCGGTAGCGGCCTGCGTTCATCGATGATCTTTTGCATGCGCACGAGAAACACAAATTGTATCCACTGGTTGAACTGCAGCGTGTCGATACAAAAGGGCGCCTCACTGGCAAGCGCTGCAGCGCTCGGCGGCTCGCTATCCCATAGCTGCAAGGCCGCCATTTCAGCGCGTATATCCAATAGCTCCGCGGCAATGGCGGTATACAGGCAGCCGTGCGCGGGTGTGTGCATGCTGGCTTAGGCCTGCAGCTGCAGGTCGCGTACGCGCGCCAACTTTTTCTGGTAGCCCGATTGGATAATATCCACAACCACCAGCACGAAGATAGAAAAGTAGAACGTGGCTTTTGCCATTGGCTCTACCGCGTAGCCAAACAGCTTCAGGTGCGCAACATGGCCACCTTCGCCCAGCAACACAATGCCCACGATAAGCAAAATAAACAGGCCCAATACTTCGTACTTGCGATTTTTCTGGATAAAATCAGACATTGCATCAGCCAGTAACAGCATCGCAATGCCGGAACTGACAATTGCCGCAGCCAGCACCCAGAAAACCTGCGTAATAGCAATGGCCGAGAGTATTGAATCGAAGCTGAATATAGCGTTCATCAACACGATCTGCGCAATAACAATTGCCGCGCTCTTGTGGCGTTTTTGTGAAGGGTCGACGCTGAGGTCGGGTAGCGCCAGCAGGTGTGTAATTTCCTTGAATGCGGTATACATTATAAAGCCACCGCCAACCAGGAATACCAGCGCGGCAAAGTTGAAGGTGCCCTCGACAACACCCTGCCACTGGATGTGAAAAATCGGTTCGGTCAACGACGCCAGAAGTTTGACCATTACCCCAAGTAAAATGATACGCAACGCTACCGCAATAATAATGCCGCTGCGCCTGACCATGGCACGCTGCGCTTCCGGTGCGCGCTGTGATTCGATAGAGATGTAAAGCAGGTTGTCGAAGCCCAGTACCGCCTGCAAAAAAATCAGTACGCCGAGGTTGGCAAGGTTTTCTATAGACAGTAATTCACTCATGGTGGTGTCCTTGTTGCGCGTTTGGCGCGCTTTTTAACAAATTCCACGGCCGGCTGCCAAGTGCGTTTGCCCAAAGTCTGGCTCAGCTATTGCAAGCGAAGCAAAAAAAGCGGGTTTCGCTGGCCAAATGACAGATTTCTGGCGCGCCAAGCCGTTACCAGCATAATGGGTTTAGCGCATGGCCGAAGAAGAAAGCGGGCAGGAAAAAACCGAAGAAGCGACCCCCAAGCGGCTCGACAAGGCCCGCGAGGAAGGCCAGGTGGCACGCTCGCGTGAGCTGGGCACGACCTTGCTTCTGATGACTGGCGCGGTTTCAATGCTACTTTTTGGCCGGGTTATTTCAGAGCGACTGCAGGGCGTTATGCGGCACAGCTTTAGCTTTGACCGGCAGGCGGCAATGGATAGCTCGGCCATGTTTGGGGCGCTTGGCGCGTCGATCAACAGCGTGCTTGATATCGTTGTGCTAATACTTGCGCTGCTAATGCTGGCCGGTGTCATTGGCGCCATCGGCCTGGGCGGCTGGTTGTTCTCTAACAAACCGCTGGCGCCGCGCTTGTCCCGCATGAACCCGCTGGAAGGCCTGAAGCGCATGTTTTCAGTGAAGGCGCTGGTGGAGCTTTTCAAAGCGCTGGCCAAGTTTTCTATTGTGGCGCTGGTCGCCTCATTGATTCTTTGGCAAATGCGCGATGAACTGCTGGCCATCAGCCAGCAGTCGCTGCGGCCCGCAATGGCGCAGTCGATGTGGATAATCGCCTGGTCCGCGCTGGGTATGAGCGCCGCAACGGTGTTGATTGCCGTGGTAGACGTGCCATTCCAGCGCTTTGATAACCTGAAAAAATTGCGCATGACGCGCCAGCAGGTGAAGGACGAATTCAAGGAGTCGGAAGGTAAACCGGAAGTCAAAAGCCGGGTCAGGCAGTTGCAGCGCGAGCTGGCGCAATCGCGCATGATGGCCGCGGTGCCGGATGCCGACGTAGTGATAACCAACCCGGAACACTTTTCGGTTGCTCTGAAATACAACCAGGGCGGGCAGGGTGCGCCGGTGGTCGTGGCCAAGGGCGGTGATGAAGTGGCGATTAAGATCCGCGAAGTTGCCAATCACAATGGCGTGCCGCTATTGCCGTCGCCACGGCTTGCCAGGGCATTGTTTTTTAGCACCGAAATCGACGACGAAATTCCCGCCGGATTGTATTTAGCGGTTGCGCAGGTACTGGCGTTTATTTTCCAGCTCAATCGACGTCGGCAAGCGGCAGGCCCGGCTCCGGGTAAGGTGAAAGCGCTGAATCGCAAGCTCGACATCCCCGCCGATTACAGTTTTGACACCCGCGGCCGACCGCTGTAGTCAAAACCCTCTATGAGTTGCCCGCTTGCAAATGCGGCGAAAAAATAACAGGCCTGGCCGCGCTTACTTGGAGCGCTTTTTGCTGAGCTAGTAGGCAGGCTGTTTGGCGTCAACTTTTTGTTGCGCCAGCCATCTACACGATGGCAGCGCAAACCATGCGCGCTGGCTTTACAGGTTGGTGCTTACTGACCTGAGTGATCTCGGGGGATTATTTTGGCGGACCAGGCAGCAATCCAGCGCTTCGGCAGTATCGCGCAAGGCAATATGGGCGTGCCCGTGTTGCTACTCATGCTGCTCGGCATGATGATATTGCCGATTCCGCCGATCCTGCTCGATACGTTCTTTTCGTTCAATATCGCGCTATCGATAGTGGTGTTGCTGGTTTCGGTGTACGCCATGCGACCGCTGGATTTTGCGGTTTTTCCCACTATATTGCTGGTTGCCACGCTGCTGCGGCTGGCGCTGAATGTTGCGTCGACGCGGGTGGTGTTGCTCGAGGGGCATGCCGGCGGCGACGCGGCGGGCAAGGTTATCCAGGCCTTTGGCGAGGTGGTGGTTGGTGGCAATTACGCGGTCGGCCTGGTTGTGTTCCTTATTCTTGTGATCATCAACTTTGTGGTGGTAACCAAAGGTGCTGGCCGCATCTCGGAAGTTTCTGCGCGCTTTACGCTGGATGCAATGCCGGGTAAGCAAATGGCGATCGACGCCGACTTGAACGCCGGTATCCTGACCCAGGATGAAGCCAAGTTACGCCGCCAGGAAATCGGCAGCGAAGCGGACTTTTATGGCGCGATGGATGGCGCCAGCAAATTCGTGCGCGGCGATGCGGTGGCGGGCATTCTTATTCTAATTATCAATATTCTCGGCGGCCTTGGTATTGGCATGATCCAGCACGACCTGGAGTTCGGTCGTGCGCTGCAAGTTTATACACTGCTAACCATCGGCGATGGCCTGGTCGCGCAAGTGCCATCGTTATTGTTGTCGACCGCCGCTGCCATCATGGTCACGCGCGTCAATAGCGAGAGCGATATGCGCGAGCAGATCTTCACGCAGATGTTCAATTCACCCAAGGCACTGCTGGTGGCGGCGATGGTGCTGGGCGTGATGGGTTTGATACCGGGCATGCCGCATGTCGCTTTCCTGTCGCTGTCGGCGGCGTGTATCGGTGGCGCAATCCTCGTGCAGCGGCAGGTTGAGTCGCGCCAGGCATTGGTTGTGGAGCGCGAGAGGCAGCTGGACGCACAGCAGGCGGCGCAGGAGCAGGCGCCAAGCAGCGAGCTGGGCTGGGACGACGTGGCACCCGTAGATATGATTGGGCTGGAAGTTGGCTATCGCTTGATTCCGATGGTCGACAAAAACCAGAGCGGTGAATTACTTGGCAGAATCAAGGGCATACGCAAAAAGCTCTCGCAAGAAATCGGTTTTCTGGTGCCGGCGGTGCACATCCGCGATAATCTGGAGTTAAAGCCTTCTGGATACAGGATATCGTTGCTTGGCGTTACCGTGGGCGAGGCCGAATTGTACCCCGACCGGCACCTGGCAATTAACCCCGGCCAGGTGTTCGGCGATCTCGACGGCATTGCCGTAAAGGATCCGGCCTTTGGCCTGGATGCCGTTTGGATAGACGATGCGGTGCGCGACCACGCACAAACGCTGGGCTACACGGTGGTGGATCCCAGCACGGTGGTGGCCACGCATTTGAATCGCTTGCTGCAAAAGCAAGTACACGAATTGCTGGGTCACGAAGAGGCGCAGCAGATGATCGACCGGCTCGCCAGGCACGCGCCCCGGCTGGCCGAGGCGCTGGTGCCCGATACCGTGAGCATGAGTGTATTGCTGCGGGTATTGAAAGGTTTGCTGGCGGAGCAGGTGCCAGTGCGCGATTTCCGCACCATCGCCGAATCTATGGTGGCCAACGTGGCGTTCAACCAGGACCCGGCGCGCATGATAGAAGCGGTGCGGGTTTCACTGGCGCGGGCAATCGTGCAGGAGATTTATGGCAACACCGACAACCTGCCGGTTATTACCCTGGCCATGACGATGGAGCAGCTGTTGCTAAAATCTATGGCGCAACAGGCCAGCGGCGAACTTAGCCTGGAGCCGGGCCTGGCCGAGCAACTGCAGAGCGCGCTTGCGCAGGCAGTGCAAGCACAGGAGCTTGCTGGCAAGCCAGCGGTGCTGTTGGTCACGGCGGCGCTGCGGCCCGTGTTGGCGCGCCTGGCACGTTACGGTGGCCACAACTTATCGGTACTCTCGTACAATGAGATTCCCGACGATAAACAAATTACTATCGAGCACAGCGTCGGATAAATCGTGACGCAGGATGATTGACTATGCAGGATACACACGAAGGCGCGCAAAGATTCTACGCGCGCGATATGGGCACCGCGATGAAAATGCTCAGCGATGCTTTTGGTGCCGATGCGCTACTGCTGTCATCGAAGCGGGTTGGCAGCGGCGTGGAAGTGCTTGGTTTGCCACCTTCGCCAGGTGCCTCGCACGAACTGCAAGCTTCGCAGTCCGCAGATCGCGCGCAGCGCAGGCGAGTGCATGACAATGCCGAGCGACGCCAGTCGGACCGTCGACGCGCGGAGCGCAGGGCTGGCGATGCGAACCCAGCGAACGAGGTGCGTGAGCAGGGTGTTGAGCGAGGTGAGGCCGTTGGTGACAGCGGGGGCGCAGCGCAGCGCAGGCAGTTCGGCGACACGCTGGCCAAACTTAGTAGCGAACATGCGGCGCTGTTCGGTCAGCGCGAGCGCGCCGAAGCCGGCAGCGCAGAAAGTTTTGACCATTCGGTAGATATGCGCGAGGCGGCCAGCGCGCTGGCCGAGCGAATTGGCAGCTTGCGCGGCGAGCGTCCTGCGACCGACAGTTTCACGGCTGCTTCTAGCGGGCAGGATGCAAGTATTCAAAGCGAGCTTCGCGCCATGCGCGCCATGCTCGACGAAAAGTTACAGGCCAATCCATCGCAGTCGATGCTGCCGGAGCCGGAGCGCTACCTGGTCCAGCATCGCCTGCAGCGCATGGGTTTATCCGCCGCCGTTTGCAGCGCTTTAATGGAAACTGTCGAAGGCGATGACGTTGCAAAGTTATGGTCTGATTGTCGCCAGAAGCTTGCCGCACTGGTGCCTATCGTTGCACGAGAAGCCCTTCAAGGCAGTGCTATCCTGGCGCTGCTGGGCCCGGCAGCTGCAGGCAAGTCGTCTGTGGCGAGTATGTTGCTCGCGCGCGCGGTTGCCGCCGGAGAGATAGATAGCATTGCATTGTTTCATCTTGATGGCGCCAGGGATGCGCGTCTCGCCGAGCTGGCAGAATTGGCTGGCGTAGCGTTCACCGCATTGCGCAGCGCTGACTCACTGCGCGAGCAATTGGCCGGCAGTGCACACAAGCGGCTGTTACTGATCGATATGCCAGCGGATCAACCATTGCCGAAAAGCTGGCGTCAGGAAGCTGATGCCTTGCAACTGCGTGAACTACTGGTGCTGCCCGCAACTGGCGATGCGCGTTTTCTGCGTGAGGTTGTGCGCAGGCACCGCAGCGAACGCACCTTTGCCAGTGTGCTAAGTTTTTACCAGCGCGCAACCGCGCTGGGTGAAGTGCTGAGCCTGTTGCTTAGCGAGCGCTTGCCGCTGGCATGGTTGACCAAGGGCGCCGTGTTGCCCGAGCACTTGTGTGACCCGGATGCAGATTCACTGTTGCAGGACCTGGGTTTTGCCGGCGACTGCCCTGCACATGAAGCGGTGCTTGCGCCACTGGTAACAGAGCCGGCGTCAACCTATTTGCGCTAAACTTTCTCCCGCAGTGCCATTGCGGCACGTAATCCTGGCAACTTAACCCTGCAATCCCAGTGAGTCCCGACTTGGCTGAATCTGACGACAAAAATGCGCTAGGCGATAGCGCAGGCACGGTGCGCGTGATCGCGGTCACCGGCGGCAAGGGCGGGGTCGGCAAAACCAATGTCTCGGTAAACCTTGGCCTGGCACTGGCGGGCCGCGGCCAACGCGTTTTATTACTCGACGCAGACCTGGGGCTTGCCAACGTCGACGTACTATTGGGTTTGCGCCCGGCGCGCAATCTTGAAGACCTGTTTGCCGGTGAGTGTGAGTTGCAGGACATAATTGTTGATGGGCCGCCAGTACCTGGTAGCGGTAGCCTGCGCATTATTCCAGCCAGCTCCGGCACGCAGTCTATGGTGCAGTTAGGCGACGCGCAGCACGCGGGTTTGATCGGTGCTTTCAGCGAGCTGGTCGACGAGCTCGATGTGCTGATTGTCGACACCGCCGCCGGCATCTCCGGTTCGGTTATTAATTTTGTGCGCGCCGCGCAGGAAGTGCTGGTGGTGGTTTGCGACGAGCCCTCTTCGGTTACCGACGCTTATGCGCTAATCAAGGTCTTGCATCGCGATCACGGTGTGCAGGCGTTTCGCGTGCTCGCCAACCAGACCCGCAGTGCGCGCGAGGGCAAGTTGCTTTACGATCGCCTGGTAGCCACCACCGACCGCTTTCTCGATGTACTGTTGCACTACGCGGGCGATATTCCGCACGATGAGTCGCTGCGCAAGGCGGTGCGCAAGCAACAGGCGTTGCTTGCCCTGTACCCGGATAGCCAGGCTGGCAAGGCCTTCGTAAAGCTCGCCGACAGCGTTGCAATGTGGCCGCTTCCAGCCGGCCCGCGCGGGCACCTGGAGTTTTTTGTCGAGCAGTTAGTGGGCATCGCCTGATCGTGTGGCGCAGCTGCGATTTCCGGAAATTTTTACTCGTCAGGCCAGCCCCTGTCAGCGCCTGCTATTGTGTTGTACCTGTTCGGCAAACATAAAACATCCGCTCTATGG
>JABDNS010000113.1 GCA_013043705.1 Pseudomonadales bacterium
AGTTTTTACTCTGACCCCAAACTTTAGTTTTTACTCTGACCCCAAACTTTCAAACGATGCGTTTCATGTCGGTCATGTATGAGCGAAGCTCGGTGCCGATTTTTTCAACCGGGTGATTGCGAATCGCTGCATTTACGGCAACCAGTTGCTGGTTGTCTACGCCGTTGTCACTAACGTCTAGCCCTTTGCCAATCACATCGGTATCGATCTTCGACATGAAGTCTTTCAGCAATGGCTTGCAGGCGTGGTCGAAAAGGTAGCAGCCATATTCGGCGGTGTCTGAAATAACACAGTTCATCTCATACAGCTTCTTGCGCGCTATGGTGTTGGCAATAAGCGGCGTTTCGTGCAAAGACTCGTAGTATGCCGACTCGTCGATGATGCCTGCGGCGACCATGGTTTCGAAAGCCAACTCCACCCCGGCTTTTACCATCGCAACCATCAAGATACCGTGGTCATAAAATTCCTGTTCAGAAATTTCAACGTTGCCCGATGGGGTTTGCTCGAACGCGGTGTCTGCGGTGGCCGCACGCCATTTCAGCAGGTTGGCGTCGTCATTGGCCCAGTCTTCCATCATGGTTTTTGAAAAGTGCCCGGTCATAATGTCGTCCTGGTGCTTTTCATACAGTGGGCGCATGATGTCTTTCAATTCTTCAGCCAGTTCGAAAGCTTCGATTTTTGCAGGGTTCGACAGGCGATCCATCATGTTGGTGATACCGCCAAGCTTTAAACCTTCGGTTACAACTTCCCAGCCGTATTGAATCAGCTTCGATGCATAGCCTTCATCAATACCTTTCTCAACCATTTTGTCGAAACAAAGAATGGAGCCGGTTTGTAGCATGCCACACAAAATGGTTTGCTCACCCATCAGGTCGGACTTGACCTCGGCAATAAATGAAGACTCCAGGCAGCCCGCGCGGTCACCGCCAGTGGCTGAAGCATAAGCCTTGGCAATATCCAGCCCGTTGCGATTGGGGTCGTTTTCAGCATGCACGGCAATCAACGTAGGCACACCGAAGCCACGCTTGTATTCTTCACGCACTTCGGTGCCGGGGCACTTCGGCGCTACCATAACAACGGTAAGGTCATCGCGAATTTGCATGCCTTCTTCAACAATGTTGAAGCCATGCGAATAGGCCAGCGTCGCGCCGTTTTTCATTAGCGGCATGATGGTGGACACCACGTCGCTGTGTTGTTTATCGGGCGTCAGGTTACAAACCAGGTCGGCAGAGGGGATTAATTCTTCGTAAGTGCCAACCTTAAAAGCATTGTCGCTGGCGTTTTTCCATGAAGCGCGTTTTTCGCTAATCGCCGACTCGCGCAGCGCGTAGGAAATATCCAGCCCGCTGTCGCGCATATTCAAGCCCTGGTTGAGCCCTTGCGCGCCGCAGCCAACGATCACTACTTTCTTGCCTTTTAGCAATTCGCAGCCGTGTGCGAATTCGTCGCGTTGCATAAACCGGCATTTGCCGAGTTGTTCCAACTGCAGGCGCAGCGGAAGGGTGTTGAAGTAGTTAGCCATGTTGGTTTTTCCTGTTTACACCAAGGGGACAGTTTACGTTTACAAAAGGGACAGTTTACTTTTCCGGCGCTTGCGCCAGAAAAGTAAACTGTCCCTGTGACTCGGAACATAGTAAGCACCTCGAAGTCTTGCGTAAAATGATATATATTCAATACAGTGTTGCGAAAGATGCAATAAACATGGAGTAAAGCTGCGTGCAAAGCGATTCCGCTTTCGAGAATTCACTTTAGATTTACGAATATATTACATGGAAATCAAAGAGTTACAGATTTTTATAGATCTAGCACAAACGCTGCATTTCGGCCGCACAGCCGAAAAACACTTTATTAGCGCACCGGCCTTGTCGCGTTGGGTCCAGCGTTTAGAGGCTCGCGTAGGGGTTGGGCTACTCCAGCGTAACAATCGCCGCGTGGCGCTGACACCAGCCGGCCAGCGCTATCTACAGTTTGCTCGCGAATGCCTGGCGGCCTGGCAATCCTTCGAAAACGATATGGGAATATCGGTAAGTAATCTAACCGGCAGTGTTAGCCTTTTTTGCTCGGTAACCGCAAGCCACAGCCTGATTAGCGGGGTGTTGTCTGGTCTTCGCGCGGCACAGCCACAGATTGAGGTGGATTTACATACCGGAGACCAGGCGGATTCAATCGCGCGCGTATTAAATGGCCGCGATGATTTTGCGGTGGCGGCCAAGCCTGAAAAGCTCGACAGGCAATTGGCATTCGCCACGTTGGCTCGAACCGAGCTTAAGTTTATTGCGCCGCTGGGCGAATGCGCGCCACAGCGAGAAATAGCGCGTGGGCGCAAGGCTGGCCATATCGATTGGCAGGGCTTGCCATGGATTGTTGCGGAGCAGGGCGAGAGTCGCCGTCGGCTGGACCGCTGGTTTCGCGCTCAAAAAATCAAGCCGTCAATTTACGCGCAGGTAACTGGCCACGAGGCCATCGTTTCGATGGTGGCGCTGGGCTGTGGCGTAGGCCTGGTGCCCGAGCTGGTGCTAGCCTCAAGCCCCGTTTCTGATAGCATACAAATCATTGAAGATGTTAAGAGTGCTAAATTGACGCCTTACGGCGAATTTGAAATTGGCTTGTGTACGCTTCAACACCGACTCGATGAGCCACTGATGCGCGCGGTCTGGCAGAGCACGCTCGACTCGCAACCAAGCAAATAAACTATGAAAAAAAACGACAACGTAACCAGCCTTGGCAATGGCAAAAGCGCCGAGCAAAAGCCTGCAACGGATGGCGATTCCGCTAGCCAGGCAGATTCCGGCAACAAGCGCGCTGATGCTACTGCGGAAGTTTTTCTGCCCATCGACGAGCATTTTGAGGAAGTATCGGTAGGCGGCAAAAAAGAGCGCCGTGCGGGCATTTATCTTTTACCCAACTTGTTTACCTCCGCAGCTCTGTTTGCCGGTTTTTATGCAATCGTTGCGGGTATGAATGGCGAGTTTGGATTGGCCGGCCTGGCAATATTTTTTGGGCAGTTGCTCGATGGCGTCGACGGACGGGTGGCTCGCTTAACTAATACCCAAAGTCAATTTGGCCAGGAGTTCGATTCATTGTCGGACATGGTTACCTTTGGTCTTGCGCCGGCACTGATCATGTTTATGTGGTGTTTGTCGGGCTTGGGTACGCTGGGTTGGGCGGTCGCATTTGTGTATGTGGCCAGCGCCGCTGTGCGCCTGGCGCGTTTTAATGCGCAAGCCGAGACGGCCGACAATCGTTACTTCACCGGCCTGGCCAGCCCACCGGCGGCTACATTGATTGCCAGTACGGTTTGGCTGGGCCACGAATATGGGTATACCAGCGCCACATTGCCGGGTTGGCTGGTAATAACCATGACAGTGCAGACTGCGGTGGTTGGCTTCCTGATGGTAATGAACGTGCGCTATAGCAGTTTCAAGGGCATTGATTTCGGTTCGCGCGTGCCTGTGGTAGCGCTGCTGTTTTTTTTGCTGATGCTGGTCTTGATTGCAGCGAACCCGCCAATCGTACTGTTTATTATTGCTTTTACCTACGCGCTTTCGGGGCCTGTTATCGCACTGTACCGGCGCATTCGATACAGCGATTAACCTGCCGTGGAATGCGTGCAGCGGAATTATTCCTGCGGCGCGCGGTCTTTTATTGTCTGGCGCGCGCAAGTTTACTGCTGGAATATTCCCTGAATTTGCGAAAATGCCAGTAGTACGGTTTTGCGCCTGGCTCGCGATTTTCTGCGTACAAGCCTACCCTGGAGTGCTCAATGTCCTCGCGATTCAAGCAATTTGCTGCTGGCCAGAAAATTCCCGCTAGTGAGATAACACCCGAACCTGTCTACCGCGCAAGACGCGAAATTATCGCCGGTTTGTCTGCGGCTGCGGCTATGGCAGTGTTGCCCGCGGCCTGCGCTGATCCTGGCGACAAAGATGCAGGCGCTGTTGCTGTTTCGATGCCGGGAGCGCGCACAGATGGCGCAGCGCATCATGCTGCTGAACTCGATTACAAGGCCGCTACGGCAGCACACCGGCCACATGGTTTTTACACCGACGAAGCTTTAACGCCCTATAGCGACGCCACGCGCTACAACAACTTTTACGAATTCGGCACCGACAAAACTGATCCGGCACGCTACGCGAAAAACCTTAGTACTGAGCCCTGGTCTGTAGTGGTTGATGGCGAGGCTGAAAAAACCGGGACTTTCAACCTGGAAGATATACTTAGGCCGCACACGCTGGAAGAGCGCATATATCGGCTGCGCTGTGTTGAGGCATGGTCGATGGTGATTCCCTGGATTGGTTTTCCGTTGGGCGCCATGCTGGAACGTTTCTCACCTACATCACGAGCCCGCTATGTGCGCTTTGAAACCTTACAAAGACCAAGCGAAATGCGCGGCCAACGCAGCAAATTCGGCACCATCGACTGGCCCTATGTCGAGGGGCTAACGATGGCCGAGGCCATGCATCCGCTAACGCTGATTGCAACAGGCATGTATGGCAAACACCTGCCCAATCAAAATGGTGCGCCGCTTCGATTGGTTGTGCCATGGAAATACGGTTTTAAAAGTATTAAGTCGATTGTGCGGATTAGTTTTAGCGAAAAGATGCCGCGCACTACCTGGAATCTGTTGGCACCGCATGAATATGGCTTTTATGCCAACGTCAATCCCAAAGTTGACCACCCGCGCTGGAGCCAGGCCAATGAGCGGCGCTTGCCAAGCAGTCTCTTTAACCCACGGCGTATTGCCACGCAAATGTTTAATGGCTATGAAGCGCAGGTCGGTGCGCTGTATAAAGGGCTGGATCTTAAGAAAAATTTTTAACCAATCGTTAACAGCTCTATGACTCCAGCACAACGCATAGCAGCGAAGGCGGCGATATGGCTTGTTGCGCTTTTACCGTTGCCGTTACTCACACTAAGTGTGCTGCGTGGTGCACTAGAGCCTGATCCGGGCGAAGCAATCGTTCATCAATTGGGCTTGTGCGCTTTATGGTTGCTGGCTGCAAGTTTGGCTTGCACGCCGCTGCGGCAGTTAAGCGGTAGTGTTGAGTGGTTGCGCCTGCGCCGGTTACTGGGATTGTTCAGTTTTTTTTATGCCTGCCTGCACCTGCTGGCTTTTGCGCTATTTATTGTTGGGTTTAACTGGCAGCAGCTTTTAACGGAGTTATCGGAGCGCGCCTATATTGTTGCCGGGCTGGCTGCAGTCATTTGTTTGCTGCCGTTGGCAATAACCTCAACGCGAAGTTGGCAGCGCCGCCTTGGCAGGCGCTGGAAAGTGCTGCATCGGCTGGTGTATGTAGCTGCCTTGTTGGTAATGGTGCACATGTGGTGGCAGGTGCGCAGCGATTATGGCGAAGCATTGTTTTATTCGGCATTGCTGGGGGGCTTGTTGCTAGTTCGAGCATTGCGCAAAGCCTAGACCAGGGTTTACATATTCAGGACACAGTGCCTTAATGCGCTAAGGGCAATGCCCATACCGCATGTGCAGGGCAAACTGTATAAATTGGGAGACATTGTTATGCAAAAACATCTGAATACCGTGCTTGCCGTTTATGTAGCATTTGTTTTTCTGCAATCACTATTTTTCAAATTTGCCGGTTTTATTGGTGAGCCAGTGGATATTACGGTTTATATTTTTCAAACCGTGGGCCAGTGGATGACGGATATAGGCCTCGGTGCTATTGGCAGCTGGTTTGGCCAACATGGTGGATTGCTTATCGGGCTTGCTGAGCTGGTGGCTTCAGTGTTGATCCTGGTACCCGCAACGCGATTCTGGGGCGCGCTACTGGGCCTGGGCATCATTTCAGGCGCGGTGTTCTTCCACATTTTCACGCCGCTAGGGCTATTCCCCTATACCGACCTAAGCTGTACCAGCGAGGGCTGCCCCGCTGAGAAAGCGCTATTTTTCATGGCCTTGGGCGTGATGATTAGCTGCATAGTGCTCATTGCCAGGCTTCGCCCACGGGACAATTAAACAAGCTAAAGGTTTGGTGTTCCTGCTGCTACGCTATTTACAGAGGAGCGGGCAGCCTTTCAAAACTGGTCTATATTTAATCAATAGGACGGCGATTCATCGCTAACCAACAAACTTATTGATTAAATCGAGAGACCCTCCTGATGGAAATGAAAATGAAGGCCTACGAGGTCACCGCCAGTTCAATTTGCCTGGCCATCGCAGCAACCATACTGCTGACGATTTAACCAAAACGCCCGCTTCTGCGGGCGTTTTGGTTTTCGGTTGATGCTTGTTAGTTGCGTTAGGCGTCAACCGGGTAGTGTTCGATAAATGGTTTGCCCTTAATCGTTAGCTCAAATGCTTTCAGGCGTTTGTAAATCGACATGAGCTCCACAATTGTCGACCAGGAATTTACTAGAAACTGGAACGACTCTTCCACTTTGCCAAACGCACGCAGTATCTGCTGCAAAACACCGAGCGTAATGGCACCTGCCACAATGGTTGGGCCCATCATGATGTAAGGCACGATTACCGTAAACTGCAGGTATGACCACTTGGCGATATCGAAATACAAATAATGCCGGTACAGGTTGAAATAGTTTTTGCGAATGTTGAAAAATAATTCGCCTACCGTCGGGGGGGCAGCGCGCTCCTCATGGTCTTCGCCAAATACCAGTTCTTTCCGGTAGGCAGCTTCTACGCGCTGGTTCTTGAATTCCAGCCCGGGCAGTTTTATGCCAACAATGGCAAGCAACACTGTGCCGCAAGTGGCGGAGATAATGGCCAGGTAAACCAGCGAGTGATCAACCGGGCCAATCCATGGCAGCTCGGTTACCTGCGCACTCAACGCCCATAGTATTGGCAGGAACGCCACCAAGGTCATAATCGAGCGAAGAAACGCAACGCCCAGTGCTTCAACAATACGCGCAAAACGCATGGTGTCTTCCTGCACGCGTTGGGCCGCGCCTTCTATATGCCTGAGCTCACCCCAGTGCGACATGTAGTAATTGTTCATCGCGGTACGCCATCGGAAAATATAGTGGCGCACGAAGAATTCCAGGATGACTGCAACCAGAATATAAATGCCGGCAATTTTGGCGAAAGTCATGCACTTGCCGAGGAAGGATTCGAATTCAACAGCGCCAGGTGTAGCCAACGCTTCCTGCACAGTATTGTAGAAGTCGCCGAACCATTCGTTGATTTGCACATCCAGCTGCACCTTGTACCAGGTGGCCATCAGTATCACCAGCGAGCCTAACAGCGACCAGGCAAACCATTTTTTGTTCAGGAAAAATGACTTAAACATAAAAATCTCATATTGAAGGGCAGCAGCGCGGCCTGAAATGCAAGCTGTCTCAAGGGTGTTTGAAGTTTAGTCGCTGATAAGGCGGGGCGTAGCTGGCTTATTACGCGTTGCGCGGCGGAAAAATTTGAGGTGTTGATTATGAATCGAGCGATGGAGCAGCGTCGTGTGCATCTTTGTTGAAGCGCAATGAGGCCAGCGCGAACATTAGCGCCGCCAGGAAAAACACGAACAGGGTCAGGGTTATCGACGTTCGGAGCCCGTAGGCACTGGCTGCATCGCAGGCCGCGGCGTGTGGCACGCTCAAATTCTCGCCCGAGCCCAAGCATCGGGCCAGGTCCAGGCCAGGCGTCGACACCAGTTTCGAGGCGGTGAAGCGATCGCTGAGCCAGCCCACGAATAAGGGGCCGAGGCCATAGCCAATCAAGTTGATAACAAACAGCAGGACAGCGATTGCCGTTGCCCGCACCCTGGTAGAGACCACTGCGCCAACCGAGCCGTACATTGGGCCCATATGCCAGTAGTGAAAGAAATTGGCCAACAGTAATAGCGGCAGGATCATCGCCTTGTTAGTGCTGTTAAATGCTGCGATATACCCTATCGCTGCGATGACCAGGCTGGCAGCGGTCAATCGCAGCCCGAAGTCATTGCGGCCGTTGGCAAATTTTCCTACCAGGTAACCGCACAGCCAGGTTCCTGCTGCGCCGCTCAGCGCCAGCGGCGCCATGTAATAAAGCGCGGCATTCGGTACGCTTATATCGAAGTTTCGCACCAAAAATGAAATCGAAAAATTGCTCATGCCGTAGCCGACGAACGCGGTTGCCGTACCCCCAAGCGTAACGATCCAAAAAGTTGGCTTGCGGACGAGCTCCTCTAATGTCGACTTCAGCGAGGCAGCTTGAGTGGCACCTGCATGTACAGGGTCGGTATGCCCGCGCGGTGCTTCCTTAACTGTAAACAGGATTAATAGACCCACCGGGATGCCGGCTAACCCGACGATAATGAAAGTCTGTTGCCAATCGACTTTGGCCCCGGTAAGGCCGACGAATAAACTAGCCAGAAAGCTGCCTAGAGTGATGCCCATGGTGTAGATCGCCAGCGCACGCGTACGCGCCGAGGGCACGAAATAATCGGATATCAGCGAGTTTGCCGGCGGCGTTAGCCCGGCTTCACCAATACCTACGCCAAGCCGGAACGCAAACAACATCCAGAAGCTACTTGCCAGGCCACAGAGCATAGTCATCAGGCTCCACAGCAGAATGGCGGTACCAATGATATAAACGCGGTTCACGCGCTCCGATAGCCTGGCGATGGGAATACCCAGTGCGCTATAGAAGACGGCGAACGCGACCCCGCTGAGCAAGCCAAACTGAGCGTCAGTTAAACCGAAATGATCAATAATAGGTTCTGCAAGAATGCCGATCATAATGCGATCGACAAAGTTGAGTATGTAGGCTAACAGCAGCGCGCCCAGCACGTAGCCGCGGTAGCTGCTACTGCCGAACCCTTGTTTCGCGGCGCTGCCGCTATTCATTACTGCTCGTCAAATTCTGTGGCTGGATCAAATTCTTTTCCGAACGGCTTCAGTTTCATTAGTAGCACCGGCATTAAAAACAAATCAGCCAGAAGCGCAATCGCGATAGCGGCTGCCAGCAGCGCGCCGAAGCTTGCCAGAATGGTAGTGCTGGAAAAGAAGTATGCCGAAAAAGCGCCAACAAGGATAATTGTGGTGATGATAAGTGCAGGGCCCACATCATCGAGTGAATCGCTTAGCGCTTTTTCATAGCTGCCGGTTTCCAAAAAGCGTTTGCGATAGCGTGTGACCAGGTGAATGGTGTCATCAACCGCAATACCAATCGCTATCGTCGCCAACATCATTTTCATGTAGTCGAGCGGAATACCCAGCCAACCCATCGTGCCCAGCGTGAGTACCACCGGTGCCAGGTTTGGAACCATCGACAACATGCCTACTTTTATCGACCCGAAAGAAATACACATAAAGCAGGCGATCATAACAAATACCAGGCTGTAACTGACCATCTGTGTGTTACCAATGTACTCTGCAAACTTTACCCAGAGCAAGCCAATACCGGTTTTCTTTATTTCGATGCCTGCGAACTGCTGATCCTGGATGTAGGCGTCAATCTTCTGTTGTAGATCCAGCACCTTGCTCGCGTATGCCATTTCAACGCGCAATTCCAGCACTGCGCGTGAAAAATCCTGCGAGACAAAGTTGTCCAGCTCTTTACCACCGGCCAGCTCGTACAGTAGAAAGTACTGCGCGCTCAGGTTTCTATCGGAAGGTAGCTTGTAAAATTCCGGGTCGTCGCCGTTATAGGTCTGGTTCATGTCCTTGATAATATCGGTTACTGAATAGGTCTTTTTCACCAGTGGAAGCTGCTCGGCGAAGCGCTGTATTTTTTCTATCGATTGGAGCACTTGTGGATCTTTAATACCATCGGCTTGCTTGGTATCAACCACGTAGGCAACATTCAGTAAGCCGCCCATAACGCTTTCGGCCTTTTCAGTATGCTTGCGCCACTCCACATGCGGCTTGAATTCCTTCAAAAAATTAAAGTCGATGGAGAGTTTACTTATGCCAATAAAAGCAAACAAAAATATTAGCGACCAGGCGCCAATGACCGCCCTGGGTGCTTTCAGGTCAATAGCAATTGCTTTGGCCACGGCTGTGGCCACCAATGGGTTGACGGCAAGGCGATGCTCATTATTTTTCGCACTGTTGCAGGCGGGTTTTTCATCGCCCGCAAGAAAAATAACTAATAGCGTAATTGAAAACAGGAATGTCAGCATAATGCCCGCCGGCGCATAAATAGCCATCTCACTAACCGTGCGCAGCTCTGATGGATACATCGCCAGAAAGCCAGTGGCGGTGGTTAGTGCCGCCATTAAGCACGGTCCTCCCACTTTTTTAAGCGAAGCTTTCACGGCATTATTACGCGTCTCGCCGCTTTTTCTTACGCGCTGGAATTCGAGCAGGATATGCACAGACTGCGCAACGCCCACTGCGCATAACAGGGTGGGAATCATCGAAAAGAAAAGGGTGATTTCCATGCCAACGAAGCTGATGAAGCCCACGGTAAGCAGTACGCTGCAAAGCACTACGCTAATTGGTCCGAGCATGCCGATTAGCGTGGCGCGAAATAAAAGGAATGAAAGCGCAACGATAATCACCAGTGTTGCTAGTAATATATAGCCCGAGTCGGTAGCCAGTATTTCGTTATAGGCGGTGTTCATATGAACATCGCCTGCCAGGTAGAACTCAATGCCTTCGTATTCCGGGCGTGCCAGGATTTCGCGAATTTTATGATCGCTAACTTGCGGGTATAGATTGTTGATATCAGCGCTGCTTTTTTCCGGGTCGTGGACCATTTTCTCCAAGGGGTCGGAGCTGGATAGCGCCATCTCCAGGATAATCGCCGAGTAGTTTTTGTCTTTGTTGATCAGGTAATCTACATAAAGTGGTTTGCGCATCACGATATCCCGAACGCGCAAAAGGTCTTGCTGCGATTCAGGAAAATCTACCAGTAGTTCGTCTACCAGGATGTCGTCGCCTTCGGCACTGATAAACTCAACGTTGGCGAGGCTGGTGGCGTCGCGCACAAACGGCACCTCTTGTTCCAGCGCTTTGGTAAGCAACGCAATTTTTTTCATTACCCCGATATCAAATGGGCCGTTTGTTGTTTGCGGTGCTGTATAAAGCAGGTAGCTGACTTCGTCAGACGAAAAGTCATCGAGGTATTCGAGATAGGCGGCGTACGCGGGGTCACTCTTGTCGAAGTAAGCGTCGTAGCTGTTATTGATTCGTGTGTTGCCGGCTGCGAATATGCCGACGACCAAAAGCACCAGTGCTGCGATTATCACCAGCAGCCTATGCCGGATTGACCAATCGGCAATTACTACCAGGAGTTGATCGATTTTGTCGACGAGCTGGTTCTTATTATTCATTTGTGTGGCCTAAACCACGGGGGCAGTTTACTTTTCCTAGGCTGTGAAAAAGTAAACTGTCCCCGTGGGTGCAATTGGTGCCGGGGGCGGGACTTGAACCCGCACTCTGTTGCCAGAACCGGATTTTGAATCCGGCGCGTCTACCAATTTCGCCACCCCGGCAGGGTGAGAGGCGCTGGCGCGGTGCCAGCGAGCGCGCGATTATAACAACGCCCCCCTTGCGCGCAAGCAATCCGGCGTTGTTCCGGCGCCAATTTTTCTGCCTTATTTGAGAAGCCGTGGCTATAATGTCGCGCTCGCCGTGGCAGCTGCAGATGTCGGCCATGTGCGCGGCATGCCACGAGCACAAATAAACCAGGCGCCAGCAAGCGGTGCCGTCGAACAATGTTAACCGCCTACTAAAGACTACAGCTGCAATGCGAAGACAGGATTTTCATTACGATTTACCCGGGGACTTGATTGCCCAGCACCCGCTGAAAAATCGCCCCGATTCGCGATTGCTCATGCTAGACCGGGAAAATGGCGATATTCAGCATCGCCAATTTTCCGACTTCATCGCTTTACCGCAGCCTGGAGATACGCTGGTATTCAATGATACTCGCGTTATTCCCGCACGCTTGTTTGGTGAAAAGGATTCCGGCGGCAAGGTAGAGGTATTAATAGAGCGACTGACCGGAGGTACTCGCGCGATTGCTCAAATTCGTGCCAGCAAGGCGCCGTCGGCCGGTTCCACCATCAAACTCGAGCAAGACTTTTGCCTGCAAGTATTGGATAAAGTCGACGACATGTATGTGATTGAAAGCCAGGGCGAAGTTTCATTGGCAATGATCCTGCAATCGGTTGGGCATATTCCGTTGCCGCCGTATATTGAGCGCGAAGACCAATTGGAGGATCGCGATCGCTACCAGACGGTTTATGCTCGCCGCGAAGGCGCGGTGGCAGCGCCCACTGCCGGATTGCATTTTGACCAGGCCATGCTGGACGAACTGGCCGACAAAGGTGTGAATAGCGCTTTTGTCACGCTGCACGTTGGTGCCGGCACATTCCAGCCCGTGCGAGTAGACAATCTGGACGAGCACAACATGCACGCGGAATACACCGAGGTTAGTGCGGATACCTGTAACTTGTTGCGCGAAACTAAAGCGCGCGGCAACCGCGTCATTGCGGTGGGCACAACAGCGGTGCGCTGCATAGAAACCGCCAGCCCGCTGCCGGGCTGGATAGAGCCCTATTATGGTGATACCGATCTGTTTATACGACCCGGCTACCGTTTCCGCTATGTCGACGCCATGCTTACGAACTTCCATTTGCCGGAGTCGACTTTGCTAATGCTGGTGAGCGCATTTGCGGGTAAAGAACATGTCTTGAACGCGTACGCCGAAGCTGTGCAGGAGCGCTATCGTTTCTTCTCCTACGGCGATGCCATGTACATTGCTTAGTGCGACGTTTGCATAAAGTCCTGTCGCCAGAAAAAAACCAGAAAAAACAGCCTGATGAAATTCGACATCCAGCAGCACGATGGCGCAGCCAGGCAGGGCGAGCTGCAATTTGCGCGGGGCCTTGTGCGCACACCCGCGTTCATGCCGGTTGGTACCTACGGCACCGTGAAGGGCATGTTGCCGCGCGATATCCATGAGATTGGTGCAGACATCGTACTGGGCAATACTTTCCATCTTATGCTTCGCCCCGGCACGCAAATTGTGCAGGAGCACGGCGGCCTGCACGGTTTTATGGGCTGGAATAAACCTATCCTTACCGATTCCGGTGGCTTCCAGGTTTGGAGCCTGGGCAGGTTACGCAAACTGAGCGAAGAGGGCGTGCGATTCAGGTCGCCCATTGATGGCAGCGAAGTTTTCCTCGATGCCGAGAAGAGTATGCGCGTGCAGCACGAATTGGGCGCCGATATTATTATGTGCTTTGATGAATGCACGCCTCACCCGGCCAGTTTCGACGAGGTAGAAGCCTCCATGGAATTGTCTTTGCGCTGGGCAGCGCGCAGTGCAAGCGCGCACCAATCGCTGGCTGCGCGGAGCGAACGCGGCAGCGGTGCGCTGTTTGGTATCGTTCAAGGCGGCATGAATAACGAGCTGCGCCAGCGCTCATTGGCAGGGCTGGTAGACATTGGTTTCGATGGCTACGCAATCGGCGGTTTGTCGGTGGGTGAGAGCAAGCAGGAAATGTTTGGCGTGCTCGATGGTATCGTGCAGCATATGCCTGCTGATGCGCCGCGCTACCTGATGGGCGTTGGCACGCCCGAAGATTTGGTCGAAGCGGTATCGCGCGGTGTTGATATGTTTGATTGCGTGATGCCAACGCGCAACGCCCGCAACGGGCATTTATTTACTTCGCAGGGTGTGATCAAAATTCGCAATGCCGTGCATCGACACGATACTGGCCCTCTCGACCCACACTGCGATTGCTATACCTGCAGCAACTTCAGCCGCGCCTACTTGCACCACCTGGATAAATGTAAGGAGATGCTCGGCGGCCAGTTAAATACGATTCACAACCTGCGCTTCTACCAAAACCTGATGCAGGGTTTGCGCGATGCTATTGCAACGCAATCACTACAAGCTTTTGTGGCTAACTTTTACCAACAGCGTGAGCAACGCGCAGCGACCGATGTATAAAATTAGCTTCTACGTTCCGGAAGCAGCGCTTGAGCATGTAAAGCAGGCGATGTTTGATGCCGGCGCAGGCCGCATCGGCAACTACGATAGCTGCGCCT
Source organism: Pseudomonadales bacterium (assembly GCA_013043705.1). Classification (GTDB taxonomy): domain Bacteria; phylum Pseudomonadota; class Gammaproteobacteria; order Pseudomonadales; family UBA7434; genus UBA7434. Next base: position 13,951 of record JABDNS010000113.1, read on the forward strand.
GGCAAACCCTCGGCGAGGGGCAATTCAGGCCGCTGCAAGGCAGTAATCCAGCGCTGGGAGAAGTGGGAAGTGTTGAAAACTTATTGGAATTCAAAGTTGAAATGGTATGCGCCGATGACAAGCTAAAAGCTGCCATCGGCGCACTTTGTGCGGCTCACCCCTACGAAGAGCCGGCTTACCAATACTGGAAAGTTAACCAGGCGATGCCAAACAATTAGCGGCATGCGCTACTTAAACTGACTTAGCGATTGCGTTTAAATTTGCGTTTGAAGGGAATAACAGCAGCCACTTCTGCATCCTCAGTCGGGCTGTGCTCGCCGAGGTAATTGCGTGTTGACAGCAAAATGCTCTCGGATTGTATCGTGCGCAGGTCTTTCAACATGGCTTGCATGCGCTTGAGCGATGCGTTCATCATTTGCGACAGGTCTTCGCAGGCCTCAAGATCGGTTTTGGCTAGTTGGCGTCGGGCGTTAATCTGGAACATCAGCCCCTCGAGCCGTGCGCGCGAATGCTCGGGCGCCTCTTCGATAACTTTCTGGCACAGGGCAATGCGCAATCGCTCCAGGCCCGCCGGGTTATTGCGGGCAATGTCACGCAAAGTATCGAAATCGGGTAGGGTAGGTTTACCGAGTTCATCGTAAACCATAGCGTCCTGCGACTTGGAGTTTGTTTCTTTATTGTTCTCGTTCGACATTTTAAAAGCGTCCTACCCTATTGTTGTGCAACAACTTTATTTGAATTGTGTAGTTCACCGCAAGCCGTAATTACAAGGTCAGGGGTTTTTTTTGTATGGCGCTACCGCAATTGGTGAGCAATGGCGCAAATTGGCCGATACTTGCACGGGCGACGATTATTGGGTTTATTCATCGCGCCGATTTTGTTTTCGGCTAAAAAGTGAGCGCAGTATAGCCAAATTCAAGATTCTGTTCAATAAATAATCAATATTTGTGGGCGGCCTGCCACGGGAAATTCTAAGCCATTGAAATATAGCCAAAAAACCTTGGGGACAGTTTACTTTTTTGCTGCCTTGAAAAGTAAACTGTCCCCAAGGTTAACCAGTGAGTTAGAAAAATGAGGGTGAAGCTATGATTTACCAGCTCGATGATCAATCACCGCAATTGATAGGCGAGGGTCACTTTGTGGCGCCGAATGCGTCCGTGATCGGCGATGTCACGCTGCAGACCCAGGTGGGCGTGTGGTTTGGCGTGGTTATTCGCGGTGATGTTGAACGTGTTGAAATTGGTGCGCGCAGCAACGTGCAAGACAATTCGGTTTTGCATGCCGACCCTGGTTTTCCGTTGCTTGTTGGTGAAGATGTGACGATAGGACACAAAACCATGGTGCACGGCTGTACGATTGGTGATGGCAGCCTGGTGGGGATTAACGCGGTGGTATTAAATGGCGCGCGAATTGGCCGTAACTGCGTAATCGGTGCGGGCGCCGTGGTTACCGAGAATACCGAAGTGCCCGATGGCTCTATGGTGTTGGGCTGCCCGGGCAAAGTGGTAAAACAATTGAGTGAAGAAATGCAGCATGCAATTGCTTTGGGCGCGGCGCACTATGTAGAAAATGCGGCGCGCTATGCGAAAGGCTTGAAACCGCTTTAGCAGCAGTAAAAAATAATGAGTGAACAAAGTAAAATAGTGATTGCATCGCCTTGTATTGGCGTTTGCGTGCTCGACGAAAATAATATCTGCGCCGGCTGCTTTCGCAATGTGGAAGAAGTGGCGAAGTGGTCGGGTTTGTCGAACGATGAAAAACGCGAAGTGATTGCACGAAGTTGGGCGCGCGCCCGCGCCAGAGGCAAAGTGCTATAGCCAGGTAATGCAGGCCTGGCTAGTGGCTGACTTTTGCTTTAACCACATTAATCCGATTATCCTGGATCTCCAGAACTTCAAAGTAATATTCATCAATCTGCAGGCTTGCGCCCGGTGCATCGGGAAACGATTCCAGTTGTTCCAGTATCAAACCGTTCAAGGTTTTAGGGCCCTCGGTTGGCAGCGACCAGTCGAGTTGCCGGTTAATGTCGCGAATGGTTGCAGAACCTGTAATAACAAAGCTGCCATCGCCAGTATCGGTAACATCGGCAAACTGCTCGGCAAAATTGGTAGTGTAATTACCAACGATTTCCTCGAGGATATCGTCGATGGTAATAAGCCCCAGCACCACGCCATATTCATCTACCACGATACCAATGCGCCTTTTTTCATGCTGGAAATTGAATAACTGGGTGTGCAGAGGGGTGCCCTCGGGTACGAAATAAGGCTCATGGGCAGACTCGATCATGGCGCGCTTGTCGATGCGAACCAGGTTGCCGCTGTCCTCGTCATCGCAAGGAATAATAAAGCGCGAAGTACTGCGCAGGTGCAACATACCGACCAGGTCGTCGAGCTCATCGCGGTACAGCAATACCCGCGTATATTCACTGGCACGAATCTGTTCGTAAATCGCTTGTTGGTCGGCGTTGATATCGATGGCATAAATTTCATTGCGTGGAATCATAATGTCGTCGACCTCGACATTCTCCAGCTCGAGCACGTTCATCAACATGCTGCGACGCTTGCGCTGTACGTGGCTGCCACTCTCTTGCACCAGCAATTTCAATTCATCGAAACTTAGCGGTTGGTCGTGTTGCATTTCAGGGTCGCCACCCATGCGCTTGATCAATGCATTGGAGATTTGGTTGACCAGCCAGACCAATGGAAAGAAAAATTTTTGCAGCGGCCCTAAAACGTAAGCGGCGGGAAAGGCGATGCGCTCGGGGTGAAGTGCTGCGTAAGTTTTGGGGGTAACCTCGGCGAACAGCAGAATAACGATCGTAAGTACCGGTGTTGCGATCAGGTAACCGGCGTCGCCATACATACGTACAAAAATGAGTGTCGCCAGCGATGCCGCGGCGATGTTTACCAGATTATTGCCAATCAGGATTAGGCCGATTAATCGATCGGGCCTGGCAAGCAGGCGCAAGGCTTTGGCCGCACCTTTATTGCCCCCTGCCTTGAGATGTTTCACACGATAGCGGTTTAGCGCCATCATGCCGGTTTCTGAGCTGGAAAAAAACGCTGAACACAGTATCAGGATAAACAAGACTGTGAACAGCCAGCTTAACGGAATGTCGTCCAAGGAATGCGGAGCCTCTTGCTGCCAGGGTGAATTTAATAGTGGGCCAGTGCCGTTAGTTTGGCAAGCTTATTCTAATCGGCCTATACGCGGTTAAGGACTACGTCGAGCACAAATTTTGAGCCGAGAAAGCCCAGTGCCAGCAGCACGAAGGCGATCAGGGTCCAGCGCACGGCGGTGCGACCGCGCCAGCCATAAAAATGCCGGCCCAGCAGCAAGGCGGCGAGGGTAATCCATGAGACTAAGGTGAACACTGTTTTGTGCAGCAGGTGTTGCTGCAGCAGGTTGTCGACGTACAACATGCCTGTAACGATCGAAACACCGATCGTTAGCCAGGTGGCTAATAGCAATGAAAATAGGTGTTGTTCCAGTGAATCCAGCGCCGGCAGCGCGCTCAGCCACGGCCCTTGCCGGCCTTTGCGTAGCCCGCGCTCGGCAGACGATAGCACCAGCGCGTAAAGCGCAGCCAGGCAAAGTAATCCGTAGCCGGTGATCGCGGTAATGACATGCGTCAGCATGCCGGGCGACTCTGCATTAATCGGCGAGTAATGGCCGAAGCCAGCTGCCAGCGCAACACAAATGGCCGCAGAAATATAAACTGGTGCCAGCAGCGCTGCGAGTCGTTGCGAGTATTGGTAAAGCAATGTAACCACCACCACAATCAACGCGGTGAGCGAAACGGCATCGAAAAAGCTGCTACTCAGGCCACCATGTGCAAACCAGTCCGATACAACAACCGCCGCGTGCAACAGCGCTGCCAGCGCACCGATAAGCAGTGGTGTGCGCCCGGGTACGCCGCTCGATCGGTTGGCTAGCAGTGGTGCGGTGGCAGCCACATAGGCCAGCGCGGCGAAGCAGGCCAGTGCCAGGGCTGCAGTGGTAGAGTGGGGCATGGTGTGGCAGGTGCTCCGGATAGGCTGGCGGTTTGCCGGCAGCGAACGGGGATAAGCAAGCTTAGGGTTAAAGTGTGGCACAGCCACGCGGCGAGTTGAAGTCCCGCACTAGCAAGGCCTGCTGCGCTATACTGCGCGGCGTTGTCAGCCCTGCTCTTATACGGTATTAATACATGTTCGAAAGTCTCAGCGATCGCCTTTCCCAAACCCTGCGCCAGGTTGGTGGCAAGGCCAATCTTAGCGAAGATAATATCAAATCTGCGCTGCGTGACGTGCGTATGGCGCTGCTGGAAGCCGATGTGGCGCTGCCTGTGGTCAAGGATTTCACCGCGGCGGTAAAACAGCGTGCAATGGGCCAGGAGGTATCCAGCGCACTGTCGCCGGGCCAGGCATTCCTGAAAATTGTGCAAGCCGAGTTACAAACCGCGCTCGGTGAAGCGAACAGTCCGCTCAACCTGGCCAGCAAACCCCCGGTAATTATTATGATGGCCGGCCTGCAGGGCGCCGGTAAAACCACCACGGTGGCCAAGCTGGCCAGGCATTTGCGCGAACGCGAGAAAAAATCAGTGATGGTTGTAAGCGCCGATGTTTACCGGCCTGCCGCAATCAAACAGCTGCAAACGCTGGCGCTAGAGGTAGGGGTGAATTTTCATCCAAGCGACAGCGACCAAAAACCCGTGGCCATCGTTAAATCTGCGCTCGAATCAGCGAAAGCTTCATTGCAGGATGTTTTGATCGTCGATACGGCCGGTCGCACGGCGATTGACGAGAGCATGATGCGGGAAATCGGCGATCTACATAAAACCCTAAACCCGGCCGAAACACTTTTTGTAGTAGACGCAATGACCGGCCAGGACGCGGCGAACACTGCGCGCGCGTTTGGCGAAGCGTTGCCGCTGTCGGGCGTTGTGCTCACCAAGGTCGATGCTGATACCCGTGGAGGTGCAGCGCTATCGGTTCGTCACGTTACCGGTGTGCCAATTAAATTCCTTGGTATGGGTGAAAAGGTTGCCGCACTCGAGCCATTCCATCCCGACCGCATTGCCTCGCGTATTCTTGGTATGGGCGACATTATGTCGCTTATCGAGGAAGCCGAGCAGAAGATCGATAAGCGTAAGGCGCAAAAGCTGGCGCGTAAAATGAAAAAAGGTCGCGGCTTCGACCTTGAAGATTTTCGCGATCAATTACAGCAAATGAAAAATATGGGTGGCCTTGGCAGCATGCTGGAAAAAATGCCGGGCATGGCCGGTATGGCGGAAATGGCCGAGCAAAGCGCCGCGCAAAAACAGTTTGGCCAGATGGAGGCAATTATTAATTCCATGACGCCGGGCGAACGACGTAGCCCGGAAATGCTGAATGGCTCGCGCAAGCGCCGCATTACCAAAGGGTCGGGTACGCAACTGCAGGATCTCAATCGCCTTATTAAGCAGCACAAGCAAATGCAGAAGATGATGAAGAAAATGAAAAAGGGCGGTATGGCGAAAATGATGCAGGGGCTTGGCGGTATGGGTGGCGCAGGTGGGCCGGGTGGCCCTGGCGGAATGGGTGGATTGCCGCCAGGTTTCAAATAAGGCTATTGCACAACGAAGGAATATTCCACTTAGGTGTGGGTGGTAGCGCAGACAGTCGAAAAATGCTTACCCATTCATATTGCAATGCGCAATATTGGCAGGGCAGGCGGGTTTGAGCTTATCCATGACCGTCCGGCGGCATGGACGCCGCCGGCGAGCGTACACGGATGTATTTACAGCGTGTCATGGATAAGTGCGAAGCTGCCGGCCCGACCAATTTCTCGCATATGTCTTAACATTGTCTTTTTTTAACAATCAAACCTGCCGAAATTGTTCCAGCGCTGCAATGCGATCTTCAAGCGGCGGGTGGCTGGCGAATATTGCACTTAATCCACTGCGCTTGCCCGAGCCGATACCAAAAGCCTGCATACTTTCGGGCAATTGGTTTGGCAGCTGGCTGCTGCGTTGTAAAGCGCGCAGGGCATTAATCATCGACTGTTTGTCGGCCAGTGTTGCACCGCCTTGGTCTGCGCGAAATTCGCGATAGCGAGAAAACCACATCACAATGGCTGACGCCAGTATACCCAGCACGACTTGCGCAACCAGCGAACTCACCATATAGCCAATGCCATGGCCGCTGTTGTTTTTCAGCAACACCCGGTCGACAAAATGGCCAATGATGCGCGAGAAGAAGATCACGAAGGTGTTCACTACGCCTTGCACCAGCGACAGCGTGATCATGTCGCCGTTGGCCACGTGTGCCACCTCGTGCGCCAAAACCGCGCGCACTTCATTCTGGTCCATGCTGTGTAGCAGGCCCTCGCTCACCGCAACCAGCGCTGCGTTGCGGTTCCAGCCAGTGGCAAAGGCGTTGGGTTGTTCGGCGGGAAAAATGCCAACCTCGGGCATATCGATGCCGGCTTTTTGTGCCAGGTCTGCAACCGTGTCGACCAGCCAGCGCTCGCGCTGCGAATTGGGCTGTTCAATTAACTGCACGCCGGCCGAGCGCTTGGCCATCCATTTGGACAGCAGTAACGAGATAAACGAGCCGGCAAAGCCGAACGCGGCGCTGTAGATGAGCAGGCCTTTCAAATTCAGGTCTACCCCGTTCTCGGCAAGAATAGGCTCGCCAAACACGGTCATAATCATGCCAACCAGTAGCAGCACAGCGGCGTTGGTCGCCAAAAACAGCAATATTCGCATCATCTATCGATATCCTTAGGGAAATGGCCCGGGCAGTGAATTAGAAGGCAAGCGTGCCCGCCAGGAACCAGGGCTGTTGGTTAATCGCGCACGCATATCTAACGTTGGGGGCTATTGTAAGGCTTTTCAAGCGCTTGGCTTCGAGCGCAGGTTGATAACGCGGTATATTTGACGCTCGCTTTTTGTCCAATCTGGCGGTTTTCAAGCCGCGGTAAAAGACGTACAATGCGCGCCTTTTTTCGTGGGGTGAAACGTGCCGCTAGGCTGCTCACCTCCGAAGCGCCAAACCGCGCAGCGACGCCCAATCCGGGGTGCTTGCAGAGCTCGAAGCTACAGGAACCAACATGGTCACAATTCGCTTGTCACGAGGCGGCGCCAAAAAGCGTCCTTTCTTTCGCGTTGTCGTTGCCGACAGCCGCAACCGTCGCGACGGTCGTTTCATCGAGCAAATCGGCTTCTTCAACCCTATCGCAACTGGTGGCGAAGAACGTTTGCGCATTGCACTCGATCGCATGGAGCACTGGCAGGGCAAAGGCGCACAGATTTCAGATCGCGTGAAAGCATTGGCCAAGCAGGCTCGCGAAAACGCGGCCTAGTGGCCAGGCTGGCTGGCGCTGGCATTAAGGTTATCAATACCGAATGTTAGCGATACCGCAGATTAGTGATGCACGCCAGCGAGAACACCTTGCCCGCTGATCAAAAGGCAGATCAGAACGACTGGTTGGTAGTGGGCCGATTGAAGTCGGTGTTTGGTGTGAAAGGCTGGATCAAACTCGAATCTTTTACCGAACCTGCCGACAACATTTTTTCTTATACGCCCTGGCGCCTGGTGGCAGACGGGAAAAGCGGCAAGTCTACAAGCGCCCGCGAGCAGCGTTTGAACTTGCCCTTGTCGATAGAGCCCGAGTCGGTTGAAGCCAGGGCTAATGAATTTGTTATCAAGCTGAAGGGCTTTGAAAACCGCGAGCAAGTCGCGAAGTTGGCGGGCTTGCTGCTCGAAGTGCCAAGGCAAAGTTTACCCGCCGCGGACGATGGCGAATATTATTGGCACCAACTTGAAGGCCTTGATGTTTACCGCGTTGTTTTTGCCGATGATGCTGCAGATGGGCTTGCCGCTCAGGGCGCCAATGCAGAGCAGCAACACATGCAGCAGCGCAGCGTTGTGCACATTGGTCGCGTCGACCACCTGATGGAAACCGGCGCCAACGATGTCTTGGTGGTGCGCGGCACAGAGGAAATTTTGATTCCCTATCTACCCGGTTCGGTGGTTAAGGATGTCGATCTGCAGCGCGGCCGAATAGTGGTTGATTGGCAGATTGAAGCAGAGAATTAACTTGCCGCTCGATTTAACCGGGCGCGCATTAAAGGTAACAACGCAATGCGCGTAGCGGTGGTCACGCTGTTCCCGGCGATGTTTGAAGCGCTGACTGGCCACGGTATCAGTTCGCGCGCAGTGCAAAACGGGTTAATGTCGTTAAGCTGCATCAACCCCAGGGATTACGCCAGCAATAAGCACGGCAGGGTTGACGATAGACCCTACGGCGGTGGGCCGGGCATGGTAATGTCGGTGCCGCCATTGCGTGCGGCGCTGAACGCGGCGCAGGCGCAGTTGAGTGAAGTAGAAGAAGCAGAAGCAGCAGGTGAAAAAGGGACAGGCGAGCAACAGGCAGCGCCGATGGCGAAGCCGCTCTGTGTTTACCTGTCGCCGCAGGGTGAGCCGCTAACCCAGCAGCGAGTTGAAGAGCTTGCCGGCCTGGACAAAATGGTATTGCTTTGCGGGCGTTATGAAGGCGTTGATGAAAGGGTATTGACGCACGATGTTGACCTGGAATTATCGCTTGGCGATTACGTGATTAGCGGTGGCGAACTGGCGGCCATGGTGCTGCTCGACGCTGTTATTCGCCTGCAACCGGGTGCGCTGGGCGATGAAGATTCTGCCGGGCAGGATTCTTTTTCCGGCAGCGGTTTGCTCGATTGTCCGCATTACACCAGGCCAGAGCAAACAGATGGGCAGCGCGTACCCGAAGTGTTGCTTGGCGGCGACCATGCAGCTATTGCCAGCTGGCGATTGGAGCAGTCGCTGAAGCGCACGCTGCAACGCAGGCCCGATGTAATAGCGCAGTTAGAGCCAAATTTTGGCCCGCGTGAACGAGAGATCCTTGCAAGGCTGCGACAAGCAGCAAGTAGTTAGGCAGACAGTTAACCAAACAGAAAATTTCACGGTTTATTCACAGCCGTAATTTGAGCGGAGCAATACGATGAGTGGTAACAAAATTATTCAGCAACTCGACAGCGAGCAAATGGCATCGAAAAAAGTGCCTGATTTCTCGCCCGGCGACACACTTGTCGTACAGGTGCGCGTAAGAGACGGCGAGCGAGAGCGACTACAGGCCTTCGAAGGCGTGGTCATTGCCAAGCGCAATCGCGGCATCAATTCAGCCTTTACTGTGCGCAAAATTTCGCATGGTGTCGGCGTTGAGCGAACCTTCCAGACCTATAGCCCACTGGTTTCCGAAATCAAAGTTAAGCGCCGTGGCGATGTACGGCGCGCCAAGCTTTACTACCTGCGCGAGCGTTCCGGCAAATCAGCGCGCATCAAAGAAAAGCTCAGCTAAGCTGGCGTTTTACCCTGCATTTTTGGCAGCGTATACAGCCATAAAAAAAGCGACTTATTACAGTCGCTTTTTTTATGCACGCCACTTTTTGCTAAGCTGGTAAAGGTTTGTTTGCATAGCGAATGCGAGCAGCACCTAAGCACATTGCGTGCACAGCTCTCAACCAGGGGCAACATATATGCCTGCAAGCAAGGGCATGAAAAAACCGCGTAAACTTCCGGCCACAAGTACCAAGGCCGATAAGGCAAATCACGCAAATAAGCCACAAGATGCCTGTATTGAGCTGGTGGATCGCTATATCGACGCGTTGTGGCTTGAGCGCGGCCTAAGCCGCAACACGCTCGAAGCCTACCGGCGCGACCTGCGTGCGCTGGCGGCCTTTGTTGCCGGGCGCGATTCAAGCTTGTTACAGGCTGATTACGCCGATCTCGCTGCTCGGCTAGCTGCGCTGGCTAATAGTAATGCCAGCCCACGCTCACAAGCGCGGCTGGTCTCCAGCATACGCGGCTTCTACCGCTATTGTTTGCGAGAAAATCTTATTGCTGTAGACCCGTCGGCCAGGCTTGCTTCGCCAGTGCTCGGTCGTGCGTTGCCGGTGGTAATCAGTGAGGCGCAGGTAGAGCAATTGTTGCGTGCGCCCGGCGATACGCCACTGGAGCAACGCGACAAAGCTATGCTCGAACTGATGTACGCTTCCGGGCTTCGTGTGTCAGAGCTGGTGAACTTGTCGATGCCCTCGCTCAACATGCGCCAGGGTGCGGTGCGTGTGGTCGGCAAGGGCGGCAAGGAAAGGCTGGTGCCGGTGGGTGAAGAGGCGCTAGTGAGCCTGCAGCAGTATTTGGCAGAATCCAGGGCGCATTTGTTCGGGCAGCTGCAGCAGGCCGCCGCCAGCGATGTGGTGTTCCCTGGCCGCGCGGGTAAATCGCTTACCCGGCAGGCCTTCTGGTACCGGATCAAGCACTATGCGCAGCGCGCAGAAATCACCACGCCGCTGTCGCCACATGTATTGCGGCATGCTTTTGCAACGCATTTGCTTAATCATGGCGCCAACTTGCGTGTTGTGCAGCTACTGCTAGGCCATAGCGACCTGTCGACCACGCAGATCTACACGCATGTAGCCAGTGCCCGCTTGCAGGAGCTACATGCCAGGCATCATCCACGCGGCTAAACGCTTGCTGGCCTGTTGCAAGCTTTTACGATAGCAATCACTGCCCGTCGGTGGGTATGGGCAGCTCGCCAACCAGCGGAACTAATTGGCCTCTGCAAGCTCCTATTTGGGCGCGGCAAAGAGTTGGGATACACTGCGCGCCCACAACCCTCCGGTGGCCGATGCGCAAAGTCAACGCCACAGAGCTTCTACCCTTGAGGTCAGTATGAAAAATTCTTTCCAGGCTGCAACGGCATTGTTTGCGCTGCTTATCTCTTTGCTCGGTAGCCACGCGGCGCTCGCCGAGAAATCCAATGCTGCTGTTAATGCAATGCTGGAGCGTTTGCAGGGTGTGCGCCCGGATTTCAAATTTAATGAAATCACTAAAACTGATGCCGACGGTATATATCGTGTCACTATCGATCGCGGCCCTACCATTTATCTTACCGAAGACGGCGAGCACTTCTTTGTCGGAGATTTTTACTCGGTGGGCGAGAAAGACCTGGTGGACGAAGGAGAAATGTACCTGTCTGGCGACAGAGCCAGCAGCTTGTCGAAACTGGCGAGCGAAGACATGATTATATTCGCACCGAAAACTCCCAAAGCGCATATTTATGTATTCACCGATGTCGATTGCTATTACTGCCAGAAGCTACACCGTGAAGTTGGCCAGCTGAATGATCTTGGCGTTGAAGTGCGCTACCTGGCCTACCCGCGCGCTGGCGTGAATTCACCCGTGCACAAAAAGCTGGCTTCGGCCTGGTGCGCCAAGGATCCGCAGACTGCGCTGACCAAATTGAAAGCGGGTGAAGAAATTCCCGAGAATGACTGCAAAGATAACCCGATTGCCGAGCAATTCCATCTTGGCAATCGCCTCGGTGTAAGTGGCACGCCAGCTATTTTTAGCGAGAGCGGCAAACAGCTAGGTGGTTACGTGCCGGCGGCGGGTATTGCAAAGCGGCTAGGGCTGAAATAGCGCCAGTTGCCCGCGCCTGGATTAGCGCTCCTGCACGATTGATATGGGGTAGCTAGTAATTGGTGCAGGTTGTTGTAAACGGGTAGTTTTAAAACAGACAGCTGCAAAGGCCTGCGTTTCGGCGTGTATAATGCGCCGCGGTACAGGCCGACGCCCGCTTCAGTTTAATCCAGCGCAGCCACAGGGCTGCGCTTTGCGTTTAGCGGTGGCTGAAGCGCCGTTCATGGTCATTTGGCGTAACTTCCAATCGTTACAGGTGTTCTCTTGCGAAAGATCAATATCGGCATTTGCGGCCTTGGCACAGTAGCCGGGGGTGTGGTCAACGTCTGGCAACGCAATCACAAGATTTTGGCGGGTCGGCTTGGTCAGGCGGCAGAAATTTCGCATATCGGCGCGCGTCGGGATCACCCCGAATGCGATACCGACGCCTATCGCGTGAGCCGCGATATCTTTGAGGTTGCGCGCGACCCGAACGTGCATATTTTGCTTGAGCTAATCGGCGGTATCGAGCCGGCCCGATCGCTGGTGCTGGAAGCTATCGACAACGGCAAGCATGTGGTCACCGCCAACAAGGCCTTGATTGCCGAGCACGGCGAAGCGCTTTTAGCGGCGGCGCAAGCGCGCGGCGTGGAGCTTCGCTTCGAGGCCGCGGTTGCCGGTGGCATTCCGGTGATAAAAGCGCTTACCGAAGGATTTAGCGGCAACGCTATCGAATCTATCGTTGGTATTATCAATGGCACCGGTAATTTTATTCTTACCGAGATGCGCGAAAAAAATCGCAGCTTCGCCGAGGCGTTGGCCGATGCGCAGCGCCTGGGATACGCCGAGGCAGACCCAACCTTCGATGTAGAAGGCATCGACGCTGCGCAAAAGCTCACTATTCTTGCCGCGCTGGCCTACGGCACCTCGCTGGATGCTTCGCACTGTTACACCGAAGGTATTAGCAACGTGAGCGCAGAAGATATCCAGCATGCGGGTGAGATGGGCTACAGCATCAAACATTTGGGCATTGCCAGGGCAAGTTCGCGTGGATTGGAAATGCGCGTACACCCGGCATTAATTCCCGACGATCGTTTAATTGCCAATGTGCATGGCGTGCTGAATGCTGTGGCCATTCATGGCGATGCGGTTGGACCAACCTTGTTGTGTGGCGCGGGCGCGGGTGCCGAGCCCACCGCATCGGCTGTGATTGCCGATGTTATCGACCTGACGCACAGCATAAATTGCACAATTGAGGGCGATAAAAAGTCTACACAGCGTGGCGAACGGCCGGGTCATGCAGCAGCAATGCGTCGCATTATGTCTATTGAAGAAATTGATTGCGCTTATTACCTGCGCGTTGCGGCGGCCGATGAGCCCGGCGCTTTGTCAAAAATAACCCAGGTGCTTAGCGAAGCGAATATTAGTGTTGAATCGCTGCACCAAAAAGATCCATTGAAGGGCGCGCATGCGCACTCTGGTGAAACCGTGCCGGTGGTATTAACTACTGAAGTTACGCGTGAGTCGAACCTGCGCAGCGCGGTAGAAAAAATTGAATCGCTGGCGGTGGTTCGTGATGCGGTGGTTGTGTTGCGCATCGAATCGGTTAGCTAGCTGCGCTGAAGCTGTTGAGTAGCTCGGGAAAGTTTGGGAAGGGTAGCGTCTTGAAGTATGTAAGCACACGCGGCAGTGCGCCGGCATTGGATTTTGAAGAGGTTGTGCTCGCCGGGCTGGCTAGCGATGGCGGCTTGTATGTGCCCGAGCGTTTGCCCTCATTCAGTAAGGTTGAAATCGAAAGCTGGCGAGAGCTTCGCTACGATCAACTGGCCGAGTGCCTGTTGGAGCCGTTCGTGGCAGGTGCCATTCCCGCCGATGATTTCCAGCGCATGCTAAGCGAAACCTATGCCGAGTTCCGTCATCCCGCCGTTGCACCGCTTGTCCAGATAGACAAGAACGACTGGGTGCTGGAGCTGTTTCATGGCCCCACATTGGCGTTTAAGGATTTTGCTTTACAGTTGTTGGGCCGCCTGCTCGATTACATCCTCGATCGCAGGGGAGAGCGCGTGGTGATTATGGGCGCGACCTCGGGCGATACCGGCTCGGCGGCCATCGAAGGCTGCCGGCATTGCCACAATGTCGATATCTTTATTTTGCATCCGCACCAGCGCGTTTCCGATGTGCAGCGCCGGCAGATGACAACAGTGCTGGCCGACAATGTTTGGAATATTGCGGTGCAGGGAAATTTTGACGATTGCCAAAACCTGGTCAAGGCGAGTTTTCGCGACCAGTCTTTTTTGCAAGACGGTCGCAAGCTGGTGGCTGTGAACTCGATTAACTGGGCGCGCATCATGGCGCAAATCGTATATTACGTTTATGCGGCGCTTGCAGTGGGCGCGCCGCAGCGACCAGTGAGTTTCTCGGTGCCCACCGGTAACTTCGGCGATATTTTTGCCGGTTACCTGGCCGGGCAAATGGGTTTGCCGATAGAACAGCTGATTATTGCCACCAATAAAAATGATGTGTTGCACCGGATTATGACCAGTGGTAGTTACGACCGTGGCGATCTACATCACACGCTGTCGCCGAGTATGGACATCAGTATTTCCAGCAACTTTGAGCGCCTGATGTTCGACTTGTACCAGCGCGATGGTAAGCAAATTGCAAATTTAATGCAGCAGTTTGATTCTGGCCCAATTGAGCTCAACGCTGCAGCGATGGCGCAGGCGCGCGAGTTATTTTCCAGCGCCTCGCTTGACGATACCGCCACCTGTAAACTGATTGGTGATATATATCAAAGCTGCGGCTACCTGCTCGACCCGCATTCGGCCACCGGTGTTGGCGCGGCGCAACAGTGTCGTCGCGATAGCGCACAAACGATTATTTCACTGGCCACCGCGCATCCGGCCAAGTTTCCCGAGGCGGTTGCCAAAGCTAATGTTGGCATTTCGCCAAGTGTACCGCCACATATGCAACACATCTTTACCAGCGAAGAGCGTTACACGGTGCTGGCCAACGAGCGTGCTGCGATAAACCGCTTTATGGCTGAACAGCTTGGCGCATAGGCCAGGCTAAAAGATTTCTTGAGCACTGTTTCGCATCAATCATCTCGCCAGAAGCGCTAGAGCATACCTATGAACGCGATTATCCGGCGGCGCGAAAGTTTCGATAACAATAGTGAAGTAGAAGACCAGCTACCCGCCGATCTACCGCCGCTTTTGCGGCGCATTTACCTCGCGCGTGGTTTGCACCGCGCGCAAGATATCGATTTGTCTCTCAGCACCTTATTGCCGCCATCCGATCTGTTGGGCATCGATGCGGCCTGCGACCTGCTAGTGGCCGCGCTAGAAAATCAATCGCGCATATTGGTGGTAGGGGATTACGATGCCGATGGTGCAACCAGCAGCGCGCTGGCATTACGCGCGCTGGCGCGCATGGGGCATAACGACGTGCGCTTCATGGTGCCCAATCGTTTTGAATTCGGCTACGGCTTGTCGCCTGAAATTGTTGCGCTGGCACGACAGCAAAATCCGGCACTCATCATTACGGTTGATAACGGTATTTCAAGTATCGATGGCGTGCGCGCCGCGCGGGATGCGGGTATCGACGTGTTAATCACCGATCATCATCTTGCCGGTAGCGAATTGCCCGATGCCAACGCCATCGTCAACCCCAACCAGCCTGGCTGTAGCTTTGCCAGTAAATCGCTTGCGGGCGTAGGCGTAATTTTTTATGTGATGCTGGCGCTGCGCGCCAGGCTTGATGCGATGGGCTGGTTTAACGACGCGCTGTCAAAGCCCAACATGGCGGAATTTCTTGACCTGGTTGCACTGGGCACGGTGGCCGATGTAGTGCCGCTGGATCGCAACAACCGCATTCTGGTTGAACAAGGCCTGCGGCGTATTCGTCGCGGCCAGTCTTGTGCGGGAATACGCGCGCTGATTGCCAGCGCCGGGAAAAGCGCCGCCACGCTAAGTGCAAC
>JABDNS010000114.1 GCA_013043705.1 Pseudomonadales bacterium
GGCATTGCAAGAAGATACACCCTCGGCGCTGATCACTCGGCTGGCCGATCGCGCGCGCGATCGCCATGCGCGAGAAGCCCAGTTCCAGATCTACGATCATTACTTGTCTTTTTACTGGGAGCATCGCACCGCAGAAATTGAGATCGTCGATACGGTTGGCAAAGGCGGCGATACGATTACCTTTAACGTCATTACCGAGTGGCCGCTTCATCCGCAACAGGGAGAGTTGCGCTTCTTCCACTTGAACGAAGCAATTTATGCAAACAATGGCGTGATGTCCGCGCAGACACACCTGGATGTACCTGGTGAAACTCGACGGCACTACACGCGCAGCGTTAGCCACAATCCATTGACCGGCCAGCCATTGCAAGTAGGTGACCGCATGGAGTTTGAGCTTAGCCAGTTCCTTACCGGCACCCCCAACGGCCGCGACAATTATTATGGCACCGCGATTCTTTATGTAGTTGGCCAGGGCGTTGAACCATTCGAGGCCGAGAACCCGAGCCTGGTTACCGGGCAGGCCAACGGCGCGCAAAATCCCTATCCGATGCCATTGGCCGGCAGGCTGGGTGGCGACACCACGCTGAACTACCAGTATTCGGATGAGCCCGATAACCATTTCATGCAAATCCCGACCAACCTTTCAAACATTAATGGCCAGACTTTTATGTTGGGGCGACGCGTGCACCACACTGATTTTGGTGATGGCTCGCACGATGAAGCGGCAGAAAATTCAAACTTCACAGCATTGGCCAACACGCTAGGTACAAACTATATAAACCGCTCGTGCATTGCTTGCCACGCAAAAAATGGCCGGGCAATTCCTCCCGCCACCGGCGTAACGCTTGAACAGTACGTAGTTAAAATTGGTGATGCCAGCGGCATGCCTGATGCGCAAGCAGGCGCGGTGCTACAGCCCCAGGTAACCAGCGGTTCCTCCGAAGGTAGCGTCAGCATTAGCAGCTGGACCGAAAACAATGGCCTGCGTACTCCGGTCTATTCGTTCACCGGTATATCACCCGCAAACTATAGCGCGCGCATCGCACCACAGCTGGTTGGACTTGGTCTGCTTGAGGCGATAGACGAGGCGGATATCGTCGCGTTGGCGGACGAAACCGATAGCAACGGCGATGGTATTTCTGGCCGCTTGCATTACGTGACCGACGCGGTTACCAGCGAAACCCGAATTGGCCGCTTTGGCTGGAAAGCTACGCAGCCAAGCGTGAAGCAGCAGGTAGCCTCTGCGCTAAATACCGATGTGGGCGTGATGACTTCAGTGCTTCCCAACCCGGATTGCGGTTCAGCGCAAACCAACTGCGGTTCATCGGGATCAGAATTGAGCGACCAGCACCTGGACGAGCTCTCCGCTTATATCTCGTTATTAGGGGTTAGCGCGCGTCGTGGGTTAGACGACGCCACCGCGCTCGCTGGCGAAACGCTGTTTGCTACTGCAGGCTGCAATAGCTGCCACGTTAAAACTTTCCAGACCTCGCAGTATGCACCGCACGCCGAATTACGTAATCAAATCATTTACCCATACACCGATTTACTGCTGCACGATATGGGCCCCGGCCTCGCTTCTTCATTGGGTGAAGGCAGCGCTGCAGGCAATGAGTGGCGCACTGCACCGCTATGGAATATTGGCTTAACAGCTGGCGTAAGTGGTGGTCAGGGCTATTTGCACGACGGGCGCGCAAGAACCTTGCACGAGGCGATTATGTGGCATGGGGGAGAAGCCGCGGCATCGCAAGCTGCCTATGATGCTATGCCCGCTGGAGACCAGGCGGCGCTAATCGCGTTCTTGCAAAGCCTATGATCATTGCTGCGCTTTTACTTTGCTGGGCTGTGCCGCTACGAGTTCAGTATCGGGTCCAGCTTGTGAAATAGCGGGTTCTCTCTATCCGGGTTAGTGCCCGCAATGATCATCGAAAGCCGTAGTGCCCTGGCGTGCAGAACCTGCACCAGGGTGGGATCATTGGCCGGCTCACTTGCATCAATTATCTTCTGTAAAGCTTCATCGGCAGCCGCCAGGCTGTCGAATTGCCGGTTAGTTACGCGGCTAATATCTGCAATGGCTTCTCGCTCATACCAGTTTTCGTAGCGGGCATAGTTGAGCAGGAATTGCGGGATGGCTTGTAACAGGTCGCGTTCCCACTGCTGGAAAGCGCTCGACGTTGGCAGCCGCTTGATGTCTACCAACAGTTTTTTTAGCCCCGACTCAGGCAGTGGTTTAAGTTGGGCATCGGGCAGCGAAATATCGTAGCTCAATGCAATGCCACGCAATTCTGCAATGGCTTCCAGTGCGCGGCGCATGATGCTGGCGTACTCCATAACGCCTTCAATCCAGTTGCCGCCCCGGGAATTGGGTGCCATGAATAGCTTTGCCGCAATGCCGGCCAGCTGTAAAAATGCAACGGTGTAATAAGCAATCACCGGCAAGTCGACCTGTTTGCCACTAGCCTTCTCATAGCGGCGATAAAGCGCAGGTATATCGCCCATATTTTCATACGGGTGCCGGCCTCGCAGCCCCGCGAGGTCCCAATGCGTATCGCCAATATCGGCAATTTCAAAATCCAGCAGCGCGAGCACTTCAGTGCCGGCTGACATAAACTGTCCCGCATCGCCTGAGATGAAGCTTGGGATTGTTCTATGTGCGGGCACATTGCACCGCAGCCAGGTCTGTAAAAACTCGATGGTGGTGTCGGAGTTTTTAGTGGCAAGCCCAATCTGGTACATGCGCTCTACCGAATGCATTGCGATGTCTTGTGCGCCGACGGGTGGGCTGGCCAGGCGCTCAATGTGCTTGAAAGCTGCAAGCGGAACGGCGTGCACATCGGCCAGCTCATCCATATAGGAAAGCATCGCTTGCCAGCGATCGTCGGTCATTACCGACGGATTTTCTATGGCCGTATGCAGCATGCCCGGTGCGCGATCTTCGGTGTCAATCCAGTCCATAACAAATGCAGTTGGAGATTCAACCCAACCATAAATATGTGGCACCTTAATGTCATGCGCTTCCAATACCTGCATGGTTTCCATTTCAAAGCGCAGGCTTTCCTCTGGCGCAACCGGGCGATTACCGCGAAACAGCACGGTCCTGGATTCGCCGTTTGTGCGGTAACTAACTTTCCATTGGGGGCGCCAGCGCTCAAGCCGGACAATGTCGTAAACTTCACCAGCCAGATTTGACGCGACCCAATCTCGAATGCCCTGTAGGCATTGGGCTTCGAAGCGTTGTTCGTCTAGCTGGGTGTCTTGGCCAGAGTTGGTATTCATTCAGACAAGTACCTTGTGTTTTTAAAAGACAATATGCCGACGTCTCGGTTAACATCGCTATATTACTTGTATCGATTAGAGCCTGTTAAAGCCTACATGATAACTAAAAAAGAATGATCAATATTGAGCGCCTAGGTAGTTCTTTTGATCGCGCCGGGTATTGTGGCGATTGGTATACTGCGCCACTTTTGGTAAATCTCATCATGGGCCTGGGACAATACGATGTCGCTTTTTGAACAAACACAGCTTGGCCTAATTGAAGTAAAAAACCGTATTTGCATGGCGCCCATGACCCGGGCGCGTTGCCCCGATACTGTGGCCGGTGATTCGGTTGCAAAATACTATGCGCAACGCGCTGGCGCTGGTTTGATTATTACCGAAGCAACGCAAATATCCAGCCAGGGCACGGGCTCCATAGCGACCCCGGGTATTTACACCGCCGCGCAAATCGAAGGCTGGAGCAAGACCGCGCAAGCGGTGCATGCGCGTGGCGGAAAAATATTCGCGCAAATATGGCATACCGGGCGCGTTTCCCACCCAAGCTTTCACGATGGCGCTATGCCGGTCTCTGCATCGGCAGTGCGTGGTAATTGTCATACCTTCACTAAAAATGGTTACGAAGCAACGCCGCAGCCGCGCGCGCTTGGCAATAGTGAGGTAGTCGATGTGGTTACCGATTTTCGCCAGGCGGCGGTCAATGCCATAGAGGCGGGTTTTGATGGTGTGCAAATCCATGCCGCTAATGGCTATTTGATCGACCAATTCCTGCGCGATGGCGTGAACCAACGCGACGATAGCTATGGTGGCACGGTTGAAAACAGGAGCCGTTTTTTACTGGAAATCGTCGATGCTGTGAGTGCGGCAATAGATAGCGGCCGAACAGCGGTGCGCTTAAACCCGTTTACCGTTTCCTTCGACTGTGCCGACAGCAATCCTAAATCACTTTTCCTTTATGTGGCCCGGCAGTTGGGCGAGCGCAATTTGTGCTTTGTGGATATCGTTGAGCGAGGTCTTGATCCTGCTACGGCAGATGTTGTTGCTGAAGTTGCAAAAGACTTTACACCTAAAGATTTTCGTCGCGCATACAAAGGTAACTTGGTGGTCAATGGTCTTTACGATAAAGACCGGGCGACTCAAGCGACCAAAAACGGCTATGCGCAAATGGTAGGTATTGGACGGCCGTATATGGGGACGCCCGATCTTGCAGAGCGTTGGGAACAAGGGCAAGGTTTGAATGAGCCGCTGGATATGGCCTTATGGTATGGCGGTGGCGATACAGGTTATACCGACCAGGTTGCGTTAAACCCGTGACAGCCAGTGATAGTGCAGGTTTCATTAGACAACAAAGCGATGTTGTGCATCAATAAGCAGGCACTAAGCGCGTGGCAATTCGGCACAACAAAAAATGGGTAGTCAATGAACGCGATACGCGACTTTTTTAGTCGAATTTTGCAAACGATTTTATTCTGGTGGGTGAAGGTTGAAGAGAACCGCTACCACACCAACATAGATGCGTTGAAGCAAGCGCCCAAAA
Organism: Pseudomonadales bacterium; assembly: GCA_013043705.1. GTDB lineage: Bacteria > Pseudomonadota > Gammaproteobacteria > Pseudomonadales > UBA7434 > UBA7434. The sequence continues at coordinate 4,811 of JABDNS010000114.1, forward strand.
TCATCTATGTGCTTGAGCACAAATCGTTAAGCGACGCGTTGGTACTAGATAAGCAATGCAGAAGCCTTGGCCTACCGTCTATTTTTGCGCGGCAGGACTATTTGGGTAAAGGCAACGCCCAACCTTTGCTTACAGTTAAGCAGGGCCGGACTTTGTTTGGTCGCAGGCCGGACGTGATTATCGGCCGCATTCAGGAAATCATTAACTATCTGGCCAGCCACCCCGACCAGGACGTGTTGCTGGTACCGGCGGCATTGTATTGGGGCCGCGCAGCCGAAAACAATACCAACCCGATAAAGGCCATTTTCAGTTCCAACTGGACGATGGTCGGGCATTTTAAAAAGGTGCTAACGGTTGTGCTGAATGGAAGAAACACTTTTTTCGAGCTGAATGACCCGGTTTCGCTTCGCCATTTATTAGCCGACGATATTGAGTCCAATGTGGCGGCAAGAAAAGTTGCACGGATTCTTCGTGTTCATTTTAGGCGTATGCGAGCTGCCGTTATCGGGCCAGATATGTCGCACAAGCGTCTATTACTGGCACGGGTGCTGAACTCCGACTATGTAAACCGCGCAATAGATAGCCATTCTGTCGAGCAAAATATTCCACGTGCAAAAGCGCAGAAAATATCTCGCAAGCATGCGCACGCCATCGCCGCGGATGTGTCGAGTACCGCGATTCGATTTATGAGTGCAGTGTTGTCGTGGGTGTGGAACAAGCTGTACCACGGAATTCGTATGAATGGCATAGAAGAGGTTCGCGAGCTGGCACGAGAAAATGCCGTTGTTTATGCGCCCTGTCACCGCAGCCATATCGATTATTTGCTAATGAGCTATTTGCTCTATCACAATGGCTTGAGTGTGCCGCATATTGCCGCTGGCGAAAATATCAATATGCCGGTGGTTGGCCGCTTATTGCGGCGCTGTGGTGCGTTTTATATACGCCGCAGGTTTGGCGGTGAAAAGTTGTATACCGCAGTTTTCCACGAATACTTGCATGCCGTATTAACGCGAGGGTTTCCGGTTGAATATTTTGTCGAAGGAGGGCGATCGCGAACCGGTAGAATGCTGAGGCCTGCAACCGGCATATTGTCTATGACGGTTGTTAGCCATCTTCGCGATCATAAAAAGCCGATTGTTATCGTGCCAGTTTATATTGGCTACGAGAAGGTATTTGAAGCCAGCTCTTACCAGGGCGAGCTACAGGGAAAAAAGAAAAAGAAAGAAAATCTGTTTGACCTTGCTAAAACGGTTAAGAAGCTGAACAACAACGGTAAAGTTTCAGTTAACTTCGGTGAAGCGATTCATATTAATAAAATGCTGGATCAACAGCAGCCCGGCTGGCGTAACGATCATTACGAACTGGATTCAAAACCGGAATGGTTGAGCGACTTCGTTGGTGAGCTGGCATTCCAGTTAGCGGCAAATATTAATTCAGCAGCGGCATTGAACCCAATCAACCTGGTGGCTACCGCTATGTTGGCAACGCCAAGGCGAGCAATTGATGGCCGCTTGCTCGATCGCCATTTGAATATGCTGGTTGATATCCAGCAGTTCCAACCCTATGGTTCCCGGGTGTCTTTTCCTGAAGGCCAGAGTAAGGAATGGATCGAATACGCCGAGCGCATGGAAAGCTTGAGCCATGTATCCCAGCCTCTGGGCGATATCTACGGGCTTAATAGTAGAAATACCGTTGCGATGTCTTACTATCGCAACAATATCCAGCACCTTTATATGATCCCTGCATTGGTTGTTGCTTTAGTGGCGCCCAGCAACGGGATCACCAAATGCGAGCTTGAATCCGTTTTTATCCATCTTTACCCACACATTCGCAATGAGTTGTTTCTGCGCCCGAGTGTAGGCGAGGCTAAAAATTCTATTGATGATTGGTTGCAATACTTCTCCAGCAAGGGTTTGCTAAGCAAGAAAGGTGATAAGTGGTTTGCAATTGACCGGTCGCTATCCAGCAGGCTCGACCTGGATATGTTAGTAAATATTGTGTTGCCGGCACTGGAGCGTTTTTATATCGGGCTCTCAACACTGGTGAGAATTGGCAGTAATAAGTGCAGCCCCGAAGATCTTGAAAAGCAGTCACAACTGATGGCGCAGCGCCTGTCTTTGTTGAATGGCCTGGACGCGCCGGAATTTTTCGATAAAACGCTGTTCCGCCGATTTATTGAAAGCATGAAAAAAGAGGGCGAAATTGATATTGATGGCGAAGGGTTCATAGAATTTGGCGAAAATCTTGGTGAACTGATCGCCGACGCGGTTAAAATGCTTCCTGCCGAAGTGGTTTACAACATAGCGCAAGCGGCGGACTTTCCGGATAAATAATCGCGAAGCTCGCGCTGGATGCCGATTTTCCAACTATTTGCTATTTAATAGCGGCTAGCGCCAAGTTAAATGACTAATTGCCACTGGCAAGTTCTGCATCTTTAATTGCCCATCGTTCTGCGAGCCAGTCACCAGCTTCTGATTTTGTCGGCGGCCTTAGTTGTTCAATTACTACGGTGATCTTTTCAGGGTCACCATGCAAGCAGTTCCATATTGAAACGCCCTGTTTGTGATAGTTAATTGTAATATCAACCAGCGCCACATCTGGCCCTGAATGCGCGAGCATTGTTGCGAGGCCCCCCGCTTTTGGTCGCAATAATTTTTGGAATGGCGATTGTAAATTCTGTTTTTTGGTTTCAGAAAATCGGGTGCCTTCCGGAAAAACCAGCAGTGCGCCGGGCTTGGATTGCTGCTGCCGGGTAACGCGGCGAACTTCTTTTAGGTCTTGCTGCTTGGTGTCCTTGGTCTTACTGCGGCCTAAGCTTGGCATATCCAGCGCAAGGCAAATCCAGCCAATAACGGGCACCCATAAAAGTTCACGCTTAACCAGGAACTTCACGATAGGCCCATTACTGGAAACCACTTCCTGGATTATTGGAATATCGAACCAGGATTGATGGTTACAAACGATGATGGAATTCTCTGGAACGGCGGCGTTTCCTTTAACAATCAACTCAATACCTACAGCACTTTTCATCCAGAAGCTGTTAGCTCGCACTGCAGCACGGTATATGTTTTCAGCGCGGGCATAAAAAAATCTTTTCGTTTTGGGAAAAGGTAGCAGATAGGACGCAATAGTAACCGGCAACAAGCACAGTAGCCCGAAGCTTAAGTTAATCGACACCCAAAGGAATGAGGCCAGGCTAATAAAATGCTTCATGAAGTAATTTATTGGGATTGGGTAATTTTAATAGTGAAGAAAACCAAATTACGTTATTGCTCTGTGCGTAGTGGAGATCGTTGAACTAGCATTATCGTTAATAAAGGAAAAAGTAATCCAATTAAAGAGACAGCGATAAGTAGAGCGCCCAATTCGCTGTAATCAGCGGTGTTACTGGTGAGCCCGGTCACTCTATCTTGTACTTCTCGTGTAATCGTGTAAATTTCATTGATGTATTTGGTGCCGAGGCTGGAAGCGGAAAGCGCAAGGTTTGTAAAAGAAGCCATCACGGCAAAAAAGGTTGCTTTTAAATGCGGCGGCGCATTCTGGGCAATCCACGCTAGCATAGGAATCATGGCAATTTGCGCAAGTGGCGACTCCATGGCTGTATCAATAATTGCGATGAAGCGGGCATCTACAATCCCGCCTGTATGCGCTGCGGTCCATTCATGTAGCCCGTAGTACAGGCCGATATTGGGCAACGAAAGTATTGCCCCCGCTATAGTTAATACAATCACTACGAATACTATTGACCTGCGCGCCATCATGGGCCGCAAGATAACCATGCCGAGCAGGGCCAACGAAGAGGCAATAAAAGACAGCACTGACAAAAATTGCTGGTCGAAACCAAGTTCATCAATTTCAAACCAGCCGAGGCCAGGACCGGGTAGAGGTACAGCTCGAAAAGCGAATATAATTAACGCTGTGCCAACCAGCATCCGCCGCGCGCGCTCATCAAGTTCGAGCAGCAAGCGATACATTAAAAATAATACAATCGCCATTGAGCCAGCGAATATTATTTCCTGTGCAAAAGGCACCTGGCTTATACCCATACTTATAGTAAAAATGGCGAACACGAGTCCGCCGCCAAGAATCCACCAGTTCGGCTTGGTATTATTATTTGAGCCATAAAGTAGTGCATAGATTTCAGGCCTACCCATACCCGATGCGCTAAATTTTGTCGCGCGTCTATGCATCTGTATGCGGGCTAGCACCACACCGCTAATTGAAAGTAGTGGTATGGCTAGTGCCATCAAATAAATGTCTGCGTAGATTTCAAGCTGCCGTTGCGCCGACATGTTTTCAACACCGTCAAACAACGTGATGTTAAGCGCCGCAACGAACATAAGCCCTGCAATGATAGAAATCCGCCCGAGTGTTTGCATAGTGGTATGCATAGCTTTTATTTTTGAAGCCGAAAAGCGATTGCCGTTTTCATCCAGGGCCGGTACAGCTTCCACAGTCATTGCATCCGCAACAACATCTTGTAAAACGTATCCTGAAGGCGCAAGCAAAACAGCGATGACAAACCAGGTTTCCGGCGGCATAAACCCTGCCATCGTGGCAGTGTGTGCTATTACGCCGTACATAATAAGCAAGCTTGCGGTAATCAATGCGGCGCCGGTATATACCAGCAATGTCTTGCGTTGCCAGATTAGATCGACCAAGTGGCCTAGCGGCATTTTTAGTGTCCAGGGAATGGCTGCCCAAAAGGCGAGGGCGGCAAGAAAGCTGGCAGAGAGGTCGAGATACTCTTTGATATAAAAAGTGCCAACAATCGCGGTTAGGCCCTGTACCCCGGCGGCCAGGTAAATCATCAGGGGCGGCAGGTAGGACCAGCGAAACTCCCGGCCAAGATAAAGAAAGGTTTCATCCAGCCAGCGAAATAATTTGTTTTCCGTCATGTGTTACATTTAAGCATGAAATATGGGCGCATTTACCTGCATGCGGACTATTGCAAACTAGCGGTAGGTAATTGAAAGCGCGAGCCTGAGTAATGTAGGCTTAAAGTGTGCGGGCTGCTGGTTTAACGCCTGTTTTTTCGACAGCTTTTTTGCGTCCGCTCCCAGGCATTGGCTTTCCAGCACTATTTTTCGAAACCTGTCGTTTGAAAAGTTGCTTGAATCGAGTGACTCTATGTATTTTGACTTTGAATATTACTGGCGCGTGCTTCGCCACGTGTGGACTCTAAAAGGCTGGCCGGGGCGCACTCGCATGCTGGTTCGTCTGCTGGTGAAGGTACCAATGGGTACGCTTTTTCACGGCCTGTGTTTTGCGCTGGATTATGTTTTTTTTCCAGGCTTGTGGCGGCAACAGGTTCGGCAGCCGGTATTCATTGTCGGGCACGCCCGCAGCGGCTCCACATTGTTACATCGCTTGCTGGCCGCCGATAGCGAAACTTTCAGTTACTTTCTCTACTGGGAAACGTTTTTCCCCTCACTATTACAAAAGAAAGTCATTAGGGCGTTGGGATGGATAGACCAGCATTGGCTGGGTGGGCCGATTAAACAGCGACTGGTTCGATGGGATGACAAAAGATTTGGCAAGTATCGCCATATACACAATATGAGCCTGTGGAATTCTGAAGAAGACCAGTTCGTAATGCGCGCCGCTTTTGTTACCCAGCAGTGGGCGCTGGATGTGCCAATGATGGATGTTATCGACCTGTTCCATGTCGACCAAATGGATAGGAAAAAGCGGTGTCGATGGCTGCATCATTACCGCGAATGCGTGAAGCGACAGCTTTTGTTGAACGGCGGCAGCAAAATACATCTCAGCAAAAACCCTTTGATGAGCGGGTGGCTGCAATCGCTGTTGGATACATTTCCGGATGCGAGAATTGCCGTAGTAATGCGCGACCCCTGCCAGTGCATTCCCAGCGTTTTAAAACTTGCCGAGGTGAACTGGCGTGGCGCTGGTTGGCGCAGGGAGAATTATCAGGCTTCGCTACAGGAGCTTACCGAAATCTCTTTCGATACCTTTCGCCACCCCCGGCAGGTGTTGGCGAATAACCCCCGAACACCACAAATCGTTGTCGATTACAGAGTGCTTACCAGCAGGCCTCGGGATACTGTACATGCGGTTTACGACGCGTTTGGTATGCAGCTATCCGAGGAATTAGACAGCTACCTGTTGGGCCAGGAAGACAAAGAGCGTGGGCACAGCACGCGTTTCGAATATAGTATTGATGACTACGATATCACTCGCGAGCGTATTCAGCAGGAACTGAATGTGCTTTTTGAAGAGTACGACTGGCCCAAACATAATAATGAGGATGTTGCTTGAATGGCTGACTCCGAAGATACCAAAAAAGATTTACTCGATGCCTGGGATGACATGATTCAATCGTTGCAGGAAGCGCGCAACGCGATTGACCAGCCTGAACTGATGCCACCGCCTGCCAGCGAGCGCAACCTTGCGGAGGGCTACCGCTACCTGATGGGTTACCTGCATAGCGCGGTAGAGCGGGCATTCCACTCCGACCCCGATAGGCCACAATTCAGGAATGCCCTGAGCACCATCAATCGCGCAACCATCGATAACCCCGATGCGGTGTATTTTTACGCGCCGATAGATGGTAGCGCGAGTTATATGTTGCACGGCCAGATGGGCGACGCACGGCACTGGCGCGGGCAGCCTGCATTGTCCGGCGCCCGCAAGGCCCCACACTATCTGATTTTTGAAACCAGTAGTGGCGAATTGGCGGGCGACTCAGGGGATTTGCGCGAGTTGCAGCCCGGCATGAAAACGCAAACCGGTATGCTCGACGCATCAAGTATCGATGTGAATGAAGATGGCAGCTTCAATATACTTTTGGCGCCGGAGCGGCCAGGTGGATACAGTGGCAATTTCATTCCTACCTTGAAGGTCGTGGAACGCCCTCATCCGGCCGATCCAAACCTGCCACCCGAGCGTTATGCCAGCTACATCAGCGGCCGCCAGCTCTTTTATGATTGGGAGCACGAGGAGGCTATCCACTTTGAAATTGTGCAGCTCGACGCTAGTGGTGAGCAGCCGGCGCCGTACTCCGCAGATAGCGCGGCACAGCAACTTCGGCGCCTGGGCAATATTGTGCGCGGGCAAATGCATTTCTGGAATGCGTTTTGGGCAATCCCTATGGGTGTTTATGGCGAGCGGCCCGGCACAATGCCGGGTATGGCATTTCCACGCAATGCGTTTAACACGATTAATGCGGCTTCCGGTGCTACTGGCGGTGGCATGAGTACTAATTTGTACGCCGGCGGCGTGTTTGAGCTCGAGCGCGACGAAGCTTTAGTTATTGAAATTAAAATAAAGCTGCAGCCGAATTACTTTGGCTTTCAGCTAGGCAACCTTTGGGGCGAGTCGCTGGATTATGCGAACCGGATAAGTAGCCTGAACGGTTACCAAACCGTTGCGGACGCCGATGGTGTTATCCGGCTTGTGGTTGCGCACCAGGATCCCGGTGTACACAATTGGCTTGATACCGATGGGCATCGGGAAGGCTTTCTTTCCCCGCGTTGGGCCTACAGTCACACGCCGGAGCCAGAGGATTGGCCGGAAATCTCGGCCAGGAAAGTCAGCTTCGGCCAGCTAAGTGCCGAACTACCGGCATCTACAGTTTTGGTTAGCGCAGAACAAAGGCAGCAACAAATTGCGCTACGGCAACGACACGTTCAAAAGCGATATCGCGTATTCTAATTTTTAGTTGCCATGAGAAAAACGGAAGTAGCCAAACTCAAGCATTGGCACAGGCAGCAAAATTCCTAAACGCCATATTTTTTGTAGGCGCCGGTGCCAACGTGAGTTATGAGCCTGACGACCAGGCTATGTCGACGCTGGCAAAAAATAAAAAATGAGTAAGCTAAGTATTGCGGTGCCGGGTTTAATTCGGAGTCGGCCTTTTACGAGCACTTTCGCGCCAATGCCGGCGTAACACCACGCCTGTTTCAGCAGCAATCCTGGTTTATTTCTTTTTTTTCACTCTCATTTTGTAAAGCGAGCGGTTGTAGCGGCTCTCGTCGCGTATAAAATAGTATCTCCCACCCAGTATTGATTATTAATTGCACTACGTTAACAGATACCCGGGCAGGTAGCACTTGATACCAATATCTATAAATTGCAGCTAAATCGATGGAAACCAGGAGTTTGATATGAAAAATCAATTGAAAGGCATTATTGCGGGCGCCATGTTACCGCTTGTCGCGCTTCCAGCATCGGCATTGAATATCGTTTTAACCAACGACGATGGATTCGAAACACCTTATATACAGGCACTGTTCGGCGCACTTAGCGCTGCAGGCCATAATGTGATTATGTCTGCGCCGTATTTGGGCCAAAGTGGCACCGGCGGCAGAATCAATTTTTTGATGCCCATTTTCCCAACCAGTGAAGAATCTGAGGAGGGCTCAGTAGCCGCAGGATCGCCAGGTGTTGGCGCGGCACCCGCCCCATTTCCCGCGCAGCAATACTACGTTGATGGGTCGCCGGCTGACGCGGTGCTGCATGGCATTGATGTATTAGCGCCACAAATTTTTGGTGGTGCTCCAGACCTGGTTATTTCTGGGCCCAACGAAGGCAATAACCTTGGCCTCATTACACCGCACTCAGGCACTTTGGGTGCAACGGTTGCTGGCCTGAATAAAGGTATTCCATCGATCGCAGTAAGCGCCGATCGGCTGGACCGCGGCGATACCGACGAGCAGGTTGAGGCCGAAGCCGACTTGATTGCGGCAATCACGCTCAGGGTTGTTGACGCGTTAGACGGAAAAAGGGGTATCAAACTGCCCAAAGAGACTGGATTGAATATTAATATTCCGGATGTGGACGGCGTGGAAGACAACGTTCTACCTCATGCAGGCGACTTTAAATTCAAACTAACCAAAGTAGGGCGCGCCTCTGTTGTCGGTCTTCGGTTTTACGAAAATATCGGTGACAGCCCGATAGCGAACCAGGTGGGCATTCCCCCGCAAATCAACCTGCCAGGGCTGTCGGTAGATATTCCCTACACGCTCTCGAATCCTGAAGACAGCAATAAAAGGAGTGAGGGCAACGTCATTGACGAGGTGGACCTGAATGTCACTGTTAGCCCTATCGAGGGTACTTATGCAGCTGACCACAAGCGAGGACAGGTTAGGGGCAAGCTCAGCGAGTTGTTTAGCAACAAGCACTAGATGAAATTGCATTAAGCGACATATAGAGGGGGCAGCGATGCCCCTTTTTTTATTCATTGCTTTTGATCCGTATCAGGCTTCCGCGCGTAAAAACGAGGGTATACACACCAGGAGCACATTCCATGAAAGCATTTTTTGTGACCATTTTGCTGCTATTTTCCGCTGCTTTTTCTGGGGTTTCTGTGGCAAACGTGCCAAGCGAGGCGCGCTGGGATTTCAAGGTGCTGCTGGATAATCGTGAGATTGGCAGCCATCAGTTTATCGTCAGCGAAGAAAACGGACGCCAGGTTATAGAAACGGAGGCCAGCTTTGATGTGAGGGTGTTATTTGTCAAACTTTATAGCTACAGGCACCAGAACAGGGAAATCTGGCAGGGAGATTGCCTGGCTGCGATCAATTCGGTAACCGACGATAACGGCAAAGACTTTCTTGTACGGGGCAAAGCTGCCGATGAACGCTTTGAATTAAAGACAGCCGAAACACAGAAGCAGCTGCCCGGGTGCGTAATGACGTTTGCCTATTGGAACCCTGCGTTTCTGTCGGCCGAAAAACTGCTGAATGTTCAAACCGGGAAATACGAAGATGTTTCAATCGAGCAAGTTGGCGAGGAGACTTTGACTTTTCAGGGGCAAGATATTAACGCATTCAAGTATGTTGTGAGCCTGGGTGCCGGACCCATAACCCTATGGTATTCGGCTAGCGATTTTCGTTGGTTGGCGCTAGAGTCGGAGGCTGCGGGCGGTAGAACGTTGCGCTACGAGCCGGTTGCGCTGCCTGCAAATGCCAGCGTTGCAAATGGGTTTGCAAACTTTGCTGCAAGGTAAGCCGCGGAGCCTGTAAAGATATGTTTCTCCTGAAAGCAGTGTTGGTTTCCACTCTTATACTGATGAGCGCATGCCAGTCCACATCAAATATGCCGCCAATAACTACGGCAAACTATGTTGACCTGGAGCGCTTCGCTGGCGATTGGTATGTGATTGCGAATATCCCGACTTTTATCGAAACGCAGGCTTACAACGCGGTAGAAAACTACCAGAAACCGGTGGACGGAAAAATAGCCACGACATTCACGTTCAACAAGGGTGGTTTTGATGGCGCAAGGAAAGTTTATCGACCTACTGGATTTGTTAGGGAAAATACCGGTAACGCAATTTGGGGTATGCAATTTATTTGGCCTATAAAAGCCGAATATCGTATCGTTTATATTGATGATAATTATCAATACACCATCATCGGCCGAACCAAAAGAGACTATGTTTGGTTGATGGCCAGGCAGCCCATTATTCCAGATGCTGACTATCTTCGGCTACGCCAGATCATTGACGATGAAGGCTACGATTTGGCGAAGCTGCGCAAGGTTCCGCAACAAGCCAGTCGGCAATAGCTTGCGCGAATGATCGGTGATGTTTTTCTCGAATGGATCGACGCCTACCGCGAGTATGCGTTGTACATCGTTCCTGCTGTGGCGTTCCTGGAGGCCAGCGTGGGCGTCGGCCTGTTTACATCCGGCGCAATCCTGCTAACTATTTGCACGGCGCTCTACGCGCAAAACATCGCCACGCTGCAACAAATGCTGCCGTTAGCTTTCCTTGGCGCCACAACGGCGGATCACATGGGCTACTATCTCGGGCGCTGGATAGGCCCGGGTTTTCATCACACCCGCTTCGCGGAGAAGTATGCCGCCAACATTAGCAAAACCGAGAAGCTTCTGTTGAAACATGGGGAACTGTCTATTGTGCTCGGCCGTCTCATCCCTGCGGTGAGAAGCGTCGTGCCGCTGCTCACCGGGATCAGCGGCTTGCCTGTTAACCGGTACACGCGCTACGACTTGCTGGCTTGTGCCATATGGGCGGCGGGCCTTGGAG
>JABDNS010000124.1 GCA_013043705.1 Pseudomonadales bacterium
GCGTGGAAATTTTTCGGCGATCCCGCTGCTGCACTAACTGCGGTTGCGCTAACCTGGGTGCTAATCGCCCTGACCGGCATTGATTACGATACTTATTTGCTGCCCGATAACCTCACCTTGCCGCTGCTATGGGCCGGGCTTATCGCCAACTATTTTGAGATATTCACCACGCTCGAGAGCGCACTGTGGGGCGCCGTTGCGGGCTACTTGTCGCTATGGTCAGTGTATTGGCTGTTCAAGTTGCTTACCGGCAAAGAAGGTATGGGTTACGGTGACTTTAAACTACTTGCCGCACTGGGCGCGTGGATGGGCTGGCAAATGCTACCCGTTATTATTTTGCTGTCGTCGCTGGTGGGTGCGGTGGTGGGCATTGCCATGATTTTGTTTTCAGGCCACGACAAAAGCCGCCCGATTCCCTTTGGCCCCTACCTCGCCGCGGCGGGCTGGATTGCGCTGCTATGGGGCAACACTATTACCCGGGCATACCTTGATACGATGGGCATCGCGTAAATAAAAAAATCACGGCCTTGTCGCTTTGCGCTAAGCGAGCAGCTCGGCAACTTGCAGCAGGTGAGCGACATGCCCATCGGGCGCTGATAGCTCGCCAGCATCTAGCTGGAAGCGCTCGCTGTTGGCATCCTCAGGCCTATAGAGAATGCCGCGCATGCCGCAAGCAATTGCGCCGGTAACATCGTTGAGCGGATGGTCGCCAACATGCCACGCCCGCGCTGCCGGCACACCAAGCTTATCCAGCGCATACTTGAACACCCTCACATCAGGTTTGTGCGCCCCCGCCGCCTCGCTAACCACCACGGTATCCACTTTTTCCTGCAGCGCGAAGCGTTCGATCTTGGCCATCTGCAATACTTCGATGCCGTTGGTGATGATGCCGGTGGCAATGCCGGCATTGTTCAGTTGCTCGAGCAGCATCGCTGCGCCCGGACGGAGCTGAAGGGCGTTGGCGGCCGCGTCAACAAGGTGCCGCGCCATAGCCGATGCCGCGCTCACGTCGAGCTGGCATTGCCGCAAAGTGCTGCGAAACATGGTAGCCATCAGGTCATCGCTATCAGTCTCGAAAAGTGACTCCCACAGCGCATAGACTTCTGTCTTCAGTGCCTGCGCAATGTCGGCCTCTAATCGCCCGTGCACCACACAAGCGGGAAAGTAAACCTCGAAAACCTCTACGAACAAGCGCTGCATGGGCCGGGTGTTGTCCACCAGCGTCTCGTCGAGATCAAAGAAAATCGCCTGCGGACGAGAACTTCCTAGTGGCTGCATTTTTCAGGCACCTGATGAATTGCAAAAGCATGTATTGGTTGAATTTTATACAGATATAAGCTGACTGACAATTGTCAAAAACCCCAATGCGTATATACAACGCTATGTTAGACTCCGCGCTCGCTACACCGCCCCGGCCCGCCGACGGCAGTTTTTCCTGGCAGGCCCGGCAGCACTTCCCTTTATTTACCAACTCGTCGACTCAAACCAAGCCGCGATCCATACAGATTATCTTATTCAAATTCCCGCTGGAAAAAAGGCTGAATATTGAGCATTCACATCCCTGAAACCAAGCTGCATCACGATCGACCCGCCAGGCATCATCCGCCAACTGCTGCGCCTTTGTGCGCAACAGCCACCGATATGCCCTCTGGCATTGCGCCACTGCGCATTGCCTTACTCGGCTACCGCAGCCATCCACATGTTGGCGGCCAGGGCATTTACGTGAAGTACCTGAGCAAGGCACTGGTCGACGCCGGCCACGCGGTGACGGTCATTTCGGGGCCACCCTACCCCGACCTCGATCCGCGCGTAAAGCTTGTAGAACTGCCAAGTCTCGACCTGTTCGCAGCCAAATCACACGTGCTTGCCCTGCGCTGGCGGCATCTGAAATCATTCACTGATACCTTCGAGTGGTTCAGCATGTTAACCGGTGGATTTTCAGAGCCCTACACATTCGGCCGAAGAGCAACCAAGTATTTCCGCAAGCACGCCGGCGAATATGACATCGTTCACGACAACCAGAGCTTGTGCTACGGTTTGCTTGAAATTGAAAAATTGGGCATTCCCGTAGTGGCCACTGTCCACCATCCAATTACGCGTGATTATCGCCTTGCGCTGGCCGCCGCCCGTTGGAGAGACAAGCCTCTGGTTGCAAGGTGGCATTCGTTTTTGCACATGCAGAAAAAAGTTGCGCGCAAACTCAAACACGTCGTAACGGTGTCGGAACAATCGCAGCAAGATATTGCGGAAGCTTTTCATAGGCCTGCCGAGCGCACGCCAATTATGTACAACGGAATTGATACCGATACCTTTCACCGAATTCCAGGCATTGCACGCGAAGACAAACTGCTTATTACCACCGCCTCGGCGGACCAGCCGCTGAAAGGCCTGCGCTACCTGTTAAAAGCGGTGGCGAAATTACGCGCCGCGGCGCATCCTGAATTGCGCTTGCTGGTGATTGGCAAGCTCAAGCAGGGCGGCAGTACCGCCCGGCTGCTAAAACGCCTGAAGTTGCAGGATGCGGTTAGTTTTGTTTCGGGCATTAGCACCGAAGCGCTGGTAGAACATTACAACCGCGCCTGCCTGGCAGTTACGCCGTCGCTGTACGAAGGTTTTGGACTGCCCGCGGGTGAGGCCATGGCCTGTGAAACACCGGTGATTAGCAGCGATGGCGGTGCCTTACCCGAAGTGGTTGGCGATGCAGGTTACCTTGTGCGTGCAGGTGATAGCGAAGCGCTGGCGCGTGCCATCGACGAGCTGCTCGCCGATGAGCAGCAACGAAATAATATGGCTGCCGCGGGCCGGGCACGTATTGTCGCGCAGTTTAGCTGGCGCGAAAAAGCCCGGCGACTCACGCACTACTATCATTCGATTATTGGTGAAGCCAGTAATTCGGATGTTCTCGATGATGCGATGTTAGCTGACGAAGTGGAATCGGGCTCACCGGCATGATGACAATCGAGCCCGCCAAGTTGCGACTGCGCAGCGGCGACCAGGTGCTGGACCTTGGCTGTGGCGAGGGCCGGCACAGCATTGGCATCGCACTTGAAGCAATAAACCAAGGCAATATTAATGTCGTTGGCGTCGACCTGAGCGTCGACGATTTACTCAGCGCAAAAAATCGCAGCGAAGCGTTTGAAGACGCAACGCTATCCTGCAACTGGGCCTGCGCAGATGGGCTAAAGCTGCCTTTTGCAGACAATACGTTTCAAAAAATTATCTGCTCGGAAGTGCTGGAACATATTCCCGACTACAAAGGCATGCTCAACGAGATCGAGCGGGTGCTTAAACCCAACGGTTTATTGGCGGTGAGTGTGCCGCGCCGGTGGCCGGAAAAAATATGCTGGTGGTTAAGCGAGGCGTACCACAAGGTAGAAGGCGGCCATATCCGCATTTTCAGGGCGCGTGAATTGCGCGAAGAAATTAGCGCTTTTGGCTTCCAGCACTATGACCGACATTGGGCTCACGCATTGCACGCCCCTTTCTGGTGGCTGAAATGCGTGTTCTGGAATTCACAGGACAGCAACCCGCTGTTGCGCGCCTACCATCGCCTGCTGGTATGGGACCTGATGGATAAACCCTGGCTGACACAAACCATCGAACGGCTTTTAAACCCATTGATGGGGAAGAGCGTAGTGATGTATTTCGAACGGAACGGTGAAACATGAAGTCGCTTTTTTTCCTGCAGCAATTCCCGGAGTCGCTGCTGCGGCCAACGATCGATTTTATTCTTTCGGTTCAATGTGAAGATGGTCGCATTCCGTGGCAGCCCGGTGATAAAACCGACCCCTGGAACCATATTGAGGCGGCTATGGGGCTTTCAATTGGCGGCGAGTATGGCGCGGCCAACGCGGCCTATGAGTGGCTCGCCAAGCTTCAGCGCGAAGACGGTAGCTGGTTTGCCAGTTACGGTGAAGCGGCAAAAGTGCTCGAAGACAAACGCGAAACCAATTTTATCGCGTATATAGCTACCGGCGTTTGGCACCACTACCTGATTACAGGCGACGAAAACTTTCTTCAGCGCTATTTTCCGGTATTAGAGCGCGCAATAAATTTTGTATTGCGCTACCAAAGTGATGAAGGTGAAATTGCCTGGGCAGTTAATAAAGATGGTAACGCGCGCGACGACGCGCTGGTTACAGCCTGCGCTTCAATTTATAAAAGTATTGATTGCGCAATTGCTTGTGCCAACCAGCTCGACATTAAAAAACCGCACTGGGAACAGGCTTTTGAGCGCCTCGGCGTGGCCTTAACCGACAAGCCGCACCGCTTCGATCGCAACTGGGAAAGCAAAGCGCGGTACTCGATGGACTGGTTTTACCCGGTTTTGACCGGCGCTTTTCAAGGTGATGCAGCGAGAGCCCGCATAGCGCAGCGATGGAACGAATTTGTTATAAATGAGTTGGGCTGTAAATGCGTTAGCGATGAACCATGGGTGACTGTAGCAGAATCTTGTGAGCTAACCATGGCGCTGCTAGCCATTGGTGACAAGCGCCGTGCGGCGCAAATTTACAGCTGGCTGCACCAGTTCAAAAACGAAGACGGTGGTTACTGGACAGGTTTTGTGTACCCGGATGACGCGCTGTGGCCGGAAGAGCGCACCAGTTGGACGGCGGGTGCAGTATTGCTGGCCGCCGATGCGCTGTCAGGGTATACCAATGCAGCTGATTTATTTACCAACCATGGTCGAGAGCTAACAAACGAACAGGCGGCATTTGCGCAGGCGCAGCAGCGCCGCTCAGGTGAGGCGGCGCAATAAGCCCAGTGTATTCACTGTAGGCAGGCACTCGAACTGCCCCGATTCCTGCGCCAGCCGCCAGATGTGGATAGGCGCCTGCCCGCCCTCGTCAGGGTTGGGAAAAAGATCGTGTATGGCGAGGATACCGCCGGGCGCGACTTTATTGCTCCAGCCATGGTAATCGGCCAGCGCCGCTGCAAGGCTGTGGCCACCATCGATAAACAGCATACCTAGCGGTGTGCCCCAGTGCCTGGCAACCAGTGCGGAGCCCGCCACCAGTGGCACTACGGTATCGAGCAAACCGGCTTGTTCTATGGTTTGGCGAAAGATAGGAAATGTATCAATTTGCTCTACGCCAGCATCATAAGTATCCGGGTCGTGGTACTCCTCTCCAAGCTGGTGCTCTTCAGATCCACGGTGATGATCAAGCGCATACAGCGTATTACCGCTCTGCTGGCACGCAAGTCCAAGATAAACGGTAGACTTGCCACAGTAGCTTCCAATTTCAAGACAGGGGCCAACTGCTGCTGCGTTCAGTGCATACTCGTAAAGCGCCTCGCCCTCATCCTCGGCGAGAAAGCCCTTGATACTGTGAATATCCAGCGGCAGAGAAACAATCATAAAATTCCTGGAAAAACTTGGGTAATTACGTGAGAAGCAATCACCAGCCTTACTTCCTTCGCAAATGGATGCGCCGAACCAATAGCGCCTATGTCGAACACTTCATTCGGCCGCAGTTCACACGACTTGGCAAACTACCGCAGGTACAGAAACCAAGGCACCTTGTGCTGTGCGGCGATCATATCAGTATCGGCGATCACGCACATATAAACTGCGCAAATGATAACAAGGTGCGGCTGACTACCTGGCCTGCCAACAACAACGGCAGCGCATCAATCACCGTGGGCGACTACTGCCTGCTTTCCCCGGGCACGAGGATTTCTGCCGCCGAGCAAATTACGATCGGCAACAACTGCATGTTCGCCGCCAATTGTTATGTGTCCGACAGCGACTGGCACGGAATCTACAACCGCACGCGCTGCTTTCGATGCACTGCACCGGTAACCCTGGCCAACAATGTCTGGCTTGGCGAGCGCGTGATTGTCGGCAAGGGCGTAAGCATCGGCGAGAATTCCGTGATTGGGGCTGGCTCTGTGGTGACCCGTGATATTCCCGCCAACGTGGTCGCTGCGGGAAGCCCGGCACGGGTTATCAAGCAGATCGACCCGAAGCGCAGGATGCTCAAGCGCGAGCTTATTTTTCGCGACAGCGATAATCACCTGCAACAGCTAGAAGACCTGGACCGTTACACTTTCAGTGCCAATCGATGGGGCCGCTGGCTGCGCAGCATTGTCGCGCCTACGCGCGAAGACTAACCACAAAGACCGAACATCATCCAAACGGACGACTTCTACGCTCCGCTAACGCTTCCAAGGCGTAAGTATACACCGTATACTTACCTCGTATTACACGAACCCGACGGCGTTACTTGCCATGACTGCACGAACCGCGCTCTCCAGGGCGCATATTCTGGACTCGGCCAGCGAGCTGGTTGCCGAGGGCGGCCTGGCCAATGCCAGTATGCGCAAACTCGCCGCGCGGCTGGGCGTAACTCCAATGGCGATTTACCGTCACTTCGACAATGCCGATGCATTGAACGCGGCGATGTTCGACAGCTTTATTCGCGAAGCCAGCGTGCTGCCTGCGCGGCCCGGCGACTGGCAAACGTGGTTATTGCATGTCAGCGAAAATATGTATGCGGCGCTCGCAGCGTCACCGCACTGGTTGTCACTGGTTGGCAAGGTACGCCTCGGCTCGGCGGCATTTGAGGTGCTCGAAGCTTGTATCGAAGTGTTTGATGCGGACGGCTTCTCACGCACAGATGCTGTGCGCGCTTTTTTCCTGATGATCCAGTCAGTCATGGGTGCTGTGTATCTCAACTATTCGATTACGGGCGAAGCCCCTCGCGAGGATTCTGCAAAGGCCGTGCTAATGCTAGGCGAACTTGATGCACTGGCGCAGCAGGATCTTCTGCGCCAGCAAATTCACAACATGATCCAGAGTTTTCAATAAGCCAACAGGAATTAGGAGTCATATAGCATGAACGAAGCACTGTTTACTCCTAGAAGCGCGGCGACCTGGCGCGACCCCTACCCTATGTACGCAGCGCTGCGCGAGCATGATCCGGTTCACCACGTGACAAATACTGGCGAGGGCGAAGACTATTACGTGCTATCTCGCTTTGAAGATATTTTTGCCGCAGGTGTCGACGGCGAGTTGTACACCTCGACCAAAGGCATCACACCAAGCTATAACGATATGGCGCTGCACCGCGGCCGGGAGCTGCCCATCGTAATGATGGATGGCCCTGAGCATATCGAACTGCGCCAGACTATTCTCGAGCGCTTTAAACCCGCGAGGCTTGCACCGCTACAGCAGCAGCTGCGTGATTTTATCGTGGACCGCCTGGAACAATTCCGCGTCGATGGCGGCGGCGACATGATCGTGGATCTTTGCAAGCCGCTGCCGTCGCTGTTTGTCTCGCGCATGCTTGGCGTACCCCTGGCCGAGCGAACATTGTTCGACGACTGGGCCTGGAAAGTGGCCTCTGCCAGTGCAACCGGTGAGCTCATGGCGGCTGGCGATGCAGTCATGGAGATGGTCGAGTACTTTGGCAAACTGCTTGCCGCTCGTCGCAAAAATCCCGAAGACGACCTGGTTTCAGACCTTGCGCACGCCATGCCCGCCTCCGGAGTCCCTCTATCGGACGAAAAAATTCTGGGCGTGTGTTTTACCATGGTGCTGGGCGGCAACGACACCGCCACGGGGCTGCTGGGTGGAACCGCCGAAATTCTCACCGCGTTTCCGGATCAACGCGCGCAACTCTTAAGCGACCCATCCCTAATTAAAAATGCTATTGAAGAATTCCTGCGCCTGACAAGCCCTGTTCAGGGCTTGGCGCGAACAGCAACTCGCGATATAACTTTACACGGCTCAAATATTCCTGCGGGCAGAAAGGTGTTACTGCTGTACGGCTCGGGCAATCGCGACCCCAGGCGCTTTGGCGACGATGCAGACCAATGCGATATTCGTCGCAATGCGCGGCCACACCTGACGTTCAGCAGCGGCGCGCACATGTGTATTGGTGCTGCGGCGGCGCGATTGCAGGGGCAACTGTTAATTGAAGAACTACTGGCGCGTTGTCCCAAATTTGCGGTTGATATTGAGAGCAGCGAGTTCGCCGAGGGTAATTTTGTACGCCGCTACGATAGCCTGCCTTTCAAAGTGGAAAAATAATGAGGAACACGACCATGCAATCAAGTAAACGCCACCCGACAATCGGAATCTGCATGCTTCTGATTGCGCTGTTGCTGTCCAGTTGTGAAGACACGCAGCGATCTAGTAGCGGCGTGGGGAAAGCGGCCGTTGAAAAGTCGCTATCCGGGTATCCGCAACGCGTTTACTGGGGCGACACCCACGTGCATACATCGAATTCACCCGATGCATTTGGATTTGGCGTCAGGCTGGACGCCGAAGCTGCCTACCGCTTTGCACGTGGAGAGGAAGTAACCTCCACCCTGGGCGTGAAAGCCAAGCTGGCACGACCGCTGGATTTTCTTGCGGTTGCCGATCACAGCGATGGCCTGGGTTTCACCAAACGGATTTATGATGGGCCGCGCTGGTTGCTGCCCAATGACCAGTTCAAACGCTGGCACGATATGATGCACGAGGGCCCGGAGGGCTCACAACGTGCCACCGCCGAATTAATCGACCTTGGCGGTACCGGCGAAGCCGAACAAATCGCGGGCAGCAAAAGTATGAAAAAACAGGCGCGCGCCACGCGCTCCATCTGGAAAAAACACTTAAAGGTCACCGAGCGCTATAACCAACCTGGTGTGTTCACTTCGTTCGCTGCATTCGAATACACCTCCATGCCCAACGGCAACAACCTGCATCGCGTGGTAATTTTTAAAGACGATATCGACAAAACAAAACAGGTCATCCCCTACTCAATCACGCTCGGCAATGATGTTGAGCGGTTGTGGGATTATATGGATGGTTATGAAAAGAAAACCGGAGGAGAAATTCTGGCAATCCCGCACAATAGCAACGTATCGAATGGCTTGATGTTCGAACTAACCGAAGGTAGCGGCAAGCCCATGGGTGAAGCCTATGCCCGGCGGCGCGCTGCAAAAGAACCGTTGGTGGAGATTACCCAGGTAAAAGGCGATAGCGAGGCGCACCCGTTCCTGTCACCCGATGACGAGTTCGCTGGTTACGGCACTGCCGGCTGGGATCTTGGCAACCTCGATATGTCGCACAAGAAAGAGCCCTGGATGATGGCCGGCGACTACGTTCGCGAGGCACTGAAACGCGGCTTAGCGGTTGCGCAACGAACAGGCGCTAACCCGTACCAGTTTGGTGTTATCGGATCCACCGATTCACATACCGCGCTGGCCACCGCCGATGAAGATAATTTTTACGGTAAGCACACCGGCAACGAACCAGCCCCGGGTGTAGATCGAGTAACGCCGGGCATGAATCTGGGCGAACGCGCCGGGCGCTACAACTGGCAATACCTGGGCAGCGGTTACGCCGGCGTTTGGGCGCACGAGAATACCCGCGCTGCATTGTTTGATGCGATGCAGCGCCGCGAGGTCTACGGCACCACCGGCCCGCGCATGGTGCTGCGCTTTTTTGGCGGCTGGAATTTTAACAATAGCCTCCTGCAAGGCGATTGGGTGAAAACCGCTTATGCGGTGAGCGTACCCATGGGCGGCGTATTACGCGAGCGAACAGGAAACGCGCCCACGTTTATACTCGAGGTGCTGAAGGATCCTATGGGCGCCAATCTTGATCGCGCGCAAATCGTCAAGGGCTGGGTGGACAAAGACGGTAGCACAAAAGAGCGCGTTTATGATGTGGTGTGGAGCGATCCTGACAAACGACCGCTTGAAAATGGCCGGGTAAAGCCCGTCGGTGATACGGTCGATTTATCGGTCCCAAGCTACGCCAACACCATTGGCGCTGCAACGCTCAAAAGTATTTGGCGCGATCCCGATTTTGATCCACTGCAACGCGCATTTTATTACGTTCGAGTGCTGGAAATCCCGACCCCGCGCTGGGTGGCCTATGACGCGGTGCGTTACGGTTTGAGCCTGCCAGAAAATATTCCGCAGAAAACCCAGGAGCGCGCCTACAGTTCACCGATTTGGTACGAACCCGGAAATAACTAACAGACGATGGAGCGACCCACTGTAACCCCCACATTGCGCACGAAACTAATACAGTCACCACTGTTCCAGTTTTTGGCGCTAGGGTTCATTGCTTTTATTATTCTTCGCTTCGTTTCACCGCAGGGCAGCGGTGACGAACAAAGCATTGTCGTCGACCCTGCCACTATTAATAATCTTGCCAAGCAATTTTCCAAGACAATGCTACGGCAGCCATCGCAGCAAGAGCTTGATTCGCTCATTGAACAGCACATCAAGGAAGAAATATTTTTGCGCGAAGGCCTCGCACTGGGGCTTGATAAAGACGATCCGGTGATTCGCAAGCGAATTTACTCAAAAGTCGATTTTTTGCTACGCGCACAGCTTGAAGCAAAGCAAGCAAGCGACGAAGTCTTACTGTCGATTTTGCAAGCAAACCCGGATAAATATACGCTCGGGGATCGGTTTGGCTTTGACCAGGTCTGGCTGAAGGAAGACAGCGATTGGCAAGTCGCTCTGCGCCAACTCCAGCGTGGCGATACAACGCTGCAATCGCGATC
>JABDNS010000125.1 GCA_013043705.1 Pseudomonadales bacterium
TTTGTCGCCCAGCGCGGCATCGAGCATAACCTGCATATACGGTGCGCTTTCAACAACAATAAGCTTTTTGTCTGCGAGCATATTCCGTATCTCCATCGAATCGAACAGGGCCAGGGCTGGCGATAACTGCGCGTTGCTTACAATGCGCTTGCAACGTGAGGCGCATACTAGGCAGAAAAAACTTTCTTCACAAGCTTGACAAACGGAGCCAGTGGCTGATTGGAGTTTGCGCGCTGCGGTGGCTTTTACAGGCTGGCGCTCGCTGCTGTTGCTGCAGCGGGGCGGTGCTTGCGAAAGCAGCTAAGCCTTACGGAAAAGTAATTGTAGGGCCAGGCTGTCGGCCTGGCGTTCGATGATGGCATGACCGTTGTTATTGTGCGCCATTGCCACAACATTTTCTGCCGCGTTCTTTTTCGTCGCAGTGCGCGCGGCGACAATAAGTTTCTGCAGGTCTACCGATGAAACGTCAGCAGTGCGCGTATGCACCGCCAGTACAATATAGTCGCCGCTAACTTTGTCTTCGCAGGCGCTACATTCTGCGTTAGGCAGCTTGTCTTGCGACAGGGTGAGCAAGATTTCCTGATCCGCAGTTTTTTTACCCTTGCCGGATTCTTTTTGGGCCGCGATCGCGGTATTGCGCGCGCTAACCAATAGCTGCAAAACAATTTGTTTAAACGGCGTTTCGGAAATCATTGCAGCCGGCGCGCGTTTGTCGATTTTGGTTTGCAACTTGAGCGTGCCGGGCATTGTGGGCCGCATCATTTCTATCACTTCTTCGATCAATGGCTGCAGCTCGGTGCCTTTAGAATCACTGTCTTCGTTTTGTCGGCTAGCTTTGTGCGCAACCAGTTCATGTGCATGTGTGGCGGTTTTCAAAACTTCTTCGAGGTGATCCGCAATGCGCTGCTCGCGTGCCTGGTTTTTCTGTGCAATTGCCATTTCGGTGTATTGAACAATGGCATTTAGTATCGCATTAAAATCGCGGCCCACTGCGCCGCTCAGTACTAAAGAGGATTTTCCGTCTTCGGGTTCGGTAGTTATTTCACCTGCGGCTTGCGCAGACAGCGCCTGCGGGTCGATCATCAAACCGAAACCGGCATAGCCTTCCACTTGCACGTTGCTTGTTTGTGCCAGCGGTATCGCTTGCCAGAAAATCTGCCGCGGCCCATCGCTGCGCTGTTCGGTGTAGCTGTAGTGCGTCAGTTGCCCGGCGTTCTGCAACAGCCCGGTTGCGACATGCTTGCCAAAACTGCAAAACTCTACCGCAGTATCGCGGAACACTTCCTCATCGAGGCGCCCGGAGATAACGTCTGCGCGAACATTGAAGTGATCGCAGAAGGTTTTGTTGGCCCTGAGGAAGCGGCCGTTGCCATCTTTCTGAAAAAACAAAATAGGTGCTTCGTCGAGCAGGTGAAACAATTCATCATGCGCTTTAAGCAACTCCTGGTAGGAGTGCCGCGTTGCGGTAATGTCGAAAGCTGTCCATACAGCTTGCCTGGAAAGTCCCGCGTCGCCTTTTAGCTTGGTTATATGCGTGTCCAGCCATCGCGTACCCTGGCTGGTGGCGAAGGCAATGGTTTGCTGGTGCGCCTTGCCCGTATTTAGCGTGCGAGAAATGGTGTCTACCAAGTTATCCAGCGAGTCTATGTCCAGAATTTCGGACAAGCGCCGCCCGATCGCTGCGCGAGGAAATTGTTGGTGCAGGTGTTCTTCGTTATTAACGATCTGTGTTACGTAGCCACCTTCATCGAGTAGTAGGCACATCATCGGTAGCGAGCGAGCTATATTTTCCCAGCCCTGTTGAGCGACTAGCAGCTCCGAAGAATCGCCCGCCGGGTCAAAAAGGTTGTCGAAGCCTTCGCGAGGTGCAAACGCGCTTTCCTCGCGCTGCGCATAAACCAGCAACTCTGCGCTGGCGCCAACCACGCGACCCTGGCCATTGTTTTTTATTTGTATCTCGCCGATGGTTGCAGCCAGCGGTGTTCCTGCATCACTGGTTACCTGGCAATGAATCGCCTGCACAATATTGCGATACTCCACCGCATTATGTAGCAGCTCATTAAATTGCTCTGCACCACGCGCATCGAGGCGCGCTTCCCAGTCGCGCAGGCTAAGTATGGTGTCGGCTTCATCGAACAATGGTGAGTCGCGATTTGCCGCAATATGAATGCGTTCGCTTTCAAGGTCGATGGCCAGGCTGTGGGCAAAGCAATCGTCTGTGGTTTGCGCTTGGGTGGGTGCTGTGGCGGTAGGCGTTGATGTCGTTGTCGCGGAGTTGGAATCTGTTACAAAGGCTAAGTCCCGGTTTGCCTCAGGTGCATTACTGCCAAGGCTCGATGTGCTGTGCTGAAGCAAGTCGATAATTTTTTGCAGCGAAATCTCAGTGCGTAGCAACAATGCGTCAACGCCATTTTTGAACGCTGCGGCGAAGCCACCCAAATCGTGATTGAGTTCTTCTTCGTCTAACAGCAGCACGATTTTGCTTCGCACACCGCGCTGGCTTATCGCGAACTCGCGGAGTGTGTTCAGGTAGGGTTGTGCACGATAAATCCGGTCCAGAAAGACCAGCTGGTTTTCGTTGCAAGTATCGCTAGTGAAGTTTGCCGGTGACAGTATGTCGACGCGAAAGCGGGGTTTGCGGCTCATAGCCAGCGCGTGTTGCAACATTGCGCAAAGGTTTACGTCGTCGCTAAGAATGGCGACATCGATTCGCCGCGTCTTAGCCTGGATGCTAGCCGTATCCTGGGTTTGCATTTAGCGGTTACCGTTGCGCGTTGAGCGCGCACACGCAAACAGCAACAGCGCGCCACGCAGCGCCGCTTTGCGTGTAATGGTAACGCAATCTTGAATGAATGACGGTTTCACTTCCCCTGCCCGATACGCGCTTAGGCGTTATTTGCGGTTTTTATAAGTTCGTAGGTGCCGGCTGGGCGTGCGCAAAGCGACGCGCTCGTATCGACGCAGCGCTGACAAGCCCGATGGTGACATTCTAAACGTTTTGCTCGCAAAATAACCATTGCAAAGCGGTCAATATTGGGTTTTTTTCACGCTGGGGCAGACACTGCGCGAATGCGCCCTAGGCTTGATGAGAACCCAAAATATTTGCGCCCGCGGAGTCAGCTGTGGCACGCCGGCTAAACTATTTCGTGGCTTGCCGGTCTAGAAGCCTACTATTCAAGCTCTTGCCGCATAGGTTTTTAGTTAGGTGTTTAGCCAAGCGCTTGGTTGTTGCGGCTGGCTCGATATCGGCAGCCCCAAGTGCCCGTCCGTTTGTATTCATATCTTTAGGGAATTAGCTCGATGGTTTCATCTCTCTACCAGCACTTGCGACTGAAACTACAGTGGATGGATTTTCTACCGTTACTGCTGCTGCGTATTTTCCTCGCGCCCATTTTTATCCAGGCCGGTTACGGCAAGCTGCAGCTTGGTAGCGAGGCAAACATCGGCTTATTGCAGCGCTTGCAGGCTAACCCCGATGTGGTTAACTGGTTTGGCAACGCCGAGTGGGGCCTGGGCTTGCCGCAACCCGAGCTGCTTGCCCTGCTTGCCGGCTGGGGCGAGTTTATTGGCGGCTGGCTGCTTGTGTTCGGCTTGCTGACAAGGCTGTCCAGCGCCTTATTAATCGTTACGATGGCGGTAGCGGCGAGCACTGCGCATTGGGAAAATGGCTGGCATGCATTGCCCGAAGCGAAGTTAACGGTACCGTGGGAATGGCGCGTGGACTTAATTGATGCGGCAAACGAGCGCAAGGCTGCGGCGCAGCAACTGCTGAAGCGCCACGGTAACTACGCCTGGTTAACCGAAGTTGGAAGTTTCACCGTTTTGAAAAACGGCATTGAGTTTGCCGCAACTTATGCGCTGATGCTGCTGGTATTGCTGTGTTTCGGCGCCGGCCGGTTTTTCAGCGTGGATTACTGGATTTCCAGGCGTATGCAGCCTGCCAATTCTACTTGATTGTGCCAAAACGGGGCTTATTACAATCTAAGCTTGGGCTGTAAATTAGGGTTATGTAACGAAATCGCCTAGAATGGGTGGGTTTAGTTCATGTAACGCCAATACCTATTCCAGCGAGTACCCGTAGATTGTCCGATCCTGACGCCGATAACGCGCCCTCTCAAAACGATACCGAACAGCCCCACGCCGGGCGCCCTGCAGGCGCGCGGCAAGAGCCGCCTGCAAGCAAAGGCAGGCGCGGTGGCCGCGCTGGCCAACGCCAAAGTAAAGCCTGGCGCGTTGAAGATTTTGCGGTTCCCGAAAAAGAGGGTTTCACCCGTTTTCATGACCTGGATCTTCCCGAACCGCTGATGCAAGCGATTGCCGATCTGGGCTTCGAATATTGCTCACCTATTCAGGCAGAGGTATTGCCACATACGCTCGATGGTTATGACGCGGTTGGCAAGGCGCAAACCGGCACCGGCAAAACAGCGGCTTTCCTACTGGCCGCAATGAACGAATTATTGCAAAACCCCTTTGAAGAAGAGCGCTTTCTTGCTGAGCCCAGGGTTGTTGTGCTGGCGCCTACTCGTGAACTGGTCATGCAAATCGCCAAGGATGCGGTCGACCTGGCCAAGTATACCGACCTACAAGTGCATACGCTGGTGGGCGGAATGGATTACGGCAAACAACTACAGCGCATGCAGAGCCGTGTCTGCGATATTGTGGCTGCCACACCGGGCAGGCTCATCGATTTTATTTCTCGAGGTGATATCTCGCTGGGCTATGTTGAGGTGCTGGTACTGGATGAAGCCGACCGTATGCTGGATATGGGTTTCCTGCCGCAAGTCAGGCGTGTCGTGCGTGCAACGCCGCATCGCGAACAGCGCCAAACCATGTTGTTCAGCGCAACCTTTAATTACGACGTAAACGTCATGATAGAAAGCTGGATGGTCGACCCGGTGCGCGTGGAAATAGAGCCGGAAAGTATTGCAGCTGACAGTGTAGACCAGCGCATCTATATGGTTAGCAGCCGCGAAAAGTTCAAGGTGTTAAAAAATATTTTGGCCAGTGAAGAGGCTGGCAGCGTAATAATTTTTGCCAACCGTCGCGACCAGACCCGCCGCTTGTTCGAACGGCTACAGAAGGCTGGTGTTAATTGTGGCATGTTGTCGGGCGAAATTGCGCAGCACAAACGCACGCGCACGCTTGAACAATTTAAAAACGGCCAGATTAAAGTGTTGGTTGCCACCGATGTCGCCGGGCGCGGTATCCATATCGACGATATTACACACGTGGTGAACTATAACTTGCCAGAAGACCCTGAAGATTATGTGCACCGCATTGGTCGTACCGGCAGGGCGGGCTCCAAGGGCATTTCGATTAGCTTGGCCTGCGAAGACGATGCCTTCATGCTCCCCGATATCGAAGAGTTGTTGGGGCAAAAGCTTGTATGCGAGCAGCCCCCGGAAGTAATCGAAGAATAAAAATATAAAAAAACAGAGAGATAGAAGATTAGTTAGCGCGTCTTGCGCATTTATTTGCGCTCACTTGGTTTCGCTCGCCTGTTTGTGCGTATTGGGTTTTGATAAACGCGTATCCATATAAAATAATGTGCCACCGCACACCGCAGCCGGCACAACCAGCGCATTAAAAAATGGCAGCATTGAGGCCAGCGTAGTTATAGCACCAAACCCCAACCCGGCTCGCCGCTGCGCTCGCAGTGATTTGCGCATCTCGCGAAAACCTACGCCATGGTTGTCGTAGGCATAGTCGACGTACTGCAGCGTCATCATTTTTGCGCCGAACCAGAACCAGATAAACGGCATTAGTGTCGCCAGGGGTGCGATAAAGGTACCGAGCAAAGACAGCAGCGCCAGTGGGATCGCGCGTGACAAGTAATACAACAGTTTTTGCATCTCGCGGGCGAGTGCGCGCCAGATAATTCCTGGTATTGTACTTAAGCTGAGCGCGGTGGTAGCGTCAGTCTCGCCGTTTAATTTTTCAACTTGCTCTGCCATCAAGCCGTAAAATGGCGCGCCTACAAGGTTGGCTAGCCAGGTGAAGCTTACTGCAACCAGTAGCGCGGCGCCGAGATAGAATATTGCAATGAAAATCGTGCGCAAAAAACCAAGCCAATCGGGTAATCCATGCAGCCAGGAGTCGATGAAGGCCTGCAGTAGATCGCCGGCATAGCTGATGCTGTAGCCGTAAATGACAATGTTCACCAGCAGCGGCGCCAACACAAAAGGCAGTACGCGCGCGCGGCGCAGGCATGCGAACCCGCGCAGCAGGTAGCGAGCACCTTGCAGGGCGGATGCCGGTTTATCGGCACTTGATTGTCTATTGCCTGGCAGCATGTTCCGGGTTTTTAGCTGCGTGCCGAATGGCTACGCATGATTTCTTTATAGCGCTGGCGCGCTGTAAGTGGTTCGATAATGTTAACATCGATATAACTTAGCATACTCACAAAGAGGTAGATTGAATGGCCTGGCTAGTCGTATTGTTGATCATTGCAGTGCCTTTACTAACAAGGCGCTTTTTGAAAGGCGCGGATCTTCGTGAGTTCGATCGTCCTACCGGCGAGGTTTTTGATACCACCGCACAAGACGCCGATGCGATGGCCAAAACGCTAACTAGCTTGAAAGAGATGTTCACGCCGGCAAACAATACCCCGGGTTTGCGCAACCGGCTAACCGCGCTGCGCGATATGATGGACAAGTTTTCCGATGGGCTTGTTTTTGATGGGAGCATAGAGTCGGTAGACGCCAATGGCGTGCCCGCAGAGTGGGTTGTTGCCAGCGGCGCAGATACATCTCGACGATTGTTGATGATACACGGCGGGGCGTTCGCCATCGGCACCGCGCGAGGTTATCGTAAAATGTCAGCGCGCTTATCGCGCGCGGCCAACGCTGCGGTACTCTCTATCGACTATCGACTCTGGCCTGAATTCCAGCGCAAGCACGCGCTGCACGATATACAACAAGCCTATCGTTATATCGTTGCCAACGGGCCGGAGGGTGTAAGGCCTGCCGCCCATATCTTGCTGGCGGGAGATTCGGCAGGAGGCAACCTTGTGCTAGCACTGACGGCGTGGTTACGGGATCAGCAAGGTCATGCGACATCGTTGCCGCAGGCCGGTGCGGTACTTGCAATTTGTCCCACGCTAGATAGTACACTCTCGGGCCCAAGTGTTATTTACAACGCTCAAAGCGATGTTTTACTTGGTGGCGTAGGCCAACTTATGCGTCGTGTTCCGCACGGGCTCGTCGTTTTAGCAGCAACCATACTTTACCGCATGTCACTCGCTAAACCAGAGTATTCGCCGGTGTTCGGCCGATTGCACCAGCTGCCACCAATACTGATTCATGCATCTGATTCGGAAATTCTTTTTTCCGATGCCATTCGCTACACCAACAAGGCAAGGCGGGATGGTTCGGCGGTGCGCTTACAAATTTGGCGTGGCATGCAACATGATTGGCACGTATTCGCAGATAACTTGCTTGCTACCGAGCAGGCCTGGCAGGAGCTTGCTGATTTTGTTCAGCAGCATTGCCCTGCCTTGGAGCGCGCTGGTTAAGCATTGGAGTAGGTGGCCATGGGGCAGGAAATCAGTGAGACGCGTTTTTCGGAGAAGGATTTTTCCGAGTTTGCCGAGCGACTTCGGCTTGAAACGGAACATCTTCGCGAAAAAATCGCGGGTGGTGAGTTGGAGGCGGGCGCGCCAAGCGCCGGCTGTGAGCTGGAGGCCTGGCTAGTCGATGCGCTTGGCCAGCCAGCGCCGGTTAACGGGCAGTTGCTTAAATCGCTGAATCACCCGGATGTTGTTCCTGAACTTTCTACGTTCAATGTTGAGCTAAATACCGCACCGCAGAAGCTGGCGAGTGGCTCGCTGGAAAAATTGCATGCGCAGCTCACCAGGCTTTGGCAGCATTGCGAGCGCGAGGCGAATAAATTGGGCGCGCATATGCTAATGACAGGCATTTTACCCACCGTGCGCCAATCCGATTTATGCCTTGAAAATATTTCTTCAATGCATCGTTTTCTTGCGTTGAATGAGCAAATTTTCAAGTTGCGCGGTGGTGTGCCAATCGAGCTGGATATTGAAGGCGCCGAACACCTTACGCTCAGCCATCACGACTTAATGCTGGAAGCCGCCACCACCTCTTTCCAGATTCATTACAAGGTAGCGCCACAGGATGCAGTGCGAGCCTTTAATGCGTCAAAGATTTTGTCAGCACCACTGGTGGCAATTGCCGCTAATTCCCCCTACCTTTTTGGCTACGACCTTTGGGAAGAAACACGTATTCCGCTCTTTGAGCAGGCGGTTGCGGTAGGCGGATCACCCTATTCAAGGCGAGTGACCTTTGGCGTACGTTATGCGCGTGACAGCATTATGGAAGTATTCGATGCAAACAGGGAGTTCTACCCGGTGTTGTTACCTGAGTTGATGGATACACCTCTAGATGAATGCGCGCATTTGCGCTTGCACAACGGCACTATTTGGCGATGGAACCGGCCGTTGCTGGGATTTTCCCCTAATGGCGATACGCATTTGCGCATCGAGCAGCGGGTTGCTCCAGCTGGCCCCACGCTTTCGGATATGCTGGCCAACACCGCGTTCTACTATGGTGCATTAACTGCATTGCTGGATCCTGGCGATCCGGTGGAGCAGCGCCTGCCTTTTGAGCAGGCCGCAAAAAACTTTTATGCTTGTTCCAGGTACGGGCTGCAGGCCAACGTAGTGTGGTTTGACGGCGCTCGCTCGCGCATGCAGGAATTGGTGGTGCAGGAATTGCTACCGCTGGCATCGCGTGGTCTTGAACAACTTGGCTACAGTGCGGAAGATGCGGGGCACTGGCTTGGCATCGTGCGTGAGCGCGTGCTAAGTGGCCGTACCGGAAGCCGCTGGCAGCGTAGCTGGATTGCCCGCCATGGGCGTAATTTTGGCGAGCTGGTTACTCGCTACCGTGAACTCCAGGCCAGCGACATCCCGATTCACGAATGGCCCGCCCCATAAAGAGTTTTCTTGCATGCTAGTAAAGGAATTTTCACAGCTACCCGATAAGCTGCTGCAACTGTCGGCGCAGGAGTTACACGAAGCGCTTGGCGGGCCAAGCTTGTTTTTTTTGCCGGGTCGCATTGCTTCGGCGTTATTTGTAAGTGTGCTGATGCACGGTAACGAGACCACCGGCTGGGACGCACTACGCGAGGTGCTGACTCACTACAGCTGCGCCGGCGGCGAGCGCGAGTTGCCTCGCTCGATGTATATCTTTATCGCCAACACCAGTGCAGCCGCGCAAGGCTTGCGACATTTGCCCGACCAGCCCGACTATAACCGGGTCTGGCCGGGTACCGATCTGCCGGCCTGTGCCGAAAGCGCGATGATGCAGTCGCTGGTTGATAAGCTGCAAGCACTAGACCTGTTTGCCAGCATCGATATCCACAACAATACCGGCCTTAACCCGCACTACGCTTGCGTGAATCATCTAGACAACCAGTCCTTGCACCTGGCCGCGATGTTTTGTCGAACCGTAGTTTACTTTACAACGCCGCACGGCTTGCAGTCGCAGGCGATGGCAGCGCTATGCCCCGCGGTGACATTAGAATGCGGCTTGGTGGGTGAGTCTCGCGGTATTGAACATGCAGCAGAGTTTGTAGAGGCTTGCTTGCACTTGAGCGAACATCCAACGCAGGAAATTGCTGCGCGCGATATCGACCTTTTCCACACCACCGGTATTGTGAACACGTTGGCCGGGTTAGAGTTCGCTTATGATGCCAACGCGCGCGACCTGCAGCTTTACCCGGACATCGAATACTACAACTTTCGCGAGCTGCCCCTTGGCACTGCCTTTGGTCGTGTAAAACGCGAGGCCTTGCCATTTTTGGTAAAGAATGAAGCCGGTGAAGATGTAAGCGCGGCCTATTTTACGCTACATGATGGCGAGGTGATAACAAAAAAGCCGTTGATGCCGTCTATGCTCACGCGCGACATCGCAATTATTGAGCAGGATTGTTTTTGCTACTTGATGGAGCGATACCCTTTAGAAGTACAAGCGTAGCGCGAAGTGTGGTGGCAGTTTTAGTCATAGATATGGATATCATCAGGTTTTTGTTGGCGCTGGTGCGCTGGGGCGCTGGGGCCAGCAAGCCTACGTTCCCCCGCACCATATTATATTTTGGCACAATGCTGATTCGCCGGTGGCAGGGAGGCGCTCCCCATCCATGACCGTCGGCGGCATGGACGCCGCCGTCGAGCGTACACGGATGTATTTACAGCGTGTCATGGATGGGGAGCGGCTTGCGGCCGCCAGGCTCGGTCAGAGC
>JABDNS010000132.1 GCA_013043705.1 Pseudomonadales bacterium
TCGCATATCCAGGCCATAGACGACGAGGCAAGGCGCAACGCATTGCAGGCTGTAGCGCGCGCTTGAGTATTTGGCGCCCGCACGGCGGACTTTAATTAACCCGGAGTAAACGTTGCTCGCAACCGTATTATATTTTCTACTTACGCTGGCCATCCTTATCGCCGTGCACGAGTTCGGGCACTTTTGGGTTGCGCGTAAACTGGGTGTAAAAGTGCTCACTTTCTCAATCGGTTTTGGCCGCGCACTGTGGCAGCGCGTCGATGCCAGCGGTACGCGCTACGTGCTGGCGGCCATCCCGCTGGGCGGCTATGTGCGCATGCTTGATGAACGTGAAGACAAAGTGCCGCCCGATGTCGCGCACCAGGCTTTTAATCGCCAGCCCATTTGGTCCAGGGCGTTAATTATTTTGGCCGGTCCGATGGCCAATTTTTTGCTTGCGGTTTTGGTTTACTGGATAGTCTTTGTTGCCGGTGTGCCGGGGCTAAAACCCGCAATAGGTGACACGCTGGTGAATTCCCCGGCGCAGCGAGCCGGCCTGTTTGCAGGCCAGGAAATTGTCGCGGTAGATGGCCGCGTGGTGCGCAGTCGGTCGGAAGTCAATATGGCGCTACTGCGCCGTGTGGGCGACAGCGGCGAGATTGTTATCGATGCGCGCTTCAATAGTAGTGACGTCGCCGACCAGTATCGTATTCCGGTGCAGCGCTGGCTTGCAGGCGAAGAACTGCAGCCACCCCAGCGTGCGCTTGGTATTGTTTACTGGGAACCAGATTGGCCGGCCGTGGTCGACCAAGTGCAGCCGGGCGAGCCGGCGGCGATGGCAGGCTTGCAGTCCGGCGACCTGATCCTGGCCATTGATGGCGAAACAATTAGCAACTGGCAGGATGCCGTGGATGCGATTAGTGCACGCCCGGGTGCCACAATTATGCTGGCGCTGCGCCGTGCAGCAGGCACGCTGGAAAAACCGGTAACCCTGGCCAGCCATGAGCGCGAAGATGGTAAACGTATTGGGCGCATTGGCATTAGCGTACAGGTACCCGAAATGCCCGCGCACATGCAGGTCACGTTGCGTTATGGATGGTTAAACGCGCTGGCACGCGCAGTTAGTGAAACCGTCGAGATGGTCGCGTTTACGCTCGAATCGATAAAAAAGATGTTGGTCGGGCTGGTATCTACAGACAATCTTAGCGGGCCGGTAACGATTGCCAAAATTGCAGGCGCATCGGCGTCGTCGGGTCTTGTAAGCTACCTGCAATTTCTGGCGCTAATAAGCATTAGCCTCGGCGTTATTAACTTACTGCCGATTCCGGTTCTCGATGGCGGGCAGTTGGCCTTGCTCGGTGTGGAGGCCGTAAGTGGGCGGCCATTGCCGGAGCGCGTGCTGCTGTGGTTCCAGCAAACCGGTATGTTGGTCATTATTGGCATCATGGTACTGGCGCTGTACAACGATTTTTCACGCCTTTAGGTTAAATAATCTTGGCAGACAATTACATCGGCCCACACAGGGTCACGGGCAATTGCAAACTGGCCAAACGTGCCAGCGGCTTGGTCCTGCGTTGCGCGCGAGCTAGCCATAAGCTGTTATGCAGTGCATTTTCGCGGGCAATGCCGCGTTCGTGTATGTTGGTCTTGCTCGTGTTGATTCAGCCTGGACTACTTATTGCCGCAACAAAAATTGATGACATTCGAATTGAAGGCTTGCAGCGAGTGAGCGCAGATAGCGTATTTGCCATTCTGCCGCTGCGCGTGGGCGATACACCCAGCGAAGCGCTGGTTGCGCAAACGGTGCGGGAAATCTTTCGCAGTGGCAATTTCCAGGATGTGGAAGTTGGCCTCGACGATAGTGTGCTGGTAATCAAAGTTGCAGAGCGCCCATCGATCAGCGAGATCAGTATTGAAGGTAACAAGGCGATACGCAGCGAGGATTTGTTGGAAGGGCTCGAAAAGCAAGGTATGGCCGAAGGCAGGGTTTTCCAACGCGCTACGCTGGAGGGAATGCGTAGGGAATTGGCGAGACAGTACAGCTCGCAGGGTCGCTACGATGCCACCGTAACTACCGATGTGGTGGCCGAGCCGCGCAATCGCGTGGCCATCGATATCGTCGTGGATGAAGGCAAGCCGGCGCGAATCAAGCAGATTAATATCGTTGGCAACCGCGCGTTTAGCGACCAAGAATTGCTCGAGCGTATGGAATTGCGTGCACGTGGCTTTTTCACGGCATTCAACGGTAAGAACAAGTATGCGCGCGAAAAACTTTCCGGCGATATTGAGAATATTGAAGCGTATTATCGCGATCGCGGTTATATCCGCTTTCGTGTTGCCGCGGCCAATGTGTCGCTGGGGCCACGCAAGGACTCGGTGTATATTAGCATTACAGTGGAAGAAGGCGAGCGCTACGAAGTGGCGGCAGTGAACCTGGCGGGTGAGGTCAAGCAGGAGGCGGCCATGCTTGAGCGCGCGTTTCTGCTCGGCCAGGGGCAGATTTTCTCGCAAGCGCGTGTAACTGCAACCGAAGAATTAATGAAGCGACTACTGGGTAATCTTGGCTTTGCTTTTGCCGAAGTGAAGGGCGTGCCGGAGATTGATGAAGACAACAAGACAGTGGATGTTACGTTTGTTGTTGAGCCGGGTAAGCGCACTTATGTGCGACGTGTTGAATTTAGCGGCAATCGCAAAACCTCCGACCATGTATTGCGGCGTGAAATGCGTCAGCTGGAGGCCGGCATTGCATCCACCGAGTTAATCGAGCGGTCTCGTGTGCGCCTCGAGCGGCTTGGCTATTTTGAAAAGGTCGAGGTGGAAACGCCAAAAGTACCGGGCAGCGAAGACCTGGTCGATGCCAAATTTTCGGTTACCGAGCAGTCTTTTGGCAGCGTCTCGGCGTCACTGGGCTTTTCGCAGGATGTGGGCCTTATTTTTGGCGCCGATTTCCAGCAAAATAATTTCATGGGCAGCGGTAGGCAGGTGAGCGTACAGGCAAACCGCAGCCGCTTTCGGACCAACTACAGCGTCTCTTACGTCAACCCTTATTACACTGCAGAAGGCGTGAGCCGCGGCTTTACATTGTTTGCGCGCGAGACCGACTTTGACGAAATTAATGTAACCAGTTTTAGCACTAACAGTTGGGGTGGCTCGGTAATTTTCGGCTACCCGTTAAGTGAAACACAGAGCCTGCGCTTTAGCCTGGGCTACACCGACACAGAAATAGAAACCGGCCAAGGCGCAGTACAGGAAATTGCCGCCTCACCGCTACCATTTTTGGACGCTTCGCTCTTCCCCGGTATAGTGCTTGAGCCAGGTATTGCGTACAAAGTTGATGAGAATATCGATTTTAACCAGATCTACACGCCCGGCACTTCGCCGGAACTGGTATTAACCAGTGCCGCGGATTTTGCTGTTTTAGAGCCTGGTTTTGTCGACAAAAACGGCGATAATTTCGGGGTCTTCACGCTCACCGGCAGTTGGCGGCAATCGACCCTGAACCGGGGCATTTTTCCAACAGCCGGGGTATCTAATTCGCTTGCATTGGAAGCCACCATACCGGGCAGCGACATCGATTATTACAAACTTTCTTACAATGGCCAGTACTATTGGCCGCTGAGCCGTAATCTGACGCTGCGGATACGCGGCGAGCTGGGTTACGGTCGCGGCTACGGCGGTGTAGATGAGCTGCCATTTTTCGAAAACTACTTTTCCGGTGGGATTGGTTCGGTACGCGGCTTTGAGAGTAATACGCTGGGTCCCAAAAGCTCGCCCGCGCGCATATA
This sequence comes from Pseudomonadales bacterium, assembly GCA_013043705.1. GTDB lineage: Bacteria > Pseudomonadota > Gammaproteobacteria > Pseudomonadales > UBA7434 > UBA7434. Next base: position 3,765 of record JABDNS010000132.1, read on the forward strand.
CGACCGCAGCAGCGTCCGTGTAGGGCCAACTGATAGTATTACTACTTATATCACGCAAAATGGCGAGTTGCTCAGCAGCGGCCTGGATACCACGCCGGATCCATTTGGCGGGAACATCCTCACCGAAGGCAGTGTCGAACTCATCCTGCCCACGCCCTTTGCGCAGGGTAGCCGGGCAGTGCGGACGGTCGCTTTTTATGACATCGGCAACGTTTTTAACGATGCCTGTCGCTCAACGCAAATCAACTGCGACAATTTTGACGCTGGCAAATTGCGCTCTACAGTCGGACTGGCATTAACCTGGCTATCAGGTTTCGGGCCGCTGTCGTTCAGCTTTGGCGTTCCGTTAGAGAAAGAAGATGGGGATGAGACCGAGTTCTTCCAGTTTACGCTCGGTGGCGCTTTTTAACTCAATACAGGCGCGCCTGTTTTACGCAAACGAATACAAACAAGCTTTAGTTCAGGAGATTATTACAGTATGAATTTAATCCAAAAGTTTAATCGAGCAGAATTGTCCGTTACGCCGCGCCGCAATCAAGTACGTGTGCGCCCCTGGTTTGCACTTTCGCCAGCGTTGGTGGCTTTGTTGCTAGCCCTGGTTTTGCAGCCGCTGCAGGCCTATGCGCAGAATGCGCCAAAAATTGCCGTGGTGGATGTGCAGCGCGCAGTGCTGCAAACCGAGTCGGTAAAGAAAAAGCTCGAGCAATTTAAAAAGAAGCCCGAGTTCAAAGAAAATTTTAAGGAACTTGAGTCGCTGGAAAAAGAATATAAAAAGTTGCTCGATCGTTACGAAAAAGATCGTGCGGTAATGAGCGATGAAAAGCGCGAAGGCGAAAAGCGCAAAATTCTTGAAAAGCAGCAAGACATGAAGTACGTGGCGTCCAAATTGCAGCAAGTACGGGATGAATTTTTAGAACGTATATTGCAAGAGCGCGCGGCAGATACACAGAAAGTGTTGGAGGGCCTGGTTCGGGAGCAGGCAATTGGATTACTGCTCAACGCCAGAGCGCCGGCGGTAATGCACGCCGATGCAAGCTACGATCTTTCCGACCAGGTAACCGAACGCCTGAATGCAATAAAATAGGCAGGTAGGATCGGGGTGTCTACTATCGATAAGCGCTGGACAATGGGCGCTATTGCTGCGCATATCGGCGCGACAATTGTGCCTGGTGCAGTGGCCAGGCGCTCGCCACCTGCGGGTGGCGTTGAAGTGCTGCCGGTTCGCGGTGTTGCATCGCTGGCAAATGCCGACCAAACACAAATAACCTTTCTCTCGAATAAGAAATACCGGCAAATGCTGGCGGACAGCAGCGCGCTGGCGGTGATTGTTGCGCCTGCCTATGCAGACGATGTGCCTTTTTACGCGTTGGTACATAATGATCCCTACGCTGCGTTTGCGGCGCTGACCCAGCTCTTTGAAACGCGCCCCGGCACTCCGCCTGGTATAGATGCCAGCGCCGTGGTTGCCAATGATGCGCTGCTAGGAAAAGATGTTTGCGTAGGCCCGGGGGTTGTAATCCACTCGGGCGCGGCTGTTGGCGACAGTACCGAGCTTGCGGCGAACGTGGTGGTAGAGTCGGGCGTGCGTATCGGTGAGCGCTGTTACCTGGGTGCGGGGGTCACGCTGTGTCACGCAGTAGAGTTGGGCGATGATGTGCGCATTCAGTCGGGCAGCGTTATCGGTGCCGAAGGTTTTGGTTACGCGCCACTGCGCGATGCGGATGAGGGCTCGCCGCATTGGCGGCGTATAGCTCAATTAGGTACGGTGCGCATTGGCGATCGCGTGGAAATTGGCGCCAATACCACGGTGGATCGCGGTGCGCTCGACGATACGCGCATTGGAAATGATGTGATCATTGATAACCAGGTACAGGTTGCGCACAATGTGCGCATTGGCAGTGGCACTGCAATAGCAGGCTGTGTAGGCATAGCGGGCAGCGCCATCATTGGCCGCAACTGTAATATTGGCGGCGGTGTAGGCATTGCGGGGCACCTTTCCATTGTCGATGGCGTATCTGTGCTGGGCATGAGCCTGGTGAATCGATCAATTGGCGAGCCAGGCGTGTATGCCTCGGGTAGCGGCTTGCAAGAGGCTTCGTCCTGGCGTAAGAGCGCAGTTCGGTTCACGCAACTTGAATCACTCAACAAGCGCGTTAAACAATTGGAGCAGTCCCTAAAAGGTGAACAGCAAGATGACTGAAGCGAGCGGCGCGATGGGCGTCGAAGAAATTCGTGAATACCTGCCACACCGGTACCCCTTTCTGATGATCGATAAAGTTGTCGAGATAGAATCGGGCAAATATATTCGCGCGATAAAAAATGTAAGTATCAACGAGCCATTTTTTAACGGGCATTTTCCAGAGCTGCCAATCATGCCCGGCGTGCTGATTGTCGAGGCCATGGCCCAAGCCTCTGGTATTTTGGGTTTTTATACCGAGGGCAAAAAAACCTCCGACGGCACAATTTATTTATTTGCCGGTGGAGACAAGATTCGATTCAAGCGCCCGGTTAGCCCCGGCGATCAACTAATGCTTAGCGCAGAGATCGTTACCAGCAAACGTGGCGTCTGGAAATTTTCAGCGCGCGCAGAAGTAGATGGCGAATTGGCGGCGAGTGGGGTACTCATTTGTGCGGAGCGTAAGCTGGCGTGATTCACCCGAGCGCAATAGTTGATCGGGCGGCGCAACTCGCCAGTGATGTGAGCGTTGGTCCGTTTACGGTTATCGGGCCGGATGTAAAGATTGGCAGCGGAACCCGCGTGGCATCCCACGCCGTTATAAAGGGCCCAACCAGTATCGGTGCCAATTGCGAAATATTCCAGTTTGCTACCGTGGGTGAAGCCACGCCCGATCTAAAATACCAGGGCGAAGCCACCACGCTAACGATTGGCGATCGCAACGTAATCCGCGAGGGCGTGACACTGCACCGGGGCACGGTCCAGGACCGCGGTGACACCCTCATCGGCGATGACAATTTGTTGATGGCTTATGCCCATGTCGGCCACGACTGCGTGATTGGCAATCATTGTATTTTTGTTAACAATGCGGTGCTGGCCGGCCACGTTGAAGTTGATGACTGGTCTATCGTTGGTGGTTATGCGGGCGTGCACCAATATTGCAAGCTGGGTGCGCATTGTTTTGTTGGTGGTATGAGCAAAGTGACGCAGGACGTGCCGGCTTACGTTATTGCAGAAGGGCACCCTGCATCTCCGCGCATGATCAATGCCGAGGGGCTCAAGCGTAGAGGTTTTTCCCGTGAAGACATCAGCCTGTTGCAGCGCGGTTACAAAACCCTTTACCGTAAAAAACTTCCGCTCAAGGACGCGCTGCAAGCGTTGCAGGAATTGGCGCCCGGCAACGATGCGATGGCGGTTTTGCTGCAGAGCATTGAGCGCTCCGAGCGCGGCATCATTCGCTAGGCGCGGCACCATGCATACGCAGCTATTCAGCTGCGCCACCTATCTTAATCTATCGCGCATGCCTGGCTGTGCATGACGCCGCACAATAAGCTGCGCATGACTCATCGACCCTTCAAAATTGGCATAGTTGCTGGCGAGCGCTCAGGCGATGCGCTTGGCGCCGGATTGCTGCGTGCTCTATATGCTCGAGCGCCCGATGCGCAATGCAGCGGGCTTGGTGGCGAGGCGATGTTGCAGGAAAACTTCCACAGTATTGCCGACATGCAGCGACTATCGGTAATGGGCATCCTGGAGCCTTTAAAGCGCTTACCCGACCTTTTCGCGTTGCGGCGCGCGCTGCGCGAGCATTTTATCGCGCAAGGCGTGGATATTGTGGTGACCATCGACTCGCCGGACTTTAACCTCGGTTTGGCCAGGCAATTAAAAGCGCGGGGCATCCGCTGTTGTCATTACGTCTGCCCGTCGGTTTGGGCCTGGCGACAGGGCAGGGTGCGTAAAATTGCTGCTAGCATCGATCATGTGCTCTGCTTGCTGCCTTTTGAAGAAAAGTTTTTGCGGCAGCACGGTATAGCGGCGAGCTTTGTCGGTCATCCGCTCGCGGATAAATTGTGTCCGGCGCCCGCGCAACAGGCTAGCGGCGGCTTGTCGGAGCAAGATGGTGCGTTCCCAACGCTTTGCATAATGCCCGGTAGCCGTGACAGCGAAGTTTCGGCACTGCTTGAGCCATTCCTGCAGGCGGCGCTGCGCTGTGTCGCAACGTTGCCCGAGCTGCATATATTAATTCCGGCGGCAACCCCTGCCATTGCAAGCCGGATTCAACGTGAATTGTCGCGCGCGGACTACGCAGTATTGCTTGGCAAGTGTGAGCTAAGGGAAAGTTTCTTGTCCGGCGAGTCACAGGCGGCAATGCGTGAAGCAACAGTGGTGCTGCTGGCCTCGGGCACCGCCACGCTCGAAGCAGCATTAATGGGTTTGCCGATGGTGGTGGCCTATCGCATGTCGGCGTTGGGATTTGCGCTTGCCAGCCGCCTGGTTAAGGTTGAGCATGTGGCGTTGCCCAATCTGCTGCTCGGCGAGCGCGCAGTGCCGGAATTGGTGCAGAATGAAGCCACGCCGGCCAGGCTTAGCGAAGAAGTACTGGGCCTGTTGCAAGACCCCGCAGCGCGGCAGGCGATACAGCGGCGCTTTGCCAAGCTTGGTGCCGAGCTTGCCAAAGATGCCGACTCACGCGCGGCAGAACAGGTGCTCGCACTGGCAAGTGACGGCTAACCCCGCAATTCTGTAAAATAGCGCCGCCGCGAGCAGCGATTGCACTCCAATATTATTTGAACCAGGCGAAGCCTTGATGTCAGCCACAAAGCCAACAGCGCCAAGCCTTAGCTACAAGGGAGCATGGCTGGCTGGCGTCGATGAGGTAGGGCGCGGTCCGTTGGCCGGCGATGTGGTTGCGGCGGCAGTGATACTCGACCAGCGCCAGCCTATTGAGGGGCTAGCTGATTCAAAAAAACTCACCGCTGCCCGGCGTGAAAAATTCTTTGCACAGATTATGCTACGAGCCCGTTGCGTAGCGGTGGGGCGTGCATCAGTTGCGGAGATCGACCAAATCAATATTTTGCACGCATCCATGCTGGCTATGCACCGTGCAGTGCAGGGCTTGGCGACGCCGCCCGAACATGTTTTGGTGGATGGCAACCGCTTGCCAGACTGGCCGTACTCCGCGCAGGCTATCGTAAAGGGTGACGCGCTTTTCGAATGTATTAGCGCAGCGTCGATCATCGCCAAAGTTACCCGCGACCGGGAGCTGCAGACGCTCGCAAGCCGGTATCCAGAGTACGGTTTTGAAAAGCACAAAGGCTATCCTACAGCGCAGCACTTGAGCGCGCTGCAGAAGTATGGCGCTTGCGAAATACACCGGCAAAGTTTTGCGCCGGTGCGCGCCGTTGCTAAGCGCAGTGCTGTGGGTTAGCTGGCCTTCCAATGCAAACGCCTTTCGTACATTTGCGCAATCACTCCGAGTATTCGCTCAGCGACGGTTTACTGCGCGTCCCGGATTTAGTGCGGCAGGCCGCGCAAAGCGGTGTACCCGCGGTTGCGCTCACCGATCGTTGTAATTTCTATGCACTGGTTAAGTTCCAGAAGGCTGCTTTTGCAGCAGGCGTAAAGCCTATATTTGGAGCGGAAATTACCTGGAGTGACGAACCGGATGAGCTGCCATTTTTACTCACCTTGCTGGTGCAGAATGCCGAAGGTTACAAAAATCTTGTAGAGCTTATTTCGCTTGCCTATACACAGGGGCAGGATTTGCGCGGTGCGGTGGTGCAGCGCGACTGGATCGAAAAGCATGCCGCCGGCTTGATTGCGTTGTCTGGTGCCAGCGAAGGCGACGTAGGACGCGCCCTGCTTGGTAGCAGCCCCGAGCTTGCCGAGCAACACGCTGCGCATTGGCATAAGATATTTGGCGATCGATACTACCTTGACTTGCAACGCCTTGGTCGTGAAAACGATGAGCGTTATGTGGCAGGCGCGGTAGCCCTGGCCGAGAAAATGCAGCTGCCGGTGGTGGCCACCAACGCCTGCTGTTTTATGCAAAGGGAAGATTTTGAAGCACACGAAGTGCGCGTTTGTATTAATGATTCGCGAACCCTCGACGATCCGCGCCGACCGCGCAACTACAGCGAAGAGCAATATGTAAAGTCGCCTGAAGAAATGGGCGAATTGTTCAACGACATTCCCGAAGCACTGCAAAACTCGGTTGTCATCGCGCAGCGTTGCAGTATGCAAGTTCAGTTGGGCACGCATTACCTGCCCGAGTACCCCATTCCCAAGGGCAAAACCCAGGAACAGTTTTTCAGTGAAGTGTCGCACCAGGGGTTGGAGCAGCGCCTGGTCGAATTGTTTGACCCGCAGGCAGGTGACTTTGAGGCTACCCGCGAACGCTATCGGGCGCGCCTTGATTTTGAAGTCGAGACCATTTTGCAGATGGGCTTCCCTGGCTATTTCCTTATAGTGATGGACTTTATTCGCTGGGCCAAGCAAAACGATATCCCGGTTGGCCCGGGTCGCGGTTCTGGCGCCGGTTCGCTGGTGGCCTATTCGCTGGGCATCACCGACCTTGATCCACTGGCCTACGACCTGCTTTTTGAGCGCTTTCTAAACCCGGAACGCGTATCCATGCCCGACTTCGATGTCGACTTCTGCATGGAGAAGCGCGATCGCGTTATCCAGTATGTCGCTGAAACCTACGGCCGCGAAGCGGTGGGCCAGATCATTACTTTCGGCACCATGGCCGCCAAAGCGGTGGTGCGCGATGTGGCGCGTGCGCAGGGCAAGTCTTATGGGCTGGCCGACAAGCTCTCGAAGATGATTCCTTTCGAAGTGGGTATGACGTTAAAAAAAGCGCTGGAGCAAGAAGAGCCGCTGCGCAAAATGCTGGAAGAGGACGGCGACGCGCAGGAAATCTGGGACATGGCTGTGCAACTGGAGGGCACAACCCGTAACGTTGGCAAACACGCGGGCGGTGTAGTCATTGCGCCATCGAAGCTCACCGACTTTGCGCCGCTGTATTGCGACGAGCAAGGCCAGGGCCTGGTTACCCAGTACGATAAAAACGATGTTGAAGACGCGGGCCTTGTGAAGTTCGACTTTTTGGGGCTGCGCACGTTAACGATTATCGATTGGGCACTGGCAATGGTTAACCGCCGGCGCGCCAGCGATGGTGATGCGCCGATTGCGATCGAGAAATTAGCGCTCGACGATGCCGACACCTACCGTATGTTGCAAGAGGCAAATACCACCGCGGTATTCCAGCTTGAATCGCGCGGCATGAAAGACCTGATCAAGCGCCTCAAGCCCGATAGATTCGAAGATATCGTTGCGTTGGTTGCGCTGTTCCGCCCCGGGCCGCTGCAGTCGGGCATGGTCGATGATTTCATTAACCGCAAGTTGGGTCGCGCCGAGCTTGCCTTCCCGCACCCCCGTTACCAGCACGAGAGCCTGCAACCGATCTTGCAGCCTACCTACGGCATTATCCTGTACCAGGAGCAGGTGATGCAGATTGCCCAAACTATGGCGGGTTACTCGCTGGGAGAGGCCGACCTGTTGCGTCGCGCTATGGGTAAGAAAAAGCCCGAAGAAATGGCGCGCCAGGGCGAGCGGTTTATCAAGGGCGCGCTGGAACTGGGCCACGGTGAAGAGTTGGCGCAGAATATTTTTGAGTTGATGGAAAAGTTTGCGGGCTACGGGTTTAACAAGTCGCACTCGGCAGCCTACGCGCTGGTGTCCTATCACACCGCCTGGCTGAAGCGCCATTACCCCGCTGAGTTTATGGCGGCGGTGCTCAGCTCCGAAATGCAGAACACCGATAAGATAGTGACCTTGATCGATGAGTGCCGCAATATTGGTTTGGTGTACACGCCGCCCGACGTCAACATTGGAGAATATCTTTTTAGCGTGGATGGAGACGCTCGTGTGGTTTATGGGCTTGGCGCTATCAAGGGCTTGGGAGAGGGCCCGGTTGAGGCGATTCTTGAAGCGAGGCGCGAGCGACCCTTTACCGACTTGTTCGATTTTTGCCGGCGCACCGATGCGCGCAAGCTTAACAAGCGAGCATTGGAGGCGTTGGTGCGCAGCGGGGCATTTGATTCACTCGGCGAACCGCGCTGGTTGTTGATGGCGGCATTGCCAGAGGCAATAAAGGCGGCTGAGCAGCAAACCGCTAATAAGAATGCTGGTATTGACGACTTGTTTGGTGAATACGAAGCGCAGGGCGAAGAAGACGTATACGCCAAAGTTCGCCAGACACGCCCCTGGCTGTTACAAAAAATCCTGCTTGGTGAAAAAGAAACGCTGGGGCTTTTCCTGAGTGGTCACCCGATCGACAGTTATGAAGAAGAGCTAGCTAGTTTGGTTAAACGCCGCCTGCGTGAAGTGCAGCCTGGCAGGGGCAAGCAGCGCGTTGCCGGGATGATTGTGGCAATGCGGACCATGAAGACCAAAAAAGGCGACAGTATGGCTTTCCTAACGCTGGATGATCGCACTAGCCGTATTGAAGTGTCGGTATATGCGCGGGTATTCGAGGAATTGCGCGAGCTTTTGGTAAAAGATGCGATTGTTCTGGTTGACGGCACCGTTGCGCAGGACGATTACACTGGTGGCTTGAGTATTCGCGCCGACACTGTGCAAAGCCTTGCCCAGGCGCGCAAACAGCGTGCTGCGGCAATAGAGCTTGCATTAACGGCAGCGGACCTCGGCGGCCCCTTTATTGCAGATTTAAAACAATTGCTACACGCCCAAATTGAGCAATTCGGCATGGGTGACTGTGGTATTTCGGTGCGCTATAGAGGGCAGAAGGCCAGCACTATGCTGTCACTGGGTAAATCCTGGCGCGTGCATGCCAGCGATGAACTTATCGATCGGTTACGCGAAATGTGTGGAGAACAGGCGGTTCGCGTTCGCTATCGTCGCAGCCCTAGCGAGAGCCATGGCGCGGGTTTTGCGCATTCCAGTTCAAATAGGGCGCAAGCACACTAGTCCCAGCCCAGCCCAGCCCCCAGCCTTTTACCGGCTAGCGCTACTGATTAAAAATCATTCTGTCGATTAGGCAGAGAATTCTAATTTATCTCGCTAAGAT
>JABDNS010000001.1 GCA_013043705.1 Pseudomonadales bacterium
GCAACGCGCCAGCTAACAGTCGCAGCCGCACCACCTTCGAATACGCCACCGAGTGTTGACTTTACGTTGCCGACTAGCGATTTAACAGTAGCAGAGGGGGAGTCACAAGCGGTAGCGCTTGATGTTAGCGACGATGGAGAAATTGCTTACTGCGACTTGCTGGTCAATGGGCAGTTGCAGCGCAGAGGCACGGTTGCGCCGTTCCAGTACAACCGGTTTATTAAATGGCTGGCGCCTGGCAACTATGCGTTACGCGCAGAGTGTGCCGATGCAGAGGGGCTGGTGGGTACCGCGACGCGCCAGTTAACGGTGCTGGCAAGTGGTCAAAACGAACGCATAAGCTTTTCGAGCCCCTCCGCAACAACAATGCCAAGTGGAGCAGACCTCTTTGCCGAAGTCGTCTCGGATGACAGCAGTTTCGCAATTAGCAATTGCAAGCTGTATCACAATGGTGATTTTGTGCGGCAGGAAAATTATGCGCCGTACACCTGGGGCGCAAGTGACGGAAGCCTTGATTTAAGCCTGCGTACGCTAAGTACTGGCAGCCACAATTTATTGGCTGATTGTACGTCCACAACTGGCGAAACAGCACAAATTTCACGAACTTTGGAGGTCGTAGCGAGCGCAACAGAACCCACCGCCAAAGACGTGGCATTGGATTGGCTTGCCCCCACCACGCGCGAAGACGGGTCACTGCTAGCCGCAACTGAAATTGCCGCCTACGTTATTCATTACTACCCCAGCGGCAACAGCTCCGCTTACGAAAATGTACAGGTAGATGCGTGGGATACTGCGGGAAATATGATTAGCAGTAAGTTGATCAGCAGCCTTGTTAGTGGTAATTGGACCTTTACTATCGCATCGGTCGATACGCAGGGACAGGTTAGCCAGTTTGCGACGCCGGTAAGTTTAACGATTCCCTAAGGCGACCAGCTGCGCGCCCCGGTGCTTCGAGGATTAGATGGGCTGGTTTCCTTTCCAATCAATATTTTTTAGGCTCCACCTGCATGGCTCGCACCAGCGACCCAATGATCAACAGTTACTGCACCGGCTGGCAAAATAATAATAAATATATTCTTCAGCACCGCCCATTAGCGGCAAATTTACGCCAGGCACTACTAAAAGCACGCTGTCCCAGGGCGTGCCTCCTCCTCATTTGGTTTCGATCATCGATTTCCGGCCTCTATTTGTTTATATTGGGCCAGCTATTAACGTAAGCGCTCATTGCAATATTTTAACCGTGGCCGGGATTCTTTCGCTAGCGTGGATTTACTGCTGGTGAGGGCTTTATTATTCAGTGTTCATAGCACTTATTCAGTTAGTTGACTGGGGAAGCTAAATGTCCAATTTCAAATTTATAAAACGTTTTGATGAGCTGGGAATTGATGATGTACCGCTGGTAGGCGGGAAAAATGCATCGCTGGGTGAAATGTACCGCGAGCTTTCTGACCAAGGGGTCAAAGTGCCTAACGGATACGCTACTACAGCCGATGGTTATCGTCATTACATCAACAGCAACAACCTCCAGGAAAAAATAGTCGCAGAACTGCAGGCGCTCGACAGCGCTAATGTTGACCGCCTGGCAGAGGCTGGCGAAAAGATTCGTAGATGGGTTGGCGAAGCCGAAATGCCCCGGGATCTTCAAGATGAAATAGTTGCGGCGTATCGGGAGCTTTGTAAAAGCGAAGGCCGGGAAATTGATGTCGCCGTGAGAAGTTCGGCAACTGCAGAGGATTTGCCCGATGCCTCATTCGCAGGACAGCAGGAAACTTACCTCAATATTTGTGGTGAAGAGCAGTTGCTGCGCACCTGCAAGCGCGTATTTGCGTCGCTATTTACCAATCGCGCGATATCCTACCGCGTCGATAAAGGTTTCACCCATGTAGACGTGGCCTTGTCTATTGGCGTGCAGAAGATGGTTCGCTCCGACAAGGGCGCCGCAGGCGTAATTTTCACCCTGGATACGGAATCCGGATTCAGGGATGTTGTATTCATCACCGGTGCATATGGTTTGGGTGAAAACGTCGTTCAGGGCGCAGTAGATCCGGATGAATTCTATGTATTCAAGCCCACTTTGGCTTCGGGGCATCGACCGATAATCAAGCGCCGACTGGGTAGCAAGAAAATCAAGATGGTCTACGGCGACGACGCCTCAGCCGGTTTGTCTACGCTCAATGTCGATGTCAGCCTGGGCGCACAAAATGCGTTTTGCATCGACGACGACGATGTGCTGACGCTTGCAAAATATGCAGTGACGATCGAACAACATTATACCCGTAAGGCGGGGACAGATCGGCCAATGGATATTGAGTGGGCGAAAGACGGTGTGACTGGCGAGCTATTTATCGTGCAGGCGCGTCCTGAGACCGTGCAGTCACAACGAACTGGCTTGATACAGGAGGTTTACACACTTAATGAAACGGCTGAAGTAATCGCTGAAGGTAAGGCGGTGGGCGAAAAAATCGCAACAGGAAAAGCCAGGGTAATCCTCAGCGCTGAACAGATCAACGAAGTCAAACCGGGTGATATTCTGGTAACAGACATGACCGATCCTGATTGGGAGCCGATCATGAAAATTGCCAGCGGGATTGTCACCAATCGCGGTGGGCGTATCTGCCATGCGGCGATTATCGCCCGGGAGCTGGGTATACCAGCTGTTGTGGGATGTGGTGATGCAACGGTCGCTATCGCCGAAAACGAGATGGTCACCTTGTCTTGTGCTGAGGGTGATATCGGCAGAATTTACCAGGGCGAGCTTGCGTTTAACAAGGCAGAAATGGACTTAAGTGGTTTGGGCAAACCGCAAACCAAAATCATGCTTAACCTTGCCAATCCCGATATTGCCTTCAAGGTTTCGCAGCTCCCTAACGACGGCGTTGGCTTGGCGCGTCTTGAATTTATTATCAATAATTCGATTGGTGTGCACCCGCATGCATTGCTGGACTATCACAAGCTCGATCGTGACCTGCGCAAAAAGATCCACGATAAAATGGCGGGTTACGATAGCCCGTCTGATTTTTATGTTCGTCGTTTAAGTGAAGGGGTAGGGACTATTGCCTCAGCGGTGTATCCGAAGCCAATCATTGTGCGTATGAGCGACTTCAAATCCAATGAGTACCGTTCGCTCATTGGCGGCAGTTTGTACGAGCCAACCGAAGATAATCCGATGATCGGGTTTCGCGGCGCGTATCGGTATCCGACCAAGGCTTTTCACGACAGTTTTGCATTGGAGTGCGTCGCTATCAAGAAAGTACGAGAGGAAATGGGGCTCGATAACGTAAATATCATGATTCCATTTGTACGCACCTTACATGAGCAGGAAGAGGTACTTCGCTTGCTGGAGGAGGAGGGCCTGAAGCGCGGTGAGCATGGCCTGCAAGTTATGATTATGTGCGAGATACCAGCTAACGCTTTGCTTGCAGATCAGTTTCTGGAGCGTTGCGATGGCTTTTCAATTGGTTCCAATGACCTGACGCAATTAACCCTTGGCATGGACCGGGATGCTGGCATGCAGGGTGGTGACGAGCGTAATGAAGCCGTATTGAAAATGATGGAAATGGCGATTATCGCGTGTAAAAAAGCCGGCAAATATATTGGCATCTGCGGCCAGGCGCCTTCTGATTTTCCTGAAATCACCCAGTGGCTGGTTGAACAGGGCATCGAGTCCATGTCCCTGAACCCGGATAGCGTGTTGCGCATGACACAGGTCGTACTGGATACGGAGGAAAATCGCGCATCGCAGTAAGCGGATGCTGGTATTTGGCCGCCAGCGCATGCAGCCCAATTTCAATCGGCTTGCGTTGCGGTATTGGCCCGCGCCAATCCCCATGCTAATAACAACTCGCTAACAAATGCGAGGCAGCTGGTCTCCGGCGAGGAGATCCAGCTTGCGGCTGACCCCATAGGCATTGCGCAGCGTTGCCCAGCCCGGTTTATCCTCTGTGACCTCGCCAATGACCTTTGCTGCTTTGCAGTTATCGAAACGCGCAAACACTGCAAGCGCACGCTCGACGCAAGTCTCGGGAATAATCAAAACGAAACGTCCTTCGTTGGCTATATAAAGCGGGTCCAGCCCGAGCACATCGCAAACGCTCTGCACTGCCTCTTCTACGGGTATTGTCGTTTCGCCAAGGTCAAACTGTAAGGCCGATGACTGCGCAAGTTCGATACACGCGGTGGCGAGCCCGCCGCGGGTTAAATCGCGCATGCAATGAATAGCAATGCCTTCCTCTATTAGCGCAGTGACTACATGATTCAAACAGGCAATATCCGATATCACCGGTGTATCGAAAGCCTGCGGATCGCGTGCCGCCATAACCGCGACCCCGTGCCGGCCGATATCACCGCTCACAATAACCTTGTCTCCGGAACGTATTTCCGCGGTGCCGATTTTGCAGGTATTTTCCCTGGCGCCAATGCCGCTTGTATTAATAAATATTTTATCTCCCTTGCCTTTTTCAACGACCTTGGTATCACCGGTAACGATAGCTACGCCAGCGGCTTGAGCGGTTTGGGATATGCTTTGAACAACCGCTGCAAGTTCAGCAATGTGCAAGCCCTCTTCCAGGATAAAGCCCAGCGATAAATAAAGTGGTGTAGCACCCATCATCGCCAGGTCATTAACCGTCCCGCATATGGCCAGCTTGCCGATGTCACCACCAGGAAATTGAATAGGCGATATGACATAACTGTCTGTCGTCATAACGGCAGTTTGTTCAAATTGCTGCAGAATGGCCGCATCTTCCAGGGGGTCGAGACGTACATTAGCCAATGCGGGCTTGATAACGTCTTCAATTAATTGACGCGTCAAGCGGCCACCACTGCCGTGGGCCAGCGTGATAATTTGATTACTGTCGATCTCGACCGGACAGCTAAACTGTTTCATCGCTTGGTCTTTCTAGCTTGCAGCATAGCGATAATAAGCGGCGCAGGCGCCTTCACTGGAAACCATGGTGGCGCCGAGCGGTTTATCGGGTCGACATTGCTTGCCGAATAAGGGGCACTCATCGGGTTTAATCTTACCTTGCAATACCAAACCACTTTGACAGGCTTCGTTGACAGGTTTCGACATGCTCAAGTCAAGATCGCCTAACACCGTCGAAAAACGCTGCTCCGCATCGAAGTACCGGTAGCTTTTATTGAGGCTTAAACCACTGTTTGGCATAACGCCAATGCCTCGCCAGGTTTGATCATCCAACTGAAACACCTCTTGCAGCAGGTCCTGCGCGGGCTGGTTACCTTGCTCTGTCACATAGCGCGCATAGGCATTTTCGACGCTGTGTTGGCCCGATTCCAACTGCAATACACACTTTTCGATACCAGCCAATATATCCAGTGGCTCAAAGCCGGTGATGACAATTGGCACCTGGTATTTCTCGGCCAAGTGATAATATTGATGAAAGCCCATGATCGTGCAAACGTGGCCGGCGGCCAAAAAGCCGTCTATTTCGAAATCATTATTGCCAAGCAAGGCATCGATCGCTGCGGGTACAGTGACCTGGCACACCAGTGCGCTAAAGTTTTCGACCTGTTGTAATTTCGCCTTCCTTATCGCGGCCGCATTACCGGGCGCTGTGGTTTCAAAGCCTATTGCAAACAGGATGATTTGTTTTTCGGGTTCGCTAAGTGCAATATCCACGGCTTCCGTGGGGGAATAGATCACCCTGACGTCAGCGCCCAGGGCTTTACAGTCGAGCAGGCTTCGATTGTTTCCCGGCACACGCAGCATATCGCCATACGAACACAGCACCGTATTTTCCTGCATTGCGATTGCGATCGCCTGGTCAATTTTTTCAGCAGGCGTTACACATACCGGGCAGCCAGGCCCATGTAATAGATGAATATTGTCCGGCAGCAGTTCGTGCAGGCCATGCCGCATAATCGAATGCGTCTGTCCGCCGCAGATTTCCATGATATTCCATGGCCTGGTGGCAATGCCTGCAATCGTATCAATAGCGTGACGGACTGCAGCGGCATCCCGAAACTCGTCGACGTACTTCATCGCCAACACTCTTTATTGTGTGTTGTTCTGTTCATCGAGCTCCCTGAATGCATCAAGTGATGCCTGCGCTTCGTCTTTATCAAGGACAGATATTGCGAACCCCGCGTGAACCAGCACGTACTGATTGATAAGCGCTTCTGGTACAAAACTTAAGTCGACGCTTTTTTTTAGGCCGCCGTAGTTTACGATACCGGTGGCACTACCTTCCGTGCCGTGGGTAATTTCAATAAGCTTGCCCGGTAATGCTAGACACATGAGGGCACCCGTTCGTTTTCGGTTTTTTCTGCTGAGCCTGCCTCATGCAGTATACCCGCCAGAATCTGGCCGGCCGCGATACCGCCATCATTGATGGGTATTTTTTCCGGCCAGAAGCAGCGAATATGCTTCCGCTCCAGTTGCCGTCTGCATAATTCAAGCAGCAAACGGTTTTGAAAGCAGCCGCCGGACAAGCTCACGGCTTTCACCTTCGCTTTATCTGCCATCCTGGCAATGGTCTCGGCCAGGGTATTATGAAAGCGCATGGCTTTTATCGGCAGTGCGCTGTTATCTGATAATATTTGTTCAGCCACGGCAAAAAAATCTATTGTCCATGCTGTCTCGCCACGTTTGATTTCAATCCTATAGGCCTCATCGTTTCCTACGGCATGCTCTGCCAAGTATTGTAACTGCATTGCAGCATCTGCTTCGAATCGATTGTGTTCCGATATCCGTAGTAAACAGGCAACCGCATCAAACCAGCGGCCCGCGGCCCTGGTTGTCATCCTCGACTTGCGTAATAGCGGCTTTAATAACTTCTGCTCCTGCTCGGTAAATAATTTTTTTCTCCAGATACCGTCCAGCTTGTCAAAGCTTTTGTCACCATAAAGCGGCCATAGTGCGGCCAGTGCCATGCGTCGTGGTTCGTGCATCGCCCTGTCTCCACCGAGTAGTTCCAGTTCGGCGAGCTGCGCAAACGGGGAGAGGGCGGCGTTGTGTATAAGGAAAAATTCGCCGCCCCACATACAAGCTTCAGAGCCAAATCCAAAACCATCCCAAACCACCGCCAGATGAGGCTCTTTGATCGCATGTTCAAGCTGGCAGGCCCTGGCATGTGCTTCATGGTGCTGGACTACGCTAGTCGTATTAACTTCCAAAGCGTCAATAATGGCCGGGCGCCGGGGATGGGCATCAACAATAACATGCAGTGAGCGCGCATTTGCCAGCGTATAGTCACGAAGGGTTTGTTGCTGGCGGTCAAGTACAGAGATATTCTCGAGATCGCCATGGTATTGGGAAAGTATCACCTTGTTGTTATGCGAAACGGCAATACTGTTCTTCAGCTGCGCGCCCAGCGCTAGCAGGCTGGCTTCTTTTTCCTTAGCTTGATCGATGTGCCGCGCAAGGTCGATCACGATTGGCGCTACACCTCGCCCGGCCCGCAGGCACATGGGGCGATCATCAATAACCTGGAATATTGAGTCATCAAGCGGCCGGTGTATCGGCAAATTATGCGTAACAATAAGGTCCAGTTCGCCTGTAAAAGCCTGCAGCAAATGTTCATCATCGGCAATTAAAGCTTCGCCCGACCGATTGGCGCTGGTTGCAACCAGTGCTTCGTCCAGCACCTGCATTAACAGGTGCTGTAGCGGATGGTGCGGCAACATGGCAGCAATATAGGGATTTTTGGGCGCCACATTGTCGGCAAGGCGGGCGATGTCGCCAGCACTATTCTTCCGGCCGCGCACTATTACAAGCGGCGCAATTGGCGAGCATAGCAATGCCTTCTCCGCTGCGCCCGGCAGGCAATATTGCTCAAGCTGCGCAATACCAGGCATCAACAAAGCAAACGGTTTATACGGCCGCTGTTTCAGCTTCCTGATTTTCTGAATGGCTTGGCTGTTACTTGCCAGCGCATAGAGCTGAAAACCACCGGCAGTTTTAATTGCAATGATTCCGCCATCAATTAGCGTTTTTCGGGCGTAATCCTGCCAGGCGCCAGGCGCATGCACGGTATTGCCATGCGCATCCAGTAAATTAAGTTGTGGGCCACAGCACTGGCAGGCAATTGTCTGGGCATGGAAGCGTCGATCACGCGGATTAGTATATTCCGCCGTACATGAATCGCAGGGCTTGAATGCTTTTAGCTTGGTGCGCTCGCGATCGAAGGGTGCCGAGGTTGAAATTGAATAGCGGGAGCCACATTGTGTACAACTAATAAACGGGTATTGGTAACGACGGTTAGCTTTGTCAAACAGCTCAGCCCGGCACGTCCCGCACAAAGCGAGGTCGGGCGTTATAGCCAGCGCTCCGGGCTCACCGGTGGATTCTTTTATTGCGAAACCTTGTACTGCGGAATTTTGTTGCGACTCGTTATGAATCGTATTAAGGCGGCGATCCTGCAAAATCACGGATTGTTGTGCAAACATTTTTACAAGCGCTGCATGAAAGTGGCCGAGGTGCTTCGCTCCCGCCTGAACAAACACCTCGACTTCCCTGCCATTGTTCCTTACCCATCCACGCAGCTGGTATTCGTCTGCCAGTCGCTTGATCGCCGGGCGGCAACCAATGCCTTGGACAATGCCGATTATTTTAATCGTCAGGGGCGCTTGGGGTTCCACTTGCATACAGGCTACTTTACCATCAAAATGATACGCAGGTTTTATAATCAGCAGCAGGTTATCGGGCAACGTTCGCTTTATAATAACCAACTAAAACAGTTCGTAGAACTCGAAGGGATAGTTAATGCGGGTGCAACGTGTAGGGCCCTACCCAATAGCTAAGCCGCCGCCTGCCCAGCGCCTCATTGGCAGCTTGTTGGCAAACAAAAGATTGCCTCGTCACGCGCTGCTACAGGCGCTTGGAATGTTGCAGTACCATTGTGGTTGGATCAGCCCAAATCACTTAAGCGACCTGTCGCGATTCGCAAAGCTTTCCATTGGTGAAATCAAGGGCATCATAGAGTTTTATCATTTCCTGTCGCTCCAGCCTCCAAAGCCTTACTGCATTTACCTGAGCACCAATATTATCGATCGTTGGCAGCGCGCTGGGCTCGACCTTTCGCTATTGGAAGAAAATGAAAACGTCGATGTAAAGCAAACCTCATGTGTGGGTATGTGCGACCAGGGTGGCAGCCTGCTCATTAATGGCTTGCCCCTGACGGGATTGACGCAGGAAAGAATTGAAAAGATCAACGATTTAATCCTTCGGCAAGAGCCGCTATCACAATGGCCGCAAGACTGGTTTACGGTCGAGGAATCAATACATGTTAAGGGCCCGCTGCTGACCAATAGTATCCAGCCTGGAGACGCGCTGAATAAAGCGAGAAAACTGGGCGAAGCAGGGTTTCTGAAAATTCTGCAAGCTTCAAACCTGAGAGGGCGCGGTGGTGCTGGTTTTCCCACCCACTTGAAATGGAAAGCCTGTATTGATGCGAGGGGCGATCAAAAATATATTGTTTGCAATGCCGACGAAGGGGAGCCCGGTACTTTCAAAGACCGGCTGTTGCTAACCAGCTACCTGGCTAAGGTAGTAGAAGGAATGTGTATTGCGGCCTGGATGACTGGCGCCAGTCGGGGCTTTATTTATTTGCGCTATGAATACATTTACCTGCTCGAAAAAATTCAGGCAACGTTGTCAGCCTGTCGCGAGCAGGGCGTTTTAGACTCAGCTACGTTTGATATTGAGGTTATGCTCGGTGCGGGTGCGTATATCTGTGGCGAAGAAAGTGCGATGCTCGAATCAATGGAAGGCAAGCGCGGCATTCCACGCATTCGTCCGCCGTTTCCTGTAACCCATGGCCTGTTTGATAAGCCGACCATCGTTAATAACGTCGAAACATTTTGTAATATTGCCTATCTCGCCGACGATGGTCTGCAGGCGTTTATTGATAACGGCAATGCAGGCTCCAGAGGAAGCAAGATTCATAGTGTTGCAGGAGACTGTGAGCGGTCGGGTATATATGAATATCCCTTTGGTAGCACAGTAAAAGAAATGTTACACGGGTGCGGTGGTGAGCAGGCCCAGGCGGTCCAGGTTGGTGGTCCTTCCGGGAAGCTGGTCCTGCGCGCTGATTTTGACACGCCAGTCGATTTCGACCACGTGAGTAGTAGTGGATCGTTTATGGTGTTTGGGCCTGGGCGCGATCTAAAACTAGTTGCGCAGAATTTCCTGCATTTCTTTAAAGACGAGAGTTGTGGATTTTGCACGCCCTGCAGGGTTGGCACCCAGGTGCTGGCGCAACACTTCGATCGCGTATGCGAGGGGCTGGAATCGCAGCATGAATGGGAATTGATGAACGATATTGCAAGCTTGATGGGTCAGGCCAGTCACTGCGGTCTGGGGCACACAGCAGCCAATCCATTCATCGACTGGCGAGACAACAATGTCACAGCCGATTCTTTATCTGCAAAGCCCGAGTTTATCCCGGTGTTTGATCTTGCCAAAGCAACTGCCTACAGCCGCTCGTTACGCGAAGAAAACCATGACAATTGATATTAAAAATCCCAGTTTTCTGCTGGATGGTGAGGAAGTTCCCTTCACCGAGGGTCAGACCGTTATGGAGGCCGCGCTCACCGCCGGCTCCTATATACCCCACCTATGCTTTCACCCGGAGCTGCAAGCCCACGGCAGTTGCCGTCTGTGCATAGTCGAAAGCGATAACAGGCTGCACGCATCGTGCACCCTGCAAGCGAATTCCAGACTGAAAGTTTCGAGCCAGACTCAAGCAATAAATAAAATGCGCAAGCACATCGTGCAAATGCTTTTTGTCGAAGGCAACCATATCTGCCCCAGTTGCGAATTCAGCGGTAACTGCCAGTTACAGGCGATGGCCTACGAACTGGATATGGAGGAGGGCCACTTTCATTTCCGTTACCCGAAGCGCGAGCAAGATGCCAGCCACAATGACATTTTTCTGGATCGCGACCGCTGCATTAATTGCGAATTATGTGTGCGTGCCAGCCGCGAAAACGATGCAAAGAATGTTTTTTCGCTTGGCGGTCGGGGTACCGAAACGCACCTTTGCGCTAACAGCGCATCCGGTAAGCTGGGTGATACCTCTCTGGATGTAAGTGATAAAGCTGCGAATATTTGCCCGGTTGGCGCACTGTTGATTAACGATCAATCCTATGTAACGCCGAAGGAAGACCGGGTTTATTACCAGACTTCTATTAGCCTGCGCGGCAACAGGCGCCCAAAAGAAATTGAATAGCATGGTCAAGTCAACTACGAGCAAGACCAAAGCCCGGAACAAGGTGAAAGTTTCAACCTGCTCGTTAGCCGGCTGTTTTGGTTGCCATATGTCGCTTCTTGATATCGACGAGCGTTTGCTGGATTTAATCGAGAAGGTCGAGTTCGGACGCTCGCCCATCAATGATATTAAGGTCCCGGGGGCTTGCGATATTGGGTTGGTGGAAGGCGGGTTGTGCAATGAAGATAATGTCCGCACGCTTAATGAGTTTCGCGAGAACTGTAGTATTCTGGTTGCGGTGGGAGCCTGTGCGATTAATGGCGGCGTGCCGGCGTTGCGTAATGAAATTGATTTGAAGGATTGCCTCGAAACGTCTTATCTCACGGGCGTTGGTATTGTAGACGCGCAAATACCGAACGACAGCGAATTACCGTTGTTGTTGGACAAGGTTCATCCTATTTTCGACGCAGTTAAAATCGATTACGTACTGCCGGGTTGCCCGCCACCCGCTGAGGCTTTTCTTGAACTTGTGACGGCCGTTATAGAAGGCCGGGAGCCAAACCTGGGCTATCAACTCAGGCGATTTGATTAGTGCGCATCGTATGAATGATCCCTCAAAAGTAAACCTCAAGCGCGTTGTTATAGATCCCGTTACGCGTGTAGAGGGTCATGGCAAGGTTTCGCTGCTGTTGGACGATGACAATCAAATCCACGAGGCAAGGTTTCATATTGTCGAATTCCGTGGCTTTGAAAGGTTTATTGAAGGGCGTCCCTACTGGGAGCTGCCGATGGTTGTGCAGCGGCTCTGCGGGATTTGCCCTGTTAGTCATCACCTTGCCGCAGGAAAAGCCATTGACCAGCTTGCAGGCGTTAGCGAGCTCAGCCCGCCAGCAGAAAAGTTGCGTCGTTTATTGCATTGGGGCCAGTCTTTGCAAAGTCACGCCCTGCATTTTTTTCACCTGGCCAGCCCGGATCTATTGTTTGGTTTTGAAAGCGATGTTCGTAAGCGCAGTATTGTCAGCGTAATAGAAAGTCATCGCGACCTGGCATTGAAAGGCGTGAAGATTCGCAAGTATGGGCAGGAAGTTATAAAAGCAATCACAGGAAAGAAGATACATGGCATGGCAGTGCTTGCCGGGGGCATGAACCGGGCATTAACTACCGATCAAATAAAGCAATTAAAAATCGATATCAAAGACATAATTAACTGGACTGAAGAAGCGCTAGTGCTGGTCAGGAAGCTTTATCTTTCCGATATCGCGTTACACACCAAATTTGCAAAGGCCGATTCGGCATTTTTAAGCCTGGTAGATAAGGATGGCACTCTCGATTTGTATCACGGTGGCCTGCGCATCAAAAATGCCGACGGCTCGATCCTGCATGACCATTATGATTACAGCAATTACACGCAACTGATCAAGGAGCAGGTGAAATCGTGGAGCTATATGAAATTTCCCTTTTTGATCGAACGTGGCCCGCAAACTGGCTGGTATAAGGTGGGGCCTTTGGCGCGTATCAATAACTGTGACCGTATCGATACCATTAAGGCTGAAAGCTATCGCCAGGATTTTCTGGCCCATAGCGAGGATGCGCTCGTGCACCCGCCGCTGGCCTTCCACTGGGCAAGAATGATTGAAGCATTGTATTGTGCTGAGGCGATAGCCAAAATGCTCGACGACCCGGACCTGTGCTCTGGCGACCTGATGCGGCGCGGTGAAAAACAACTGGAAGGTATTGGCGTTATAGAAGCGCCGCGCGGCACCTTGTTTCATCATTATAAGATTAACGAAAATGACCAGGTCACTATGGCCAACCTGATTGTTTCTACCACGAGTAATAACCAGGCCATGAATGAGTCAGTGCGGCAGGTTGCGAATACCTATGTATCTGGCAGGGAATTAACACCCGAACTGCTGAATAACATTGAAGTTGCTATCAGGGCATACGATCCCTGTCTTTCCTGCGCTACCCATGCCGTGGGTAAGATGCCGCTGCAGGTTGAGCTACTTAATAGCGTTGGCGAAACTGTTGCCCGTTGCAGCAGGAGTAGTGAAACCGGATTTAACGTTGAATGAGATGCGCATCCTTATTCTTGCTGTTGGCAATCGGAGTCGCGGTGACGACGGCGTAGCGCCAATCATGCTTGAGCGCGTGGCCAATAAAATCAACGGCCTTGCGAATGTAGAATTTGTAATCGAAGAGGTTTATCAACTGCAGCCGGAGCATATCTATGATATCGATATGGCCGACGCTGTACTTATCGTCGATGCCGCGACAGACCTTGATGCCAACATCAGGCTTAGCCCCATCCACGCCAGCAAAAATGTCGAGGTGGGTATACATACGGTAAGCCCGGTCAATCTATTGGGCCTATATCAAAACCTGTTTAAAAAGGCGCCGCCGCCAACTCTCCTGTTAAGCATTAAGGCCTGCGAATTCGGCTTCACCGAAAAGTTGAGCCGCACCTGCCAGGATTCACTGGCCGAGGCTGAATTAGTCGCCCTCGATAAGCTCGCAAATCCCCACAGCTTTTTCAATCATTCTGGCAGTTCACGGGCCATGCAGGGGCGACGCTAGGTGCACGAGTGGTCTTTGGCAGAGCGGGTGCGTTGCATAGTGCTGGAAGAGGCCTCCGGGAATGCCTTGTCGTCTATCCGGAAAGTAACCCTGGAAGTTGGCGCGCTCAGTTGTGTTGAGCCGGGCGTGCTGCAATTTGCGATTGAAAAAAATCTTGAAGACAGTATCGCAGCGGATGCAGATATCCGGATTCGCACCAGGATGGGTAAATTAAAGTGCTATCACTGCGGTAAAGTATTTGAAGCCGAAGATATGTACCAGGCCTGCGCTTACTGCAATCAGTACGGCTTTACCATCATCGACGGTAAAGATATGCTGGTGACTGGTATAGAAGGGGTATAAGCCGATGTGTACAACCTGCGGTTGTGGTGCGAGCTCAAAGCTTGCACCCTTTAGTGGCGCCAGCTTGAATAGTGGCACCAGCTTGAATAGTGGCGCCAGCTTGAAGCTTGCTCCAGTGCAAAGCCACAACATACAGATGGAAAAGCGCATACTTGCTGAGAATGACGATTATGCTGCACGTGTAAAAGCCAGGCTCAATGGTCTCGGCGTGTCGGCTTTTAACCTGTTATCGAGCCCCGGCGCCGGCAAAACCACGTTGCTGGAAGAGACCTTAAAAGTATTGCGCGATAAGCGGCCGCTTGCGGTTATCGAAGGCGACCAGCACACGGACCAGGATGCAAAACGTATTCGTGCAACGGGCGCGCATGCAGTTCAAATTAATACCGGCAAAGTATGTCATCTTGAGGCTCGCATGGTATTTGACGCCCTGGACGATATCGATCTTGCTAAAAACGGCATGTTGTTTATAGAAAACGTCGGTAACCTAATTTGTCCGGCAGGTTTCGATCTCGGCGAAGATAAAAAAGTAGTGCTGTTTTCCGTTACCGAGGGGGAAGACAAGCCCATCAAATATCCGCATATCTTTCACGCCGCTGATCTCGTCGTGATTAGCAAGCTTGATCTGCTGCCGCATCTGCGCTTTGACCTGCAAGAGGCCGTCGATTACATCAGGCAGGTTAATCCGGCGGCCGAAATTATTTCTCTCTCCAGCTATACAGCAAA
>JABDNS010000002.1 GCA_013043705.1 Pseudomonadales bacterium
GTGCTTTCATCTACCGCAGTAGGTGTGCTGTTATTTGGATCAGTGACATCCGGGTTACCGTCATTATCGGTATCGGTAGCGGCGGCAACGGTAATTGTTACCGTCGCTGTGTCGCAGACACTGGTGTCGGTATTACACACCTGGTAGACCACCGTTTCCGCTGTTCCGCCTTCAGCGATAGTTGGGGTATAGGTTAATTCGCCCGTATTGTTATCGAAAACAATCGTACCGGCGGCGGTGCCCGTACCCGTATCGGTAATCGCGGTGGTACCCACATTGTTGGGGTCGTTGTTCGAAAGAAAATCGTCATTAGCTAGAATATCGAGCGTGACCGCTTCGCCAGCTGTGCCGTTGCCGCTATCATCAACAGCGGTCGCTGCGCTGTCATTGGGATCGACGACATCCGGGCTGCCGTCGCCATCGGTATCATTGGCTGCGCCAACATTAATCGTAACGGTGGCGGTATCACATACACTGGTATCGGTATTGCAGACTTCATAAACCACAGTAGGCGACGTGCCCGCCTCCGCGAGCGTGGGCGTGTACGTTAACTCGCCGCTATCATTATCAAAAGTAATGGTGCCGCTGGCGGTACCTGATCCTTCGTCGGTAATGGCCGTAGTGCCCACATTATTGGCGTCGTTATTGGGCAGGAAGTCATCGTTGGCAAGAATATCCAGCGTGCCCGCCACACTAACAGTGCCGTTGCCGCTGTCGTCAAGCGCAGTTGGCGTATTGTCGTTCGCATCGATAACGTCGGGGCTGCCATCGTTATCAGTATCGGTTGCGGCGGCTACTGTGATAGTCACCGTCGCGGTATCGCACACACTGGTATCGGTATTACAAACCCGGTAGTTAACCGTAGGAGAAGTACCACCCTCTGCAATCGTTGGTGTGTAAGTAAGCTCGCCAGTGGCATTATTAAAAGCAATCGTACCAGCGGCAGTTCCCGTACCAAGATCGGTAATAGCGGTGGTGCCAATATTATTGGCGTCGTTGTTATCGAGAAAATCATCATTGGCAAGGATGTCGAAAGTTGCCGCTTCACCCGCCGTCGCGTTGCCACTATCGTCGACTGCAGTTGGCGTGTTGTCGTTGTTGTCCACTACATCCGGATTACCATCACCGTCTGTATCGGTGGCAACAGCTACATTTACGGTAAGTGTTGCATCCGCACAAACATCGGTGGCTGGTTCAGTATTACAAACCCGGTAATCGATCGTGCGTGACGTGCCGCCTTCCGCAATTGTCGGGGTATATGTCAATTCACCAGTGGCTGCATCCAGGCTAACGCTGCCCGCCGCAGAACCCGTACCCAAATTGCTAAGTGTTGTGGTACCTACGTTGGTTACGTCATTGTTGGGCAAGAAATCATCATTGCTCAAAATATTATAAGTACCGGCCTCGCCCGCGGTGCCATTGCCTGCATCGTTAGCAACAAACGGTGTGCTGACATTCGGATCGTTTACATCAGCGTTACCATCGCCATCGGTATCGGTCGCGAGTGTATTTTGTATGGTGTCGTAAAAAACGTGCCCATTACCACCGCTGCCACCACCGGCGGGCATGGTAATTCCTAGCGTGTGGCTAGTGCTTGAAGCCGTGTAAACGGTACAGAATTTATCCCAGGTGGGCGCGGACGCCGTGCCTTCATAAGGAATGAAAACGCCCTGTGTTGCCTGGCCAGAGATTTGAATTTGCAGGTCAACATCTTCAGGAGGGTTTGGACAGTTATCCCCTTTACCAACGTTAATGGCGAAAAAACAAATTTGGTAGGGCGCACCCACGGTCAAACCGGATACGGTTTGTTCTATACCCTCGGCCGTCAAGGTCCCACAAGTATTACTGTTATTGCTGTTTCGCAAACGCGCAAACAACGTATTGGATGTACCCGGCGCGTAAATGCCACAGACATCCACATCTGAATCATTACACACACCACCCGTATCGCTGCCATCTACAACGTCCGGGGTTCCGGCAATGATCGACCATGAATCCGGTGCATCGTTAATGGTTTCACCAGTGGCGTTATCAAGGTCCGGGTTCAACAGGCTTTGGCCGTGGGCCGACATAGCGAGAACCAAAAGCGGTGTAGCGAGCCAGTTTTTCATTAACTTTCCTTCAATGCCTTAAATTTTTTGACGTGCGCGGTATTTAATTAAAAATACGCTCGCCCGCACAAGCTTGTAGATGCAGGTAGCAACGAAGCTACCTGCTGAATGTACATGACTAATTACTGCAATCCGCGTGAACCGGTTCTGTGTTGCCGCGTGCAACATGAACTTCACGTACTTCGATTGAACTCAGCTTATTTTCCGAATGCCTTTCCCGTATACAAAAAACGGTTACCCGGCATTCGATCGCAGATTTATGCGCCCCGCAGTAAATCTAGCAAACAAAACAACGCCTTGCAGGTTTTCATGCATTCGACACATCTAGACTGGCGTGCCTGAAATGCTAACCCCTGTACATTCGCGCTACTGTAAAAACAATGAAAATTTTATGCCTTGCCGATTACGCAATTTGAATGTGCCAGGGTTTTAAAGCGCTGGAACCCTTGGCGGCTCTATAGCGGAATGCCACTGAGCGATGCCATGGTGGAAGGAATGGAAGCAAACTAGCGAGTCAGGTCCGCGGGCGATGCGCCAATAATTCTTTCAATTAAATAATTGACTATTTTGTGAACAGCTTCCATACTTTTTGTAGTGCGGTTTAGTGCTAGCGCCCTGTACGCTTCGGGTAATGTATCGTAACTTATTGAAAAAACAAAATTTTTATGCAAAAAGTAAAATTGTAAGCTTGTTGAGTAGTCTTGAGGAGAAAGCAAAATGGCTAAGTATAAAGACCTGAATTATAAGGATTATTTGTCTGGAGGAGACCCTATTGTTCCGCCTCCAGGCGACCCCATAGATCCGGACCCGGGCGGCGACCCAATTCCAGGCGATGGTAAAGACCCTGTAGATCCGCCGGCCGATGATCCGAAGGGTTCAGGCTCCGGTAAGGGTTCTGGCAGCGGTTCCGGCTCCGGTAGCGGTTCCGGTAAAGGCTCTGGTTCCGGTAAAGGCTCGGGCAGCGGTTCCGGCTCTGGCTCAGGTAAGGGTTCAGGCAGCGGTTCTGGTTCTGGCTCTGGTTCCGGCATCGCCTCGGGCAAAGGCTCCGGTGATGATATGCCCACGGATGACACTGATCCAATGTTGCCAAACGAAGACGACATAGAAATGTAATCTTCGCATTAGCATCGGCTGTGGCGAAAGCCCGCTGCAAAAAAGCCTGGTCGTGTTGCGGCCGGGCTTTTTTGTTTGTTTTTTAAGCGCTCCGTTGCCGTGACTACACTGCACTAGCTTCAGAGCCGCTATACTTTTTGACTAGCTTTGAAATTATGCCGCGCCCCTTGGCAAGCACCGCAAATGGCTCCCCGTAAATGAGCAAATCCAAACCAACAATAACCAATGATTTCCTGCGTTCTTGCGTTGACCTGCAGCGCAAAAAAATCATGGCAATTATGGTCTTCAGCTTTGTAGTCAACCTATTGATGCTGACCACTCCCCTTTACCTGTTGCAGATATTTAACCGCGTTATTCCCAGCCAAAGCAGTGACACACTTTTATTCCTAACCATCATCGTTGGGTTTTGCCTGCTAACGCTTACATTGCTCGAAAATACGCGCCAGTTAATTTTATCCCGCTTGGGCTCCTGGCTTGATAAACGATTGGGTGGCTTTGTGCTGAGCGGCTCGATTAGTCGCTCGGTAGAAAAATGCAGGGCCAGCTCTGCGCAAGGGCTGCGCGACCTGTCGACAATTCGCAAGCTGTTCGCGAACGGCGCTATCTTTCCAATCCTGGACATTCCCTGGACGCCAATTTTTTTATTGGTGCTGTTTATGTTGCACCCCGCGATTGGCGCGATAACGTTAATTGGCTCTATCGTGTTATTTTCACTGGCCTATTACAACGAAATTAGTACACGAGCATTGGCAAGAAAAGCGGGGGAAGCGTCTACGGCATCTTTGCGCTACGCCTCATCAGTACTTAGAAATGCCGATGCAATACAAGCAATGGGCATGCGAAATGGTGTGATTGCTACTTGGGATGCACAGCACAATAAACACATAGAACTGAACGCTGAGCTGCAAGACCGTAATCACACTGCCGCTGCTATCTCACGATTTATAAACGTCATGATGAGCGTCTCAGTTATCGCAACCGCGGCGTGGCTAGTACTTAACAACGCACTTACTGCAGGTGCCCTGATCGCCAGCGTGCTATTAATGCGCCGAGCGGTAGCACCGGTTGAACGATCTATAACGTCCTGGAAAACTATCCAGAATGCGCGTGCCGCGTTTAAGAATATTGACCGCAGGCTCAACCTCGCGCCAGAATTTACACAGCAACCCCCACTGCCGCTGCCTTCCGGCTATTTAAGCGTTAGAAAAGTATCGTTTGGCTACAGTAATCGCGGCACGCCCACATTACAGGGCGTAACACTCAAAGTTCATCCCGGCGAAGTGATTGGCCTTACCGGCAACACCGCCGCGGGCAAGTCAACCTTGGGGCGCCTAATTGTCGGGCTGGCCAAACCCGAGTCTGGTTACGTCAGGCTTGATGGTATTGATGTCTCACGCTGGCGTGAAGAAGATATCGGGCCTCGTATTGGTTACCTGCCACAGAGCAGTGAACTGTTTGCCGGCACCGTAGAGCAAAACATCGCGCGCATGGGTGAGGTAAACGAAGAAGAAGTTGTGAATGCCGCGCAGATGGCGGCGGTTCACGAAATGATTCTGCAATTTCCGCAAGCCTACAAGACGGACATCGGCGAAGACGGCTCGTTTCTTTCCGCCGGCCAAAGGCAGCGCATCGCACTGGCCCGTGCCGTGTACATGAACCCAAAACTCCTGGTACTGGACGAACCTGATGCGAACCTCGATGTAGAGGGAAAAATCGCGCTCGCAAGCGCGATAGAAATTATGAAATCCCGCGGTGCGATAATCGTTTTTATATCGCACCAGGAAAAGGTACTGCGATTTGCCGATAACGTTTTGCGCTTAAGAAAAGGCAAGGTCACGATGGATTTAAAATTCAACACCAAAAAATCGACTACTGTAGCCGCAACATCGGCTAACACTAGTAGCGCCACCGACATCAAACGAAGTGCTTCGTAGCACGATGCATTGCAAAGTAGCGGTAAATTTATGACACCCTCTTCAAACTATACCGTCAAATTTTCTGACGCAGACAAGCGCGTTGGCCGCACCCAGATTATTGCCGGTTACAGCATCATCGCGGTGTTCTTTAGTTGCGTTTTTGCTTGGTCGGCACTTGCGCCGATCTCTAGCGCCGCTGTGGCGAAAGGTGTGGTAGGAAAAGACGGTCACAGAAAAACCGTTCAGCATCTTGAGGGCGGCATCATCAATGAAATTCTTGTACGCGACGGCGATCGCGTAACACGCGGGCAGCCATTGATTACCTTGCGGGATGTACAGAATAAATCCGATCATGAACTGCTTAACAAACAGCGGCTGATTGCACTGGCCAAGCAGTCCAGCCTGGTGGCAGAACTGGAACAGCGTGAACCTGACCTTAATTTTTTGCCCGCGGGCAAAACATTCGAGGTAATCGACGCCTCGGTTAGGACAACCATCGAAGGCTACCTGTCGGCCGCCAAAAGCAGGTTACAGCTACACCGCGACCAACTCGACCTGATTGACCGCAGGCAAAAACAAGCGGAAGAAAAAATTGCTGCGCTGCGAAGCGAAAGAACCGCTCTGGAGAAACAGCGCCGCGTTCTCGCCCAGGAACATAAGAAGTACAAAGAGTTTGAAGCGAAAGGACTGGTGACACGCGCTCACGTCTTTTCACTACAGCGCGATAAAACTGAAATAGAATCTGACCACAGTGCAAACCGGGTTGCGGTTGAAAATACCAGGCAGGAAATTAACAACCTGGCCATGGAAAAGTCTGAGCTCGAGGGCGCGCGTGCGAAACGCATTAGCAATGAACTGGATAAAACGCGCAGCACTTTGGTAGACCTTGACGAAAGATTATCCAAAACGCGAGACCGACTCGAACGAACTTCAATTCAAGCGCCCATCGACGGCGTGGTTGTGAACCTGCTGGTGAATACGATTGGCGGCGTTATTCAGCCTGGCGAAGCACTATTGGATATTGTTCCGGACTCGGGCGACCTGGTTATCGATGCGCGAGTAAAAGTAGCCGACCGGGATACCATCCGGGTGGGCCAGCCAGCGGAAGTACGCTTTACTGCATTCAACCAGCGGCTAACCGCACCGGTAACAGGCACGGTAAAACTAATTTCTGCAGATGCGCTATCAAATTCAGGCCCCGGCGGCCTGCACGACTCTTACTACAAGGCAACCATTAAACTAGACGAGGACCCGGCATCCGTGCTTGGCGAGGGCAGTGTTTACCCGGGTATGCAAGCTGACGTAATGATCGTGACGGGCAAGCGTACTGCACTTGAATATTTCCTGAAGCCCATTACACGAAGCTTTCAGCGCTCCTTCCGCGACGAATAGTTTTTCAAGACCACCGGTGTATACCGGAAGAATTTGATGGTCACACCCACAACGGGAAATCACCTACAAAGGTTCCGACAAATCTTATGAGCACCGCTGTAAACCCTGCCGCCACGCAGAGTACTCCGCCAGACAACGGCAAGGACATAGATGAGCAACTCGCCGCCGCCTGTGAGAAGCTGCTAGGCAAGCGCATCATCTCTATGGAGTACCCGGGTGGAAGCTCGCGCGACTCGGTTAAAATTGTTAGCGATGATGGCGAAGTTGCCTTCGCATCGACACGCTCGCGCACTGCACGCGCCGACAACGAGCGCAAGGTGCTGCTTGCGCTCGCGAAAGAAAACACCAACGCACCGAAATTGCTCGCCACGAATGGCAAACGCCTGCTGATTCAACAGAGCATTCCCGGTGTCAGGCTAACCGAAGCATTGCATGCAGCGAGCGACCTGCAAATTGAACTTCGCCTGGATAATGCACTCGAAAGCCTCGCGGCCATTCAACAAGCCGGCTCCAGGGCCGGGCTCGATAGCGAGATGGAAGCGCTGGGCAGCTCTAGTGGCTGGGTTGCCGGGCTGCTGGAACGTCCGCAGGTCATCGGCACATTTTTCAATATCGATGCACCCGATTACGACAGCAATGCTTTGCAGGGCATGCTGCAGGCAAGAAGCCCGCGATTCGTAAAATGGGATGCCAGGCCCGGCAACGCAATCGCCAGGCCGGATGAGCAGGTATTCTGGATAGATTGGGAGCACAGTGGCGCCAGAAACCGCCTCGACGACATGGTCTGGCTGATGGCAGACGAATGGGTTCCGGAGCGACCTGAAATTGAAGGTCGTCTGCTCAAAAAGCACCTGGACATGTTTAGCGACGACCTATCCCGCCAGGACGCAGAAAACTATTTTTATGCAATGGGCGTGTTTCACCTTTGTGTGCGAATGGGGCTTATTTTTCGCTACAAGAAAGACGGCAAATGGTGGAATTACAATCGGTGTCTCGCAGGCGACAAAGTCGGTGTAACACGCAGAAACCTGCGCCGGGTATGCTTAAGGGGTGAACGCTGGGCAAAAAAGAACAGCGAAACCCTTGCACTTGCCAGGTGGTTCAAGCAAATGCGATCGCTGGCGGAATAACAATATTTATACTTTCAGTGGTAATTGGCATTAAAATGCAACTTCGCCCAACATTTACACTGCACCTACCCGGCCACTATAGGTGAAACTATAGGTGCAACTATAGGTGCAACCAGTCGCACTGTTGTAACCCAACAAGTGTAACGCAACATATTAAGAAAATAATAACCGGTACAAAAATTGGATACTCAAACACTACGCTTCGTTCTAATTGCCGCTGTACTCTATGGCCTTTTTCACCTGGCCTATCACCGCATTCCCGACAAAACATTGCAGAGCGTCATTTATCCCAATATTATCGGACACGTTGCGGCGAAAGTGATTAACACATTCACCCCCGATCGAAAGGTTCGCGTTAAGGACAATAAAATTATGTCCAGCAAAGCGGTGCTGAATATTGTGCGAGGCTGCGACGGCTCAGGTGTCTGGTTTATGCTGATGGCGGCGGTGCTGGGTTTCGGGGGCCGCATTAAACACGTGGTCGTTGGCCTGGTGCTCGGCACGCTGGTGGTGTACACCATCAATCAAATTCGCATTGTGGGGCTTTATTACCTGGTTGAATGGAATCGCATGTATTTCCCCGCGGTGCACACCTATTACGCGCCAACCTTGATTATATTCCTGATCGCCGCCTTTTTTCTTTGGTGGACCAGATGGTCGATACAATCAAGCACGGAATCCAGCTAGAATAGCTAGTAATTCGATAACCTGCGCCCACCAAGTACTATTTCAAATATATAAATGAAAGAAAATATCTATTTGCGCGTAGCCCTGAAAGCCTTTTTGTTCTGGCTACTTTTTTCTCTGGCCGGTTTTTTTTGGGGCGACAAGCTGGTTTCCGCTTTGCTGCCTTTTTACGAGTGGACGGTAGAGCAAGTAAACCCGAACTACCAGGCTGATATTCGCATTGAAAAAGAAAACCAGGCCGAACCAAAAATTATTTTGGCCGCAACAGCGCTGCGCAATATTCCTATCGTTCCAGACAAAGAACTTGCCGCTGGCAAAACAATAGAATCAAGCGTAACCGTACTGCACACGCTCGTGCCGCTGGTAATACTGCTAACCGTGCTCTGCGTATTTCCGCTACGGAATTTACGCCAGCGCGCCCTTCTGCTGCTGCTGGGAATTCCGGCGGTGTTCGCGGTATCGGCACTTACCGCACCCTTACAGTTGCTGGGCAATCTGGAAATTGGTTTTATGAATGCGGCGCAAAAATTCGGCTACAGCAAGGAAACGCCGTGGGTTCTAGACTGGATGATTCTTACTGAAGGCGGAGGCCGTTGGCTGATTCCCATTCTTATTGGGCTTTTATGCGGGGTAATCGTGCATCATTTTTCACCACAGGAAAGCCCGGATACCGAAGCGGTGGCGCGCTAATACTATTTCGACTTAGGGTCCTCGCTCGACGGGTCCGTACCACGCTCCGCGGCGTCTTCAATATCTCGCCGGTTATCGACTTTTATATCGCCGCTTACCACCTGCCAGAAATTTCCTATTTGCTTGGCGAGGTCCAGCCCCATAGACCGCTTGGCACTGCTACCCTCAGCAGGGAAAAATTCCTTGATATCGATTTCAAGGATTTTTTCGTATTTTCTAATAGTGCGCTTGCTGTGCACCAGCAACAGCACTTTCCATCCGAAATGATAGCCAATCATCAACATACCCAGCGCTTTTTCCAGTTCCTCAAGGGAGCCTGAAAAATTTGCCACAGCAAAGCCCGCCTTATCGAACGCGGCGACTTTTTCCTCGTCGGACAACTTGGCCAATGCCGCGAGATTCTTTTCAAGACGATCGGTTTTTTGCATAGGGAATTAGCGATTGCGGGTCATTTCGCTTAGTCCAAGTATAGCGTCCAAAAATTTCTCCAAAGCATGGCAAATTCCTGCACGAACCCGGGCGTTAACAATCACGATATTGTGCCCACGAGATCGCGTCAATCTCTGCTATCCTGCATTCTTGGCGACCCGCTGAATTGCCGGCTCTGCCTGGCATTCAAGCTAGCAAGCGGAGCGCGTTTAGTCGTAGCTAAGAACTGCAACATCGCAACTGCAACGTAACAGTAACAACGAAGAGCCGCTTCCATGGAACCACTATCCTCCGTCCTCCTCACGTTCTCAGCCATCGCACTAGTGGCAAGCTGGGTTATGTTGATTATCGCCGCCTCTGGCGAAGACTACACCTGGACACTGTGTTCGATTTTTGTACCCCCACTAGCCTACTTTTATGGGCTTTTTGAATGGGACAAAGCGGGCGACGCGATCAAAATGGCCATTCTTGGCCTGGCTCTGCTTGCGCTAGGCTTGAGCTAAGCACCCATACCTTCTGTGGTCTAAGCCAAGAGCGTAACCCGGGCCAATATTCAGGCAAAAAAAAACGCGTCGTACAGCATGACTCGACGCGTTTTTACACTTTGGTCCACAGTGGAAATTTCCGCCGCCACCTCGGTCAGGACTATCTTCCTGGCCACCAACAACAGGCAATTCCGTCGCCTGGCGCCATGGAAACTGACAGTGATGTATTTACTGTAGATAAGCCCCCGCAGATTAACAAATCGTGACGGCAACAAATTTACTAAAACGGGATGTCTTCGTCCCAGTCTTCGGCGCCCGAGGCTGTTGAAGTTGCCGGGACTAGCTTCGGCTTAGGATTATCGGCCTGCCCACCACCGGCGAATTGCCCACCCTGCGACTGGCTCGAACCGCGACTATCCAGCATTTGCATTTCGTTGCCGACGATCTCGGTGGTGTAGCGATCCTGCCCGCTCTTATCCTGCCACTTACGCGTGCGCAAGGAGCCCTCTACGTAGACCTTGGAGCCCTTTTTAAGGTACTCGCCCGCGATCTCGCCAAGGCGGTTGAAGAACACCACACGATGCCACTCCGTGCGCTCTTGTTGCTCACCGGTATTTTTGTCTTTCCAGCTTTCACTGGTTGCAATGCTGACGTTGGTAATCGCAGCACCTGCACCTGAAAAGCGCGTTTCGGGGTCCTGCCCGCAATTGCCAATCAAAATCACTTTGTTTACACCACGCGCCATGATGAATCTCCTCTGGTTGGTTAATTTCGTCGTTTTTCCAGCTCTTCTGGCGACGTCTCAATATAAACGATTGCTCACCCCTTAGCCAGCAAACTCGCCGGACTAGCCAGTTTTGCAAACAAGACAGTTTACGGGATAGCTGTGCACTTCGTATACTGTACCGTTTGCCCTCCCGCATCGTAACAACAGGCGATGCCAAGCATATGTGGGGCGAGCTCACGGGTCTATTTTCGGCTTCGCCTGATTCACGGCCCGGCCAAAGGAGTTTATGAACACAATTTCTGTAAGGGGTGCCCGCACCCACAACCTGAAGAACTTCGACCTATCGCTGCCACGCGACAAGCTGATCGTGATCACCGGCCTGTCGGGATCGGGTAAATCCTCGCTGGCCTTCGATACACTTTATGCCGAGGGCCAGCGTCGCTACGTCGAGTCACTGTCCACCTACGCAAGACAGTTTTTGTCACTGATGGAAAAGCCCGATGTAGACCACATCGAAGGGCTATCGCCGGCTATCTCGATTGAGCAAAAATCTACATCGCATAACCCGCGCTCTACCGTTGGCACCATCACCGAGATCTACGACTACCTGAGGCTGCTATTCGCCCGCGCCGGCACGCCCGAGTGCCCCGATCACCGCATTGCGCTTGAAGCACAAACTGTTAGCCAGATGGTGGATGACGTGCTGGCATTACCCGCCGACTCCAAACTGATGTTGCTAGCGCCCGTGATAAAAGAAAGAAAAGGCGAGCATCTAAAGTTGTTTGAAAAGCTCAGGCAAGAAGGTTTCGTACGCGTTCGTGTAGACGGCGAGGTTTACGATATTGAAGACGTACCGCTGTTGAAAAAAAACCAGAAGCATACCATCGAGGTGGTGGTCGACCGCTTCATAACCCGCCAGGACCTGAAGCAGCGCATTGCGGATTCCTTCGAAACAGCACTACGTTTGTCAGAGGGGAATGCCAGCATCGCCTTTATCGATGGCGACCAGGAAGACAGGCTTTTCTCAGCCAATTTTGCATGCCCGAGCTGCGGATACAGTATTAATGCGCTGGAACCGCGTATGTTTTCGTTTAACAACCCGGCCGGCGCATGCCCGGAGTGCGATGGGTTGGGCGCCCGCCAGTACTTCGACCCCGAGCGCATCGTTCAGCACCCTGAGTCCAGCCTCTCCGAAGGCGCCATTCGCGGCTGGGACAAGCGCAGCATTTACTACTTTCAACTGCTTACTTCGTTAGCAGAACACTTCGGCTTCGATATCGACTCGCCCTTCGAAAAGCTCGGCAAGAGACACCAGAAAACCCTGCTGCATGGCTGTGATGAAGAAGTTGTGTTTTCCTACATCAACGATCGCGGCGATGTTTACAAACGCACCCACGCTTTTGAGGGCATCATCCCGAACATGGAGCGACGCTTTCGCGATACGCAGTCGCAGGCGGTA
This sequence comes from Pseudomonadales bacterium, assembly GCA_013043705.1. GTDB lineage: Bacteria > Pseudomonadota > Gammaproteobacteria > Pseudomonadales > UBA7434 > UBA7434. The sequence continues at coordinate 12,140 of JABDNS010000002.1, forward strand.
CGGGATGAACTTGCCAAATTTATTAGCACGCAACCGTGTTCGGCATGCGAAGGCTCTCGCCTGCGACGCAGCGCAAGACACGTTTTTATTAACGGAGCGAATCTTTCGGAAATTACTGCGCTGCCGGTAGCTGAAGCGCACGACTATTTCAGCAAACTGAAACTGCCTGGCAAGCGGGGCGAAATTGCAGAAAAAATTGTCAAGGAAATTGGCGAGCGTATTGAGTTCCTGGTAGACGTGGGCCTGAACTACCTGACCCTGGATCGCAGTGCCGATTCACTTTCGGGAGGCGAAGCGCAGCGCATCCGGCTAGCCAGCCAGATTGGTGCCGGGCTTGTAGGGGTGATGTATATCCTGGACGAGCCCTCGATTGGATTGCACCAGCGCGATAACGAGCGCTTGCTGAAAACGCTCACCAAACTGCGGGATCTTGGCAATACCGTGATTGTGGTTGAACACGATGAAGATGCCATTCGGCGCGCCGACCATGTTGTCGATATCGGCCCCGGTGCCGGCGTACACGGCGGTGAAATTGTGGCGCAGGGCAGTATCGAACAAATCAAGCGCGCGCCGCGCTCGATTACCGGGCAGTACCTGTCGGGGAAGAAATCGATTGCTATACCTGCCAAGCGCAACCAGTCACAAGAAAATCACCGGCTGGTGCTGCGCGGCGCCAGCGGCAACAACCTGCAGTCGGTTGATGTAGCGATACCTCTCGGCCTGCTCACGTGCATAACCGGTGTATCGGGCTCTGGTAAATCGACCCTGATCAACAACACGCTATACCCGGCCGCCGCCACCGCGCTGAATGGCGCGACAACGCTGAAACCTGCGCCACACGAAGCCATAGAGGGCCTTGAAAAGCTCGACAAATGCATCGACATAGACCAGAGCCCAATCGGGCGCACACCGCGCTCTAACCCGGCAACTTACACCGGTATCTTCACACCGGTTCGCGAATTATTTTCGGGCACGCAAGAGGCCAGGGCCAGGGGCTACAAACCCGGGCGCTTCAGTTTCAACGTCAAGGGTGGGCGCTGCGAAGCTTGCCAGGGCGACGGCGTTACCAAAGTCGAAATGCATTTCCTGCCCGATATCTACGTGGCCTGTGATGTTTGCAAGGGCAAGCGCTACAATCGCGAAACGCTCGAGGTTCACTACAAAGGCAAATCGATTGCCGACGTACTGGAAATGACGGTCGAAGATGCGCTGCCATTTTTTGAAGCCATTCCCGCAGTGGCCAAGCGATTGCAAACGTTGATGGATGTGGGGCTAAGCTACGTGAAGCTTGGACAGGCCGCGACCACCCTTTCTGGCGGCGAGGCGCAGCGAATAAAACTGGCCAAGGAGCTATCCAAGCGCGATACCGGCCAGACGCTTTATATTCTTGACGAACCGACAACCGGGTTGCACTTTGCGGATATCCAGCAGTTGCTTAGCGTACTCCACCATTTGCGCGATAAGGGCAACACCATTGTCATCATCGAACACAACCTGGATGTCATCAAAACCGCAGACTGGGTTATCGATCTCGGTCCGGAGGGAGGCAGTGGCGGCGGGCAGATCATTGCCGAGGGTACGCCCGAGGCCCTGGCCGGCATGAAGCATTCGCATACCGGGCAGTTTCTTGCGCCCTTGCTTGGCGTTGCGGCGCCCAAGGCGAAAAAGAAACGCAGCAGGAAACCAGCGCTTGAGGCAGTGAAATAGCGGCCTCTGCCTGAAGCGATCACGATGTTGATCGTGGCTGCCTGCAAGTTGTAAGACATCCGTGACCGTCGGGCGCCAAGGACGGCGCCCGCGAGCGTACATGGATGTATTTACAGCGTGTCACGGATGTCTTGCACCTTGCAGCAAAACGTTCGAAGCTTTTTAGCTTCAGGCACAGGCACAGGCACAAAAAAACCGCGAATCAACCGCGGTTTTTTTGTTTGCCAATGTACGACTTAAGCTTTAATCCTCATCGTCGAAATCAAAATCATCGTCAAAATCGAAGCCGTCAGTTTGTGGCCGATCGACCAGTTCAACAAATGCCATCGGCGCCTTGTCGCCGGTGCGGTAGCCACATTTCAGAATACGAATATAGCCACCCGGACGGCTATCGTAGCGTGGGCCCAACTCGCCAAAGAGCTTGCCAACCATCGCTTTATCGCGCGTTCGATCGAAGGCCAGGCGACGATTCGCTACACTATCTTTCTTGGCAAGGGTGATGAGCGGCTCGGCAACGCGGCGCAGCTCCTTGGCCTTGGGCAGCGTAGTGCGAATCAGCTCGTGCTGAAAAAGCGAGTTGGCCATGTTGCGAAACATCGCTTTGCGGTGCGAGGCATTGCGGTTTAGCTGCCTGCCTGAATGACGGTGACGCATGTCGGTATCCTGAAAACTTAAACTAAAAATTTATACCAGCAAC
>JABDNS010000005.1 GCA_013043705.1 Pseudomonadales bacterium
GCCCTACTGGCATCGCTGGGCCTATTGGCGGGTTGTTCTTCGAGTGATTACTCGGATATCGACAAGTTCATGGTGCAAACGCGTGAAAAGCCGCAGGGTGTTATTGACCCAATACCTATCTTTAAGCCCTATAAAGCTTTCCGGTACAACGCGGCGGCCAAGCGCTCTCCATTTGAAGTGCCAGTTAAGGTTCGCGAAATTGCCAGCCTTTCACTGTCTAGTGATGTCAAGCCGGATCCCAAGCGCGTCAAGGAGCAGTTGGAGGCCTACAATCTTGAGGGGCTTTCGATGGTTGGCACGCTGGAGCGCGGCGGTACGCTTTGGGCGTTGATTGATGATGGTTCTGGTGCGGTGCACCAGGTATTGAAAGGCAACCACATGGGTAAGAACCACGGGCGCATTGTGGCTATCTATCCCGATTCGGTTGCGGTTGTAGAAATTATTGCCAATGGCAAGGATTCGTGGATCGAGCGTCCACGAACCCTGAAACTTAAGGATAACAGCTGATGTTGTTTAACCTATTCGACATGAAGGCGCGAGCGATGAGCAACTACACGAAACGGTGTCCGGTGAAGGGTGTGCGGAACTTGATAAAGATTCCCGCAGTCTTGGCCAGCCTTATTGGCGGCGCTCTGTTGATGCTTTCGAGCACTGCATTTGCAATTGAATTGCAGAGCCTGGATTTCCAGTCTGAGTCTGGTGGCAAGCTGCAAATTAATTTGCAGTTCGATGGCGAGCCGCCCGAGCCAAGCACCTACAACATCGAGCGCCCCGCACGTATCGCGCTGGATTTGCCTGGCGTTACCAGTGCATTGGAGAAGAAGAAGTTCGCGTTGAGCTTTGGCAATGCGCAGAGTGTAGTTGTGCTTGAAGCCGCAGACCGTACGCGCGTAGTGGTTAACCTTGTTGAGCTTGCGCCCTACCAAACAATTATTGAAGGTAACGTGTTGCGCATTGAAATTGGCGGCGGCGAAGTGTCTACGCCGTTTGTTGCACCCGAAAATTCAATTGGTGAGAACGCTGTAGTGGCATCGCAAGAAGGTGTGGCCATTGCCCATATTGACTTCCAGCGTGGTGAGTCGGGTGAAGGCAATGTAGTTATCGAGCTTTCAGATGACAATGTCGATGTAGACGTTAGGCTGGAGTCACGCAAGATCATTGTCGATTTTGCAGACGCGGATGTCGCCGAGAGTTTGCAGCGCCAATACGATGTAACTGATTTCGCAACGCCTGTTAAAGACTTTACCGTGCAGCGCAGCGGTAACGGTACGCGCTTTTCGATTACTCCGCAGGGTGACCATGATTACCTGGCCTACCAAACAGATAATGTGTATGTGCTGAGTGTGCGGCCGCTAACCGCGGAAGAGGTTGAAGAACAGAAGCGCGCATTCGCCTTCACTGGTGAAAAGCTGTCGTTGAACTTTCAGGACATCAAAGTGCGCTCAGTGCTGCAGTTGATCGCTGACTTTACCGAGTTGAACCTGGTAACCAGCGATTCGGTCGGCGGCAGCATTACCTTGCGCCTGGAAGACGTGCCCTGGGACCAGGCACTGGAACTGATTTTGAAAACCAAGGGCCTCGACAAGCGGCAGGTGGGTAATGTTTTGATGATCGCGCCGGCGGCTGAGATCGCGGAGCGTGAGCGACAAGAAATTGAAACCCAAAAGCAATTGCTTGAGCTGGCGCCACTGCAAACTGAATTTATTCGCATTCGATATGCCAATGCGCGAGAGTTGTTCAAGTTGTTTGATGTGAAAGACAACGAAACTGCGGCGGAGGAATCCGGCGCCGGCGCAACGGGCAGTATTCTTTCTCCTCGCGGGCGCGTGGTGGTAGACGAACGCACTAACGCGCTGCTGATAACCGATACTGCCGAAAAAATTGAAGAGTTTCGACGGCTAATCAATAACATCGACGTGCCGCTGCGACAGGTGCTGGTTGAAGCGAGAATAGTTGTGGCAAACGACAACTTCGACGAGCAAATCGGTATTCGCTGGGGGGGTGGCACAGCTGATCAGGGCACCGGCGATCGTTGGGGCTTTACTGGCGGTCTTGACTCGCTGCTAAACGAAGTGGGCGCAGACGCTGACGAGCGCACTAGCGTATTCGATTTTGTAAATGGTGCTGGCACACTCACGTTCCCGAGTGCCAACGTAGTCGATCTTGGCACCAGTGATGCGTTGGGTACACCGCAAACGTTCTCGGTTGGCTTTTTGAGCGACAATGCATTTCTTGCGGCTGAACTTAGTGCTATTGCCGCGGAAGGCAGGGGCGAGATTGTTTCGCAACCCAAGCTGATAACCGGCGACAAACAGGAAGCAGAAATAAAAACCGGTGAGGAAATTCCTTATGTGGAATCATCGGCAAGCGGTAGAACTACGGTGAAATTCCGTGAAGCGGTGCTGAGCTTGAAGGTCACGCCAAGTATCACGCCCGATAACAGGCTCATACTCGATTTGGTGATCAAGCAGGATAGCCGAAGCGAAGACTTTGTTTTCGGTGAGAACAGCGCGCAGGTTCCGATTATTTTGAAAAATGAAATTCGCACCCAGGCGTTGGTCGATAACGGCAAGACGATAGTGCTTGGTGGCGTTTTCCGCGAGGCGGAGTTGGAGCAGGAAACCAAGGTGCCATTTCTTGGAGACATTCCGTTTCTCGGTAGGCTATTCAAGCGTACGCAAGTTGGCAGCGAGAAAAACGAGTTGCTGATTTTTATCACGCCGCGCATTCTTACCGACCGCGTGCTTGATTAAAACGTAGTGCGATTACCATTGGGCGCATGCGCCCAATGGACTTTCAACCAGCTATATTCAAAAAGCCATACTCGTTATGTCGGAAGGATTTATTTTTCTGGTGGGGCCAATGGGCGCCGGCAAGTCTACCATCGGTCGCCATTTGGCCGGTATTCTTGGCATGCCATTCGTTGATACCGACCAGGAAATAGAAGAGCGCAGTGGCGCGGACATCCCGTGGATCTTCGACGTAGAAGGAGAGGATGGTTTTCGGCGTCGCGAATCCCGCGTATTAGCGGATGTTTGCGCGGGTACTAAAGCGGTAGTCGCCACCGGTGGCGGTATTATCGTAGCGGAAGAAAATCGAAGCGTTCTTGCCAAGCACGGCACCACGGTTTATTTGCACGCCACACTCGAGCAGCAGTTGGCGAGAACCGCCAAGGATAAAAACAGGCCGCTGCTAGCGGGCGGCGAGCCGGCTGAGGTATTGGCGCGCCTTATCAAAGAGCGAGAGCCGATTTATCGCGAATTGGCGGGTGTTGTTTATCAAACTGATAACCGAAGCCCCAAAGTAGCGGCGCAGGAAATAGCTCGCTCGCTCGCTGAGATTGCCTGAAAGCCTGCCTGGCAAGACCGCGAGTTCCGGCCGCCTAAAAACGTTATAAGTTCCTATCTAGCGTGCATTGCAAAGCGCCTGCTCTGCTGCCTCGACACCTGCTTGTGGTAAAGTAAACACGTATTAGCCAGTCGTGGAAACTAACTGATGAGCTCTGCAGATGCGAACGCGATCAGCCGACTCGAAGTCGAGCTGGGTGCACGCAGCTACCCTATCTATATCGGTCGCGGCTTGCTCGCGGATAGCGAGCTGCTGGGCAAATATGTCGATGCCGCATCGGCGTTCGTGGTTTCCAATGAAACCGTTGCGCCTTTATATCTCGATCAATTAGTTAAAACCGCAGGGCTGGATCCAGCGCGATCGGTAGTATTAGCCGATGGTGAGCAATATAAAAATATTGCGTCGATGCAAAAAATATTTGACGCGATGATAGCTGGCCAATGTGATCGCGGTACCACCATTCTGGCGCTTGGTGGTGGCGTGGTTGGTGATATGGCCGGCTTTGCCGCGGCTTGCTATCAGCGCGGTGTGCGGTTTGTGCAGTTCCCAACCACATTACTGGCGCAGGTCGACTCATCGGTGGGCGGTAAAACCGGTGTCAACCATCCGCTGGGCAAAAACATGATCGGTGCGTTCCACCAACCCGGTGCCGTTTTTATCGACACCAATACGCTCGATACGCTTGCCGATAGAGAGTACAGGGCCGGCATTGCTGAAGTGATTAAATACGGCTTTATCCGTGATCGAGAATTCTTGCAATGGCTGCATGAAAACATGGCTCGCTTATTGGCCCGCGATCCGGATGCCCTGCGTCATGCCATTATGCGCTCCTGCGCTTGCAAGGCGGCCGTGGTGGCCGATGACGAAACCGAAAACGGTGTGCGCGCCATACTTAATTTCGGGCACACATTCGGGCATGCAATCGAGTCGGCCACCGCTTACTCGGCATTGCTGCATGGCGAAGCCGTTGGCTTGGGTATGCTCATGGCGCTGGATTTTTGCAAGCGTTGTGGCCTGATTGACGCACACGATTTCGAAAGTTCCAGGCAATTGATCGAGGCAGCAGGACTGCCGGTGTTATTGCCGCACACCGTATCCAGCGGCAAGCAGCTGCTTCGTTTAATGCAGCACGATAAAAAAGTTAAGCGTGGCCGCGTAAGGCTTGTGCTATTGAAGAGTCTTGGCGAAGCTTTTATTACTGGTGAATATAGTGATGAGTTGTTGGAAGAATTATTAGAGAGTTACGTGAGCCAGGTTTGATACAGCGATGACGCAAAGCGCAATGTCACGACAGCAAGCACATGAGGGTAAGCGCGCAACGCGTGCTGCAACCCTTATTGAAAAATATCGCTTGTCGCGGGATCCCTTTTCGGGTGAGGGGATGAGCGGGCTGTTCTTTATCGGTGGTGATCGAAAAAATATTGTCGAGGCGCTGCTGCACTTTTCGCGCTTTGGCAGCGCGCCGCAATTCCTCTGTGGGCTGCCCGGCGCCGGCAAGAGCACCGTACTTCACGAATTTGCGCATCGCGCTGAAAAAGATATTGATGTTGCGGTAATTACTATCGATGTATTGGCATCACGCGAGCAAGTGCTTGAGCATATCCTGCAAGCCTATGCAGTGGTCGATTACGGCCAGGGCGATGCGCTGGCAAAGTTTTATAACTGGTTGCGCAGCCAGGCCGCACGCGAGCGCCAGGTAATTCTTTGCATCGATGACGTGCAGCATCTCGATGCGGAGTTGTTGAGGCAGATCCTGGCACTGGTACAGGATGCAGATTTATCCTTTAAGGCAGTATTTTCTGGCGAAACAGATGCCCGAATTCGGCTTGAAAGTGCGGTTGAAGCGCAGGGCATGCTTTGCAATACGTTGGAGCTTGCAGAGCTGGATCCTCAGCAGGTTGGCGACTACGCAATGTATTTGCTCGAATCTGCGGGCTATCGTGGCGAACTGCCGCTAACCACTATGCAGCTGCAAGCCGCGGCGGCGAGAAGTCGTGGCAGCATTTCCCAGCTGAATGAGTTGCTGCGCGACCTGTTGGTGGCGAGCGCCGATAGCATCTCCGTCACTCCGCAAAGGCCGGTTTTTCCGCGTTCGAATCTTATTATCGCCGCAGCCTTGGCAGCGGTGACCGTTTACTTTGGCTGGCGCAGTATCGAGACGCCCCAAGTACCCGGCGCCAAACCCATAGCGCTAGAAAAAGTTAAACCCGCAAAGCGAGCCAGCGTTGAAATTGAGGCTGTACATGCGCCAGCACCAGTAGCTGGAGAAATTTCTATTAATGGCTCAAATGAGAATTTACCAGCGCCGGATACCGATACCCATAGTAGTGTGGCTGCCAGCGATGCGGCGCAGAGTGTTGCCGAAGCATCCCCTGCTGGCGCTGCACCACCGGATAGCGATGCTGCGCGTGTAGAGCAACGGCGAGAGGCCAGCGCTGAAATTGCGAAGCAAGACAGCGAAAAAGAACAGCCAGTGCCCGCCAGCGTCATGTTGGCGCGCGAAAATGCCGATATATCCACGCAAGAAACCAGCCCTGCATCGCCCGCGCGCAGCAGCCAATTGGAGAAAGTATTCAAGCGCTTACAGGCTTGGCCGGATGAAGGTTACGCGCTGCAGGTATTCGGCACGCATAATGAGGCGCGCGCTAAAAAGCTGGTTGAGCAGTACTTTGGCGAAGCTGATTTATTGTTCTACGAAACCCGTCACAATGGTAAGCCCTGGTTTGTTGTGATCAACGGCCCTTACAGCGGTCGCCAGTCGGCGCGAGAGAGCATCGTTAGCCTGCCTGAAAGCCTGCGCCGGCTAAGGCCCTGGCCGCGCAACGTAGCCAGCATCAAGGGCGATATCCTGCGCTTCGACGAACTACTGGGCGTTCAGCGCTGACCCTATGCCTATGAGCCGGCGCGCCGGCCACGATCAAACTGAACAATAATTAAGCATTTGACAGTCTGTGTATTTGTTCACATCCGGTCAAGCGTGTAAAATGCCCGTCCGCTTTTGCAGCCAGCCTCTGAAGGCGTTTGCCTCGGCCTTCGTAACACTCTGATATTATTAGTTTTTCTCATAAGGAAATATTCTATGGGAACAGGTTTGTACCGCCCAGAAGAATTCCGCGACAACTGCGGATTCGGCCTGATCGCCCACTTGAAGGGCGAGGCTAGCCAGCGCCTGCTCGCCACCGCCATCAAGTCCTTAACCTGCATGACGCATCGGGGTGGCATTGCCGCAGATGGGAAAACAGGCGACGGCTGCGGTTTGTTGTTCAGCATGCCGGATACTTTTTTCCGCGGTATTGCGCGGCGCGACCTCGGCGTTGATTTGCCCGCGGTATACGCGGTGGGCATGCTATTCCTTTCCCACGACGAGGTGCTGCGC
>JABDNS010000007.1 GCA_013043705.1 Pseudomonadales bacterium
GCGCAGCAATTTGATTAATTGCGCGGCGCAAAACGTTTATTTTGTGCGCTTGAATAATTTCCCTCCCTGTTCAACTTCTAACCTTTTCTTTTTTATTTTCAGGCACTTGCGCGCGGGTATAGCAGCGCGGCCCGCCGTTGTCGAATGCGTAATACTGCGCAGAATTCTTGTGCACCAATAACGATCATTTCTCTGCCGCAAGCGGGTAAAGTCGCCTTAACTGTAGGGGAACGCGTCAGTCACCGAAGTGTGACGGCTCTTTCGTCTTTGAAATTCTCTGCAGCTTGAGAACTTTTAATCCAAAACCTTTCAGGGTTTATGAGGAGTGCGATATGAAAATGAAGCAACTAACAATGGCGGTAGCCGCAGCCTCTGTAGTGGTAAGTGGTGCTGCAGTAGCGGGTGGACATGGTGATGCAGTGAGTTCTGCGCTTTCGTCGGCAAAAGTGAGCGGAGAAGTTTACGGCGCTTACCGTAGCCAAACTACTGATGTTGGCGCAACGTCTACCGATGTGTCGGACTTCGATCTTGAAGAAGCGCGTTTGGGTATTACCGCGAATCTGGATGACGATACTGAACTTGGTGTTGAGATGGGTTGGGACACCGGCGATGGCTTTGGCGGAAATAGCGGCACGCTGCTACGCGATCTTTATGTTGCCAAAAGCTACGGCAATGCAGTTGTTACGGCTGGCCGATTTAAGCAGGTTGCTGATCGCGACAATAACGTTGAGAAGAGCGATGCGCTTTTCACACTGCCAGGCGAAGTTAGCTTGAGTTCACTTGGTGCCATGCGCCGCATTGATGGTGTTGAAGTGAAATCAACGTTTGAAGGTGGGCTCCATGGTAGCTTAGCTTTATATAAAGGCGGCAATGACTTCACCGGTGGTGATATCGAGCGTGAATTTGGCTACGCCGGGAGTTTTGGCTGGCAGGGTGGTAACGATGACGCAAGCTTTGGTGCAACCGTATCTTTATTTGACGAGGCTGGCACTGATCCTGGTGGTAATGACACCGATGGTTTCGCTGTCTCTACTTTCCTGGCTACAGGCCCGATCACTGGTACGTTGAGCTACGGTGATAACGAGAGCGAGCCTGTCGGTGGTGGCACGAAGACTGAAAGCGACGGCTTGCTGTTGCAGGCGGCTCTTGATCTGGGTGGCGCAGCGCGCGGTTTTGACAGCTATGGCGTATACCAGGGCCCGAACTTGTCTGAAGGTGATATGGGCTATGAAGTCGCACTTGAATTTAACGATGGCGAGTCGGAAACTGGTGCAGCTAAATCTGAGTCAGATGGATTTAAAATTGGCCTAAACATGTACTGCGGCCAGTTTTCAAAATGGTTCATCCATTACTTTGACCAGGAAACTGAGGTTGGAGCAGTAACAACTGAAGTAGATGGCTTCGCACTGGGTGGTCGTCTCGACTTCTAAGTTGAAGTTATCAGTCGGCGCTTAGCCGACAAACAGTACCCGGCTGGCCAGCAGTACCAAAGGCGAACCCGAAAAAGCCCACGCTATGCGTGGGCTTTTTTGTTGCTGGTATATTGTAGCGCCACGCCGCGGCAGATTGAAATCGCAGTTACAAATAAAACAAGCGGAAAAAAATGCCTGGATAAAAAGGCTTGAATGCGTAGGGCCAAATAAACGCTTGCCGCGGCCGCGCCGCCGCGCTACTTTTAGTCAACCTGCACACCTGCGATAGCCGTGTCGTCGGGGCGCCACCAGAATTGAGCAAGCATCAATGACCGACTCGTTAAGCAACTTATCAGAAAAATCGGGTTTTCCGCCGGGTTCACTTATTCACGTTGGCGATGTGCTGGAATCTACTACCAGGATGTCGGTGATCGATTACAGCAAAGAAAATATAGAAGAGCGACAAATTCAATCTGTTGATGAAATTCTAAAATACAAAGATAGTAATACCGTTACCTGGGTCATCATTGAGGGGCTGGCCAACGTTGCTATTGTAGAGCGCATTGGTGCGCTATTTGGCATACACCAGCTTGTGCTCGAAGACGTGCTGAATACGCACCAGCGGCCCAAGTTCGAAGAGTATGATGACCATCTATACATTGTGCTCAAGGCGTTGCTGTCACAGAACGAGAGGTTCACAGTTTCTTACGAACAAATCAGCCTGCTGGTACTGAAAAATTTTGTTTTCCTGTTCAAAGAAAAAACAGACGATCTTTTCACGCCGGTTAAGCAGCGTATAAAAACCAGCAAGGGGCGCTTCAGAAGCCAGGGCGCGGATTATCTTACCTACACAATACTGGATACCATTGTCGACCAGAATTTCCTGTTAATCGACTCTTTGGATGACGCCATCACGTCTATAGAAGATAGCTTGTTGGCTTCCGAGCCCACACGAGACACGCTGCATACTATCCAGATGCTGAAAAGAGAGATAATTAGTATCAGAAGGAATGTATCGCCAGTAAGGGAGTTAATGGCAGGCATGCTGCGCAGCGAGTCTGAGTTAATTAATGAAAAAACCCATATCTATCTAAGAGACGTATCCGATCACGCCATTCGTGTAATAGAGTCCGTGGAGTCGTACCGGGACATACTAACCGGCCTGTTGGATATTTACATATCCAGCGTCAGCAACAAAATGAATGAAGTAATGAAAGTATTAACCGTATTTGCTTCTATCTTTATTCCGCTAACTTTTCTTGCGGGTATATACGGGATGAACTTTGAATATATGCCGGAATTAAAATGGAAGTGGGCCTATCCCGCCCTTTGGGTCGTATTTATTGCCACGCCGCTTGTTCTGTTAATTTACTTCAGAAGAAAAAAATGGCTTTAATGCATTACCCAAGCTTTCGCGTTCCAGCACCTTACTGATTTAAAAATCCAATATTAACCGGGGCGCCATATCGTGCTAAATATAATTTACATCATGGCCGGCATTGCTTTGCTTACCATTGGCGGTGAAGCGCTGATCCGGGGCGCGCTGGGTGCGGCCAACCGCCTTGGCGTATCACCGCTGTTTTCTGGCCTGGTTATCGTTGGGTTTGGGACGTCAATGCCGGAAATGGTTGTTTCAATTGAAGCAGCGCTAGGCGGGCAGCCTGATATTGCGATTGGAAATATTGTTGGCAGCAACATCGCGAATATTCTGCTTATTCTTGGGTGCTGCGCGGTGCTTACACCGGTGGCGGCTGCGGTTACGGCACTAAAAAGAGACGCGGTGGTGGTAATTGCAGCGAGCCTATTATTTATTGTGCTTGCCAAAAGTAACTCCCTCTCGCAGTACGGTGCAGCACTACTGTTGTTATCGTTATTCACCTACTTGACGATGGCTTATTGGAGCGAAAAAAAACGCAATGAAGCAACCTCTGCGGCGGCACATCCAGCAGCAGCGGGCGAGCTTATGGCAGCACCAAAATCTGCAGCGTGGTCCGTATTGGCTATCGGTATAGGCTTTGCCTTTTTGATTGCAGGGTCGAAAGTTTTACTTATAGGCGCGGTCGGGTTGGCGCAAGCATTGGGCGTATCAGAGGCGGTGATTGGCCTCACCTTGGTTGCCGTTGGCACCTCGCTGCCTGAGCTCGCAATATCAATCATTGCGGCTTTTAAGCGGCAGACAGACCTGGTGGTTGGAAATGTCCTAGGTAGTAATATATTTAACCTGCTTGGCATACTAGGGGTGTCCGCGCTACTGCAACCGCTCGAAGTTCAGGGAAGAATCCTGGCGTTCGACCAGTGGGTTATGCTTGGTGTTGCGGTGCTGCTATTGATATTTTTGTTTAGTGGGCGACGCATCAGCCGAGTTGAAGGCGCTGTACTGCTGCTTAGCTATGTTGCTTACATTAGCACCGTTTATTTTTCAATAAATTAGTCCTTTTGGTTTTTGCCCTGGTCGCGGCCGCGCGCCAGTACTTGCTCGCGTCGCTGGGCAATCATAGCGGCAGAGGCCGCCTTTGCAGATTGCATGCCGATTTCTGCCTCATACTCAAGCGCATCTACCAGCGGCATACTGTAGCCATCGTCGATCAGCTGCTTATATTTTGAAACGATACCCGGTACACAGCCGCACATTTCTTCTGCCAGTTTTTGCGCGCTTGTTAATAACGCTTCCGGGGCAACAACGTGATTAACCAGGCCCCATTCGCAGGCTTGCTGCGCATCAATCGTATTGCCGGTAAAGGACATTTCTTTCGCGCGCGATAAGCCAATTAATCGGGGCAAGCGTTGACTAAGGCCCCAGCCAGGCAAAACGCCAACGCGGGCATGGGTGTCGGCGAACTTGGCATTAGTAGAAGCGATGATCACATCGCAGGCCAGAGCCAATTCAAAACCACCGGTAATCGCAAAACCATTCACCGCAGCAATGATCGGCCCGTCAAAATTCGCCATCACCGTTGCTATCATATTTTCTGATGCTTCGGCAACGTTGGCATCGAAGCCACTGGCCATTTCTTTTAAATCAAAGCCAGCACAAAAGGCCTTGCCGCTGCCGGTAACAATAACGGCCTTAACATTGCTGTCTTGCTGGCACGATTCAAAGGCACTAACAAACTGCTCGCGTAAATCGCGCGATAGTGCGTTCATTGCATCGGGGCGGTTCAGCGTGATTACCGCGTAGCCGGCGGCATGCCGGTCAATCAATATCGGGGAGGTCATTTTGTGATAAGCGTTATCGGTATAGCTGCAAAAAAATGACCTTAACCAAGCGTCAAGTCAAATGCAAATGCAAATGCAAATGCAGCCAGGAGGTTACATTCTGGGGGTGGCCGAATATACTCACCATCACTAAGTCACCCCGGAGATTGCCAGCATGACCCAGCAGGTAGCCTTTATTACCGGTGCCAGTCGTGGCATTGGCAAGCAAGCCGCCATCGCGCTGGCCAGCGAAGGCTTTGATGTTGTATTAACCGCCCGCACGCTGCACGATGGCGAAGAGCACGAACGTGGCGCGTTCCATTCAGACACCAGCGCCGTAACCGGCAGCCTAACCAGCACCGCCAAAGAGATAGAGGCGCTTGGCCAGCGCGCCTTAAGCATTCGGCTAGACCTGCTAGACCCTAACTCCGTATCTCGCGCCTACGAACAAGCTATTGCGGAGTGGGGGCACATCGACCTGTTGCTCAATAACGGCATTTACCAAGGGCCGGGCACACAGAGCCCGGTGCTCGATTTAACCCCGCAAATGCTACAGAACGTTTACCAGGCCAACGTGTTTTCACAGTTGCTACTGGTGCAGTTGTGCCTACCGCCAATGTTGAAACGTGACTCAGGCTGCATTATCAATATGGTATCCAAGTCCGGCATGATCGATCCGCCTGCTGCCGCGAACAAAGGTGGCTGGGGCTTTGCCTACGCGTCTTCCAAGGCTGCGCTGATTCGCATGATCGGCGTTTTGAAAGCAGAGCATAAAGAAAGCAACGTTCGCCTGCACAACGTTGAGCCCGGTTTTGTTATTACCGAAAACCTGCGCGAAAAGGGATTGGTGGACGATACCGCCGCACTGTATGGCGGCGCGCCTCCAACCGTGCCTGCCGCCGCTATCGCCTGGCTGGCAACCGCGCCCGAGGCTAGCGCGTTGCACGGCGAAACCTCCTCTGCACAACAACTCTGCATAGAACACAACTTGTTGCCCGAATGGCAGCCCCATCAATCGTGAGCGGTGCGCTTGAATGTGCGCCGGGAACCAGCCACGCTATGCGGCGCCTGGGTAAACCCGAAGAAATTGCCGATGCCGCGGCCTACCTATGTTCCGATCGCCCCTCGTTCATTACCGGTCATCCGCTGGTAGTAGACGGTGGTATGCTGGTTAACCCCTACTTGCTGTAAATGCGGCAGAGTGTAAATATTTGAATCATGCTAAAAACGTTAAGTAGAGATGAAGTAATCCGCTTCTATGATAAGTTCGGAGCCAAGCAGGATCAGCAAGGGTTCTACGAAGATGCGGCGCTCAACTTGATGATTGAGCTTGGTAGATTTACTGAAGCGGAAAACGTTTTCGAGTTTGGCTGTGGTACTGGAAAACTGGCGGAACGACTACTTTCCACCAGTCTTCCTGCCACCGCGCATTATGCAGGTACAGATATCAGTTCAACGATGGTACGCCTTGCCAAGACCCGACTGTCAGGTTTCGAAGGGCGAACTAAGGTTCAAAAGAGTGACGGGGGGTTTGATGTATCGCACCTCGGTGGCGCGTTCGACAGAATCGTATGTACCTATGTTCTGGACTTGCTAAGCCCGTCGGACATCAAGGATTGCCTGGCAGGCGCACACGCAGCAATGAATAAAGGCGGTTTATTCTGTCATGCTGGATTAACCAAGGGCGTTGGTCCAATCTCGAAAATCACCAGTTCCGCATGGACGTTAGTTCATCGTATCAATCCTTCGCTTGTCGGTGGTTGTCGCCCCCTCATGCTTAATGATTACTTGCCTGCTCAACAATGGGAGAGAATACATCGAGAAGTTGTGGTCAGTTCCTGGATCGCTTCAGAGGTCGTTATTCTGAAAGCCCGATAGTAGATTGGGACTTTCTATTTAGAAATGTTCGCGTTAGCGCCATTTTTTTAACACTACCTGTCTAAGTTCGCCTCTTCAAAGTAACTGTTCTATTTCTTTTAAGTAGGGCTCAACCGATGCCTCGTCGGGCATCCGCCAGTCACCGCGTGGCGATAAGCTGACGCTGCCCACTTTGGGGCCTGGCGGTAGCGTTGTACGTTTGAACTGTTGAGTAAAAAAACGTTGGAAAAACTTGTGCAGCCAATGGACTATGGTCGCATCATCGTATTGCGCAAAGCATAATCGACCGAGGTGAAAGATTTTCGTTGGCGATGCGCCATGGCGAAGGTAATGAAAAAGAAAGAAATCGTGAAGTTCATAGGGCCCGATGATAGCTTCGGTAAGCTGGCCAATATTGTCGGCATCGGCCGGAATGAGTTCCGGCGATACCGGCGTATCAAGCACGCTGGTGAGTATTTTCACCATCGACGGCGAAGCGCGATGCCGACTATACCAATCTACCAGGTAACGTATCAGGGTCTTTGGAACGCTTGCGTTCACATTGTAGTTGGCCATCTGGTCGGCATTAAAGGTACACCAGCCTAGCGCTAGCTCACTAAGATCACCAGTGCCAACCACCAAGCCATTAACTTTATTTGCGTAGTTAAATAAAAGTTGCGTGCGTTCGCGAGCTTGTGCGTTTTCAAACACAACATCATGCTCGCCATTGTGCTTCAGGTCCTGGAGGTGTTGCTTGACCGCTGCATTGATAGGTATTTCTTGAAGCTGTACCAATGCAGCCCTGGCCAGGCCGAAAGCATTTTTTTTCGTGTGTGATGAAGTGCCGGGGCCGGGCATAGTAAGTGCAACCAGGTGCTCGGGGCCAAGCGATAAAAGTTCAAGCGCGTCAAGGCAAACCAGGAAAGCAAGTGTAGAGTCCAGCCCGCCAGAAAGCCCAATGACTAATTTTTCTATTTTTGCCGCGCGCATGCGCCGCGCTAAGCCGGTTGCTTGAATTTGTAAGATCTCTGCAGCACGGCTAGATAGTTCATCTGCGTCTTCCGGCACAAATGGGAACGCATCGTATTGGCGCATCAGCGCCTGCAAGGGAGGCAACTCGTTCGAAGCTAGAATGCGCTGGTAAGGATTTGGTCTGGAACTTTTCGCGAAGGTGGTATTTTGCGAACGGTCATGGCGTAAATATGCGGAATCGATGTCGCAGATTAGCGAATGGGCAGCAAGTCCGAAGCGTGGCGTTTCACCGAGTAGTTGGCCATTCTCGGCAATAAAACAGTGCCCGCCGTAGACTACGTCCTTGCTAGACTCTGTAGCCCCGGCGCTTGAATATGCATAGGCGCAAATGTTCTTTGCACTTGCCATGCTTACAAGGTTTCGACGATATTCTGCTTTCGCAATCAGCTCGTTACTCGCTGATAGATTCAAGATAATCTCGGCACCAGCCAACGCGCTATTGGTTGACGGCGCATGCGGCGCCCATAGGTCTTCACATATTTCCATGCCGACAAGGCATCCGGCGAGATCAAAAAGTTGATCGACACGGACATCGAAGGTACCAAGACCCGGATGCGAAATGGTCTGGTTAACGTCGGCACCGCTGGCAAACCAGCGCAAATCGTAAAACTCACCGTAGTTGGGAAGTACCGATTTAGGCACCATGCCGAGCACACGTCCGGCACCAATAGCGACCGCACAGTTCAATAGGCGCCCGTCTGCCAGTCGCCATGGCGAGCCAACCACAAGCAGTGGCAGTGGATTGTTGGCGCACAAATCTACCAACCCTTCAATTGCGCGCGTAATCAATGTTTCCGAAAAAAACAAGTCTTCGGCCGAGTAACCAGACAGGCACAATTCGGGGAATAAGCCGACTGTTACGTGATCGTCTGCCCAAAGCTTAGCTTGATGAATAATTTCTTTGGTATTTGCCTCCGGGTTACCTATACTTACGACGGGGGAGGCGACGGCGACACGGCGATAGCCCAGATCAGCATAATCCATAAATCATTTTCTCTTTGCCGTTGCGGTTAACAATTTCATGAGGCACTACTAACTGCACGAGCCTGGTGCATTTCACGCCGGCAGGCCTTTCGTAATTTCTCATTATCGCAGAGCGTTGGATAATGACTCAAGCCGGGCTTGACCTGGGCGTTGGCGACCCTTATACGAACCAGTGGTGGTTAAGCGAATAAGAACAGCCAGATGTACCCCGGCCGCAGCGCGCTGCCAAACGAGCAGTGCTCCGTTGCGAAAGACCTTAAATCTCACTTGAAATTGAAATAATATGCATTAAGATGAGGCCGGATGACTGGGCTCATACACTCGATCTATCGCTGCAAGTATGCACACAGAGTGTTATTACTCTGGTCTTTGGTGTTTGCAGCGCAATCTTTGGCGCTTGATCACTTTCATAGCCATGAGCCCGAGCAACACAAGTTTTGTGCTGTTTGTGCGGTTGCTGATCTTCCTTCCGCTGCTAGTGCATCAAGTGGCTTCGGCGATATTGCGGAAACACAGCACACTTTCGCTGCAATTATTTTTGAAGAATACTTCGACTTCCTGCCCGTTCACTCGTATTTAACGCGAGCACCTCCCAAAGCCTAACGTAAAAACTATTTAGTAAGCGCTCCTTTTTGTGGGCGCCTTTTTTGTTGTCGTTAGGAGAAAAACAATGTCAGTTAATAGTTACGCGATTTTTTTGAGCTTCGCTTTGTTCTGCATGGCTAATTCCATGCACACAGTAGCCGAAACCCAAACGATTGAGGAAGTTATAGTGTACAGCCACCCGCTTTCGGGTGAGAGCCTGTCGCTGGCCGTTGATAAGCTAGAGGGCGATGAGCTACATCGCAGGCGCGCCGCGAATATTGGCACCACGCTCGCCAAGCAGCCCGGCATTCATTCTGCGCAATTTGCCAGTGCGGTAGGGCGCCCGGTTATTCATGGACTCAGTGGGCCACGCGTCAGGATCATGGAAGACCGTATAGACACATTAGATGTGTCTGTTACCAGCGGTGACCACGCGGTGGCGGTAGACCCTTTCATTGCCGAAAGCATTGAGGTGCTGAAGGGTCCAAGCACCTTGCTCTACGGCTCGGGTGCAATCGGCGGGGTTGTTGATGTGCATACCGGCCGGATTCCGCACGAGGTGCCCAGCCGTGTAACTGGCGGCGTTGAGTTTCGTCATGACAGTAATGCTGATGGAAATACTATCGCAGCAAAAGTAAATGGCGGTGGCGGAAAGCTGGCCTGGCACTTTGACGGCAACCGCAAGGACGGCAACGACTATGAAATACCAGGTTCAACGCTATCAGAACGCCAGCGCCTTAGTGTGGGCGGTGAAGGGGTTGATGGCTATCTTCCCGGCAGCCAATTCGACACCCAATCCTCGGCGGCCGGTGCTTCTGTCATCGATGATTGGGGCTTCGTTGGTGTTTCAATTGGCCGCATTGAGGCCGACTATGGTTTGCCTGGCGATCCTGACGAAATCCCTACGCTCGAATTGGAGCAGAATAGAGCGGATTTTGAGTTAGGTTTACAAGACCCGTTTGCCGAAATTACCAGCCTGAATGTGCGCATTGGCGCGGTGGATTATCAACACCAGGAAATAGAGCCCAACGGCGAAGTGGCAACAACGTTCGTTAATCAAGCGTGGGAAGCTCGCTCAGAACTTGTTTATCAATCGGATACAGCGAGCTCGCTGTTTGGTATACAACATACACAGAAGGAGTTTTCTGCAGTTGGTGAAGAATCGTTTATACCGCCTGTTGATACCATCGATACAGGATTATTTTGGCTGGGTCAGCGCTTTATTGACAACTACGATTTCGAATTGGGTTTGCGGCTGGGCAGCGTTAAACACGATCCTTTGCAAGCGAAAAGCGAAACGTTCTATACCAATGCTGTATCAGCAGGCGTAGCGATTGCTTTTGCAAGTAACTGGCAGTTAGGCCTGAACCTAGATTATTCGTGGCGTGCGCCAGTGGCGGAAGAGCTCTATTCCAATGGCCCCCATCTTGTGACGGGCACCTTCGAACAAGGCAATTTAGCGCTCGATAAGGAACGCGCAAAAAACCTGTCTGTTGGCATCCAGTACGACAACAGCGATGGCCTGCAAGCAACGGCTACGATGTATTACATTCAATTTACGGATTTTATTTATCAGCAAGCAACGGGTGCGGTACAAGATGGTCTGCCTGTCGTAGCGTACACACAAAATGATGCGCGTTATTACGGCATTGATGTAGAGCTGAGTTCCCGTATTTTTAGTTGGCCTGGTGGGGAGGCGCGCGTGAAAGGCATGTTTGATTTCGTCGATGCGGAAATAGACAAAACGGGAAATGACAATGCCCCAAGAACACCTCCGGGCCGATACGGTTTGGGAGTGGGTGCCGATTGGGGGCAATTAAAGGTCTCGCTCGACTATCTTCGTGTGAAAAGACAAAATGATGTTGCGCCTTTAGAGCTGATCAGCGATGGCTATGATGACCTGACGCTATACATTGGCCAGTCGTTCTCGCTTGACCAGGGCACACTCGAGTTGTTCATGCTGGGTAATAACCTAACTAACGACGAACAGCGCCTGCATACTTCTTTTATTAAAGAGGTTGCGCCAGCGCCAGGCCGCGCCATTGAGACGGGCGTGCGCTGGGTTTTTTAATTTAGTTTGTGCATGCGTGTTCACAAGCGAATTAACATAAGCCCTTGAATCTGCATACAGATTCAGAATTTTACTGTAGAGCATTGTTGAGAGTGCTTGAGCCCACCGCGTGTTTATTGATGCACTGGTTGGGTGTCTTCCTTGACAGTGCGTAGTCCAATTCCGAACCAAAACTGCCCTTAATGCGTCGGTTTTTTTTACATAAGCGCAGCCGAGAAACTTCGGGGTTTTCAGAACCTATTGATACTGGTAATTATTATTCTATGGCGCGAATATTGCTTTGAGCATGCAGGAGATAAAGCATAAAGATTAGGGGAGACACCGCATGAAACAAACTACTTGCATTTATCCAGCCTTGCTTACAAACCAGCGAATCGAATTAGAAAAGTCTGATTCGCGCTAATGTTTTTGTTTAAGGCTAAACCTGCAATCTTTGGTGCCCTGAACTTTCTGTTGTGTTGTTATTCGCTTGGCTCTTCTGCGACGACGTTGGATATAGACCAGGGCGGCAATCTGCTAGGCGCTACGAATGTCGATGTGAACGGCAACTTTTATGACGTTTCGTTTCAGGATGGCCCATGCGCCAGCCTGTTTGACGGCTGCGATGATCCGTCTGACTTCACATTTTCCACTGAAGTCGAGGCCCTCGCGGCGTCGCAGGTGCTGCTTGATGAGGTGTTCATCGACAGTGGCTTTGGAAGTTTCGATTCAAAACCGGAATTGACGGTAGGTTGCGAGAGTGCTACGGAATGCCGTGCAATTACTGTTTTTAGGCTTAGTGAGAGCAACGGAGTTGAGGGTCGGGCGGCGCGTAATAGTGCGTCGGAGGCTTCAGATCAAACAGCAAGCCAGATTATAGGCACAGGCACGAACACAACTGCAATCCCCACAAATGTCTACGCTGTTTGGAAGCTTTCCAATCAGGGTGCGGGCATCCAGGTTCCGCTTCCTGCTGGCTGGATTGCATTACTAGCCCTGATGCTTGCTGGCCTTGGTATTATGCGAAAGCGTATGAATCGCAGGGCTTAATCCAGCCGGGAAGGGCACAGCCCCACCGCTGCCAACGGCCTGTTCTTAATATCGATTGTTGCCCTAGCGTCAATGCAAGTATTACTTCACCGCAAACCATCCCCGCGTTCTATTCGCAATTCCCACTAACGACAACATCACTGGCACCTCCACCAGTACACCAACAACAGTGGCCAGCGCCGCGCCCGAGTTCAGGCCAAATAGACTAATCGCGACAGCAACGGCCAATTCAAAAAAATTGGAAGTACCTATCAGCGCAGCAGGAGCTGCCGTGGCAAATGGTACGCGCCACAGGTACGCCCACCCAAAAGCGACAATAAAAATACCGTAACTCTGGATTAGCAGCGGGATTGCAATTAACGCTATCACCATTGGTTTGTCGATAATGGTCTGGGCTTGAAACCCGAACAACAAAACCACGGTAGCTAACAGACCCATGACCGATATCGGTTTAATCTTCCCGGTAAATCTAGCAATGCCTTCTTGATTGCCGGAATCATCCAGTAATTTACGCGTGATATATCCCGCTGCAAGTGGAATAACCACATACAGCACTACAGAAAGAACTAGCGTTTCCCAGGGCACAACAATATTAGTGACCCCTAGTAAGAATGCCGCGATGGGAGCAAATGCAAACACCATAATGATGTCATTGATCGAGACTTGCACCAGCGTGTAATTGGCATCCCCGCGCACCAATTGGCTCCAGACAAACACCATTGCTGTACAGGGAGCCACGCCAAGCAAGATCATTCCGGCGATGTACTCCTTTGCGGTCTCTGGTTCTACGAAGCCCGCAAAAACATATTCAAAAAACAAAATTCCAAGCGCCGCCATCGTAAAGGGCTTTATCAGCCAGTTCACCACTAATGTGATACATAAGCCTTTGGGTTTTTTGCCAACATCTTTGATCGACGTAAAATCAACGTTGACCATCATCGGGTAGATCATTACCCAGATAAAAACGGCAACCACGAGATTGACATTAGCGTACTCAATTGCAGCAATCGTTTGAAACAAATCGGGCATGGCTATGCCCAGCCCTACGCCTGCTGAAATACATAGCGCTACCCATACAGATAGGAAGCGTTCAAAAAGTCCCATGGGGGAGTCTTTTTCAGAGGTCATGCTAGTTCTATCTCGAGTTTGCGGGTTTGCGAGTTTGTGGCCAGGGTAAAACCCTTCGGCATCAATTTAGAAAAATTCGTTTTTGGGCGCTTCGCATTATCGCCTTGCAACGTGCATCGCTGAAGGACATATTTTTGTGGCAATTCCTTGATTAACTATTGTTAATGCTGGTATTCTGCCCCTGTGTCTCCCCTGACACAGTGCTTGGCCTGCCGAATAAGACAAATAAAGGTAACCAGGTTCGGCGGACTGGATTAACAAACGGCTAGATAAATGACCTGGAGTACATAATGAATTTGTCTGCGCTTGGCAAACCTGCATTCGCGTGCGCTACCCTATTAGCTTCGCTTTCAACACAAGCCGTGATTATAGATAACGGTAGCTATACCACTGACACCATCGCGGAACGCGATTGGCTCGATTTGTCCTATACGATGGGCGCATCTTATAACGACATTGTGTTAGCAACGAGCCCCGGGGGCAGCCTTGAAGAGTGGAGCATTGGCACATCAATAGATGTCTTCGAGTTTTTTAACAACGCGGGAGGGGATGGTTCCTACAAGGACACTAATAACACGACTCTGCAGATCGCGTTGTATCTTTTTTGGGGGCAGGCCAATCATTCGGGAACACGCGCGCCACTCGATTCCTGGTGGCACGTCAAGGACGTCACACCGGGGGGTAGCACTAGTGGGATGCTTTGGTCGGGAGAGTCGTATGTGTACACCTATAGCGACGATTTCTCGGATCCCAATGATGAGTATCCGGCTATCGCCACCGCGCTATATCGCCAAGCCGTAGTCCCACTTCCCGCAACCGGCTGGCTATTTATGTCGGCGTTATTGGGCTTGGTAGGTAGAAAGCAGTTATTGCGTCGATAGGCAGATTCATGCCCAGCCTATTTCAAGGCTACTTGTAAAAGGTTTATTGCGCAAAGAGTGCCTTTAACTAGCTGGCGCTGCATGCCTTTTCACGATCAAGTGAATTGATAGAGCTGTATGAAATTCTCATTGCTTGAGTCATCAAAAGCACCGGAAGTTATTGCGCTCTTTACCAGCGTATTCTCTGAATCAGAGGGCGAGGCAGAAGGCCGCAATATCGGTGGCCTGGTATCTCAATTAATTACAATTATCTCGTGAAGGCAAAATTATCTGTGGCATATTGCTTATTGCCGTTCCAACTATTATGTACGGTGGCGTTACATTACTCGGAATACTCACCGACGGTGCGGCGGGCCTTAGGCCCGGTAAACTGGAACTGAGCGAAACCCAGTGGGTCTTATGGCGTGCTGGTCATGCCCATGCTGGCGTCATCGTTCTTTTATCACTTGTTCTGCAGCCGATGGTTGATAACACGGCTTTTTCAAACGGTACCAAGTGGATAGCGCGTTCATGTGCTCCAATCGCATCAGTTGTTTTGCCAGGGGGCTTCTTTGGCTTGGCATTCGTGCCTGCTTTTAAGTGGCTGATGTATGTTGGTATCATTTTAATTGCGGTTTCAATGTTGCTGACAGGCATTGGTTTACTAAAAAACCTGCAAACCGGTAATCTATGACGCTGCGATGCCTGGCTCAGCGGCTAGCGCTGAGGCGCGAGATGTCGTATTCTCGGCGCGCAATTTCGGTGCCGGCTAGCAGGGGTGGTGGCCCCGGCCCTGAGCGGCGTCGATAAACAAATTTTTCCGGTCCTGTATAAACTGAAATGACTTACTGCCTTGCCATTCGCCTGGAAGCAGGCCTGGTGTTCTGCACGGATTCGCGCACCAATGCCGGTGCAGACCAGGTCAACACCTACAGCAAATTACACCGTTTTTCCCAGTTTGATGACCGGGAATTGGTGATCCTTAGCGCGGGTAACCTCGCGACAACGCAGGCCGTACTGACCACGGTGCGGCGTGATATTCGGGATGACGAAGTATTTGACATCGGCAGCGCCGAGCATATTACTGAAATTGCAGACTACGTGGGCAGGCTCAGCGTGGAAACCCAGGCCAAGTACGCGGCATCCGGGCCTGAGGCAGGCTTCAACGCATCGGCGACCTTTATTGTGGGTGGGCAAATAGAGGGGCAGGACCCGCAGGTGTATATGGTCTACCCCGAGGGCAACCACATCACGGTTGCAAGGCAGCACCCGTTTTTGCAGATCGGTGAAACCAAGTATGGCAAGCCGGTGCTGGAGCGAATTGTTCGCGCCGATACGTCGCCCTCGGCTGCCATGCAGTGCGCGCTGGTTTCAATGGATTCAACCATGCGTAGTAATGCGACGGTTGGCCCGCCGATCGAGCTGTTATTCTGCCCGGAAAACGCATTTAAAACAGGCAGTGAGTACCAGATGTTTGAAGAGGGCGATGATTACCTGGGCACGCTCGGCAAAGTCTGGGATGAAAAAATACGTCGGGCGTTCGAGGACCTGCCGCCGTTGCCGCCTATGCCTCGCGCAAAGCCAGCGCAGTAATACAGGCGTCTACCGCAGCCATCTTGTTTTCTACCGCCTCGTTCAGGACAAACGGGTAGACATCGCCGAGGCCGCTACTTCGGTTAAGTTCGTTCAGGGCAACGCTGACACTGCGCCAGGTGACGATTCGCTCGTGAAAGCTCATTTGGCTGGGGAACTTATCGCTAATACCAAGCGATGCCGCGGTTTCCAGCGCATCATATATGTGCAGGTAGTGTCCCCAGCTTTCAGCCCAATCTTCCAGAGGATGGCTACTGGCGTAAGCGGTGATATAGAAGCGCTGCCAGTCTGGAATTGGCGCGTGATCATAATAGTGCGCCAGTGCCTGTTCGTAGTTGCGCGTCGGGTCGCCAAACCATGCAGAAAATTGCTGCACAAAATTCGGGTCGTGCTCTGCGAGCAGGTAGTAGTAGTGACCAGACTCGTGGCGTAAGTGGCCAAGTAGCGTGCGGTAGTGCTCGTTTAGCTCCTCGCGCATTTCCTCACGAGCCGCGTCATCGGCTTCAAGCGCGTTAATGGTAATCAGCCCGTTGCTGTGACCAGTGGTGGCGAAATTTTCAGGGTATCGCTCGGGGTCCGTGCGCTGGTCTTCGACAAAATCAAACAACAGTCCACGACCTGGTTTCGCAAATCCGCTTTCCAGTGGAAGCTGCAATCGCATCAAGGTAAACAGCAGGCGCTTTTTTGCAAACTCGAATTTGCGCCAGCGAAGCAGGTTTTCCGTGTTGCCCAAGTAGGGAATGTTGCGGTTAAACAGGCAGCCACTGCACAACCATGTTGCCCTTTCGCCTGCTGAACCCTCCGGTTGTTCAACTAGCCAATTGCAAACATCGTACTGGTGGCCATTGTTGCAATAAGTAAAGGTCCGGCCCTTGTTATCGTTGTATAGCGGCGTTTTAGTTTGCGGGAACTCACCTGTAGGAGCCAGTTTCAACATGGTTAGGCTCTGTGGATCAAAGCCAACCGCAGCGCCGCAGTGTACGCATCGCTTGCTCTCAAAAAATATGCGCTGGCCACAATCACAGCGAAACGATTTCATTGCAACTGCTCGGCCTGGAGCGTAAACCAGTGCTCGAAGGCTGCATTATGCGTGGCGATTAGTTGTGCCTGTATTTCGTCGATAAACATGTGCAGTCCTGGCATGTCGATTTTACTCGCGTCAAATTTCTCGAGTTCCGAACTGGTTGCCTGTAATGGTGCGGTAACCGCCGCGCTGTCGCGTAGCGGCTTTAATACCTCTGTCACGCTGAGCATACAAAAGCTCAGTGAGCGTGGGAAAACGTCGCTGCATAATACAAAATTAATAACCTCCTCGCTTTCCACAAGTGGCCCTACCTCGCGCTGGTAGGCGCCCAGCGCCGACAGTGATTTCAGTACGGTGCTCCAAAGGTGAGGAATTGCGAGTTCGCGATGTTTTGGCATTCCACGGATTGCTGCTGTGCCAACATCAATAACCCTGGTGGTCATGTCGCAGCGTTCCATTAATTGGCCAAATTTGAGAAAGCGGAAAACATCGTCGCGCGCCAGCGTGGATGCGACCAGGCCATTTATCTGTTGGTGGCGGGCGGTTAAATCGTCCAGGAAGGCAAAGCGCGCCTTGCGGTCGATGCTCTGGCTTACGTTGCCGGCCACAAACAACTGCAGTTCGTTAATGATTTCCCAAAGTTCGCCCGGTAACACTGCGCGTGAGGTGCGGTTGTTTTCCCTCGCGTTGAGTATAGAGTTTTGTATTGAGCCGATATTTTTTTCGTCGGCCATAATGAACTTGATAACATTGCGTTCACTGCGCAGCTTGTAGCGCTTGTTGAAGGCGGGTTCAGCATCGATTATACGCACAAGTACGTCCCAACCGAGCTCTAGGCCAGTAGGGGCATCGAGGATAAGCTGGCTGTATGCGGCGAGCAGGCGCGCGGTGCATTCGCTCCTTTCCAGGTAGCGCGCCAGCCAGTAGAGGCGATCGGCAACTCGGGAGAGCATCGTTAGTCCTCCACGATCCAGGTGTCTTTGCTGCCACCGCCCTGCGAAGAATTGACGACTAGCGAGCCCTGCCGCAGCGCAACACGGGTTAACCCGCCGTGCGTAACCCATGTTTCCTTGCCCTGCAGGATAAAGGGCCGTAAATCGAGATGTCGCGGTTCGATGGTGTCGCCATTCTCACCGCACAGCGTCGGCGCGGTGGACAGCGCAAGGGTGGGCTGGGCAATGTAGTTACGCGGGTTATTTGCAATTAGCTTGGCAAATTTCCGGTGCTGCTGCACAGAGGCCTGCGGTCCAACCATGAGGCCGTAGCCGCCCGACTCATTGGCGGGTTTGACGACAAGGCTGGCTATATTGTCGAGCACAAACTGCCGGTCTTCGGGGTCGTTACACAGGTAGGTTTTGACGCTGGATACTTTTGGTTGCTCACCGAGGTAGTAATTGATCATCTTGTCCACGTAAACATAAACTACTTTGTCGTCTGCAACACCACTACCTGGCGCATTCGCGATTGCAACGTTGTTCGCGCGCCATGCACGCATCAAGCCGGGCACGCCTAATGTCGAATCCGGGCGAAAAACTTCAGGATCTAAAAAGTCATCATCGATACGCCTGTAAATAACATCGACCTTTTTGGGGCCACCTACCGTACGCATGAGCACACAATCATTTTGATCTACATAAAGGTCAGAACCCTCGACGAGTTCTGCGCCCATCGCTCTAGCCAGAAAGGCGTGCTCGAAGTAGGCTGAGTTGTAAATACCTGGTGTCAGGACAACTACGCACGGGCGCTTTTTTTGTCGTGGGCTGATGGAGGCCAGCATGCGGTAAAGTCGGGATGGGTAATCGTCTACCGGTTGGATATCATGTTTCTGGAACAGCTCTGGCCAAACGCGCTTGGTGACCTCCCGGTTTTCAATCATATATGAAACCCCGGATGGCACGCGTAGGTTGTCTTCCAGCACGTAAAACTTGCCATCAAAATCGCGCACCAGGTCGGTTCCACAAATATTGGCCCAGACGCCATGTTGCGGTTTCGCCCCAACGCAGGCTTTTTGAAAGTTAGGAGAATTAAGCACGATATCAGCGGGCACTACACCGTCGGCGAATATTTTTTGCTCGCAATAGACATCGTCGATAAACGCATTTAGTGCGCGAGTACGCTGCGATAAGCCCTGGCTCACTTCACGCCATTCCGCGGCACGTATGAGTCGGGGAATAATATCCATTGGCCAGGCGCGGTCGATGTTGCTGCCTTCATCGTAAACCGTGAAGGATATGCCCATGTCCTGGATGGCATGCTCCATCGCTTCACGCCTGCTGCGCAATTCCGAGGGCGTGAGTCGATTAAGCAAATTGACCAGCCGCCTTGCAACCGCACGCGGGCTGCCTTTGGCAGTAATCAGTTCATCGTAAAAGGCGGTGTTGGCAAATTGATGCCAGCGCATTTTCATTGAAGGTTTACGCAGTTAATGGGCGAAAGGGAGGGGCTCCCAGTGTTAACAGCTATAACGAATGCAAGCAATGATAGCAGCGTATCAGTAGTCACCGCAAAGCCGCGCCAGAATTTTACAGAGCTGGCTGGTATAAAATATGCCGCTGAAGCATCGGTATACTAGCACTTGCGAGCAGGTTTGCAGGGCAGTGAAATTATCATGCACCATATCAGCGCGTTATAAAAAACTTACTTCCGTAATATCTGCTTAATGAAAAAAACGCAGGGCGTTGCTTTTGTTAACAGGGATCAAGAACTCATCGATGCGGCTGTAGTCTGAAAAGGTTGCCGCAAAAAAATTCTACATTTGAGTAAAAATAGTACTATGCAACATTGGATCAAAGCAGCCAGGGTGTACAAATGAGATTAATTCCAGGCTTTTGTATTTTGTTGGGCATCGCATTTTCGGGCCAGTCAGCAGCGACGGACATCCCCGTAGCCGCACAAGTCGCGCAGTCGCAACCAATATTTGTATCAGTTCAGCTCACGGGCACGGTTACATCGCCAAGCAATTCAACGTTATCTACGTCGACCAGCGGCCTGGTTGAGTCAATATATGTAGAGGAAGGCGCCATTGTTGAGGCTGAAGCGGTGTTGCTAGAGCTTGACGCAAAGCTTGTCGAATTACAGCTAAAAAATATGCAGGCAAAATACAAGCAAGAAAAAATTGCCATGCAAGACGCTGAGCGACGGCGTGATGAGGCAAAAACATTGTTTGCACAAAAAAGTTTTTCCAAAAGCAGTTTGCATTTGCTAGAGAGTGAGGTTGCGGAGAAACAAGCTGTTTTGCAACAGGCCGCGGCAAATATGGAGCTTCAGAAACAAATATTGAGCCGGCACCGCTTAAAGGCGCCATTCGCCGGTGTGGTTAGCAAGAAATATATAGAGCAGGGCGAGTGGCTAGCAGAGGGCGATGGGGCATTCGAATTGGTGGCAACAAAAAATTTACGCGCTGATTTTTATGTTGCTGAAGACTATTTCTCAAAAATAAAAGAAGATTCTCTCGTGCAGATATGGTCAAACGCGAATCGGGAAAATTTCTACCAGGGCCACATAAGCGCAATAGTTTCCGTGCTCGACCCCGTCACCCGGACCTTTTTGCTTCGAGTAAAAATAGATAAAACTAGCAGAGAGATTGTGCCAGGCATGTCGGTAAACGCATTATTACAAGTGCCAACCGGCCGACATGGCATTGTAGTGCCCAAGGACGCTTTGCTGCGTTATCCCGATGGGCGGGTAATTGTGTGGACTGTCAGTAAAAATAATGAAACGTGGACAGTCGCGGAGCGCGTCGTAAAAACCGGCGAGTCATTTGGCGCGAATATGGAAGTGCGAGAGGGCTTAACGGCTGGTGAGCAAGTAGTCGTGCGCGGCAATGAATCATTGCAAAACGGTCAATCGGTCCAGCTACAGTTAGGAAAAGGCCAATAGATGTTCCAACAAATTCTGCAGCGTGGCACGCTCGTTGTTGTTGCGGTTCTAATTCTTTGTGTATTGGGGACTGTGGCTGCGCTGCGTATTCCTGTACAAATGATCCCCGATCTCGATGTCCGCGTTATAAGTGTTCGAACAGTATGGCCAGGCGCTACGCCGCAGGATATTGAAAAAGAGATTCTTATAGAGCAGGAAGACTACCTGCGCAATCTGCCAAACTTGTCTCGCATCGTATCAACCGCGCGAAGTGGCAGGGCTGAAATCGAACTGGAGTTCCCCTTTGGTACCGATATAACAGAAATGTTAATTCGTGTTACCAATGCACTCAGCCAGGTGCAGTCATATCCCGAAAACGTAGATGAACCACAGGTATTTGCAAACTCGTTTTCAAGTAATGCATTCATGTTTTTCAGCGTCATGCCATTGCCGGGGAATCCCCGGAACCTGGATATGGACCTTATGCTGGATTTCGTCGAAGACAATATCAAGCTGCGTATGTCGAGCATTGCCGGCGTTTCAGAAGTGTTTGTGCGCGGCAGCGCAGAACGGCAGATCCAGGTGCATATTGATCCAGCCAAATTAGCTCAGCGCGGCCTGTCGATAAACGACGTACGTGAAGCCATTCGCAATCGCAATCGGGATCTTTCTGGCGGTGAAGTGTCCTCGGGAAAACGACAGTACCTGTTGCGAACAATTGGTCGTTTTGACTCACTGGAAGATATGGAGCATTTGATACTTGTACGTCGCGGAGATTCAGTAATCCGCCTGTCTGATGTGGCGAAGGTATTTCTCGATCACTCAGAGAAAAGTGATTTCAGCTCGTTTAACGGGCAGCCCAATATATTCATGGCAGTTCGCAAGGAGTCGGGTGCGAACGTCATTGATATAAAAAATGCGATGGAGAAAGAAGTTGTTGCAATCAATCGCGAGGTGCTTGAGCCGGCCGGCCTTAAGGTAACCGCTGTAGCTGATGATGTACGCTATGTTGAAGAGTCCATACGCAATGTTGGGCAAAACCTGGCCCTCGGGGCGCTGTTGGCTACGGCAGTTATGTTCTTGTTCTTGCGCTCGTTCAAGGCCACGTTCGTGGGCGTGATGGGGATCCCTATTTGTGTTGTTGCCGCTTTCCTTGGTTTGCTGGTCGCCGGGCGAACCATCAATGTCATTTCTCTTGCAGGCATTGCTTTTGCAATAGGCATGACGCTTGATAACAATATCGTTGTGCTCGAGAGTATTGAACTGGCTCGTAGAAAAACCGCCAATGCCTTAAACGCCGCGTTAGAAGGCGTTAGGCAGGTTTGGCCGGCAGTGTTGGCCTCTACGCTCACTACGGTAATGGTTTTCCTGCCGGTGGCATTTGTGGAGCTGGAAGTTGGCCAGCTCTATTCCGACATTGCAATAGCTATTTCATCCGCAATTTTGGCCTCAATGCTGGTCGCAATTACGGTGCTGCCAACGGCGGCTGCGCGATTGCAATTTTCTGCGTTGAAAAGCCCTGGTGATGCGGGTTCGGCACCTGGAAGCCGCATGCGCACCGCTACATTGAAAATGGTAGGGCGGGTGCTCGCAACCAAAACAAGCCGCATAACGTGCATTGTTGTAACCAGTTTAGCGAGCCTGGCTATTATTGTTGGGCTAACACCGGATGCCGAGTACTTGCCGGAGGGCGAAGAGCCCAAACTGTTTGCCAGTATGAATGCGCCGCCAGGTTACAACCTCGAGTCAATGCAATTGATTGGCGCAGACCTGCAAGCCTATTTTTCGCCTTATATTGAAGACGATCCTGCGCGTTTTCATCGAGGAGAAGCCGATGTGCCCGCGTTTGCCTATATGAATATGCGAGTGGCAGCCGACCAGATACGCATAATCGCCGAGCCTGTCGATCCCGGTGACATAGAAATACTCATGAATATTATTACGCAGAAATATAAAACGTATCCTGGTATGCGCGCGTTCGCGGCGCGAGGTTCTATTATTACCAGCAACGATGGCGGCACTCGCAGTATTAACCTGGATATTAGCGGGCCCGACCTTGCAGAAATTTATGATGTTGCGTTGAGCGCCTATCGCCGTGCGGAGGAAGTGTTTGGTAATCCGCGAATCCAAAGTAGTCCGCCTTCGTTGACGCTAGCCCAACCAATGGTTGAAGTTCGTCCGCACTGGGACCGCGCAGCCGAATTGGGCCTGAATGCCAGCATGCTCGGCTACACGGTATCGGCACTGACAGACGGCAGCTATGTAGACGAGTTTTTTTTGGCCGACGACAAAATTGATATTTACCTTTACAGCGACGCAGGCCAGCAGGCTTCGCTGGATGGCATCGCGCAATTACCAATTTTCACTCCCAACGGTGGCGTGCTGCCACTTTCTGCAGTAGCCGAAATTGTTGAAACCGTTGATTCCAGCTCGATAAGACGCGTGTCCGGACGGCGAACTGTAACGCTTAATATCATCCCACCCCGCAATGTTGCGCTTGAGACCGGTGTGATGATTGCAAAACGGGACATTGTTCAATATATGAAAGATAGTGGCCAAATTCCCTTGAACGTGCAGGTCGATATTTCAGGTGCCGCCGATCAACTGGATGCAACACGCGAGGTGCTGGCAGGTAATTACCTGGTGGCGGTTATCGTTATTTACTTGCTCTTAGTCGCGATATTTAACCACTGGGGCTACCCGCTGTTAATCATGACTTCTATTCCGCTAGGCGTGGCGGGCGGCATTGTTGGTTTATGGTTGATGAATGCAATCGGTGCAGGGCTGCCACTACTGGGTATGCGCGCCATAAGCCAGCCTTTTGATATGATTTCGATGTTGGGCTTTTTGATTTTAATGGGCACCGTGGTCAACAACCCCATACTCATAGTGCACCGCGCTGTGAGCAACGTGCGTGAAGCGGGACTGAATGCGCTGGACGCAGTAAGTGAAGCGGTAGAGGCGCGTTTACGTCCAATTGCAATGTCCACAATCACCACTATATTCGGGTTGGCACCATTGGTGATGATTCCCGGAGCGGGGACCGAACTCTACCGGGGTGTTGGGGCTATTGTTATGTTCGGAATTCTCGGTGCAGCCCTGGTAACGCTGACAATGCTGCCCGCACTCACAATCATGGTGCTGGAGAGGGTTGAGAAATGAGGTCATCAGCATTTACGCGCCAACGTTTATTGGGGATCGTGGGGATATTTCGAATAGGTATTTCCTGCCTTGTACTGTGCGCGAACGCAGCAACCTGGAATATGGACCTAGATAACATCATTGTTAATGGTAGGTCGCGCTTGCGCCTGGCCTAATTTCCAAAGCCAGCGATAAACTGCAAGATCAATCCGCTGCTCAGGAACAGAAATCCGTACAGTTCCATTTTTGCTTGCTCCTGGAGTATTTCGCGGATTCTCATGAACTGCTTTAAGCCTCGAATGCCATCAAACATCATTTGAATGCGGCCCCGTGCCCGGAAGCTGCCTAGCACAATATATACGGCGCCTACGATTTCTAACAGAATGCCCAGTTCATTCAGATACCAAAACGTATTCTGCATTTTCGGTTCACCAGCTTTCAGTGTGCGAGTTCAGTAACCTTGCAACTGTAAAGCAGCTATCACTATATATCCTTGTAAAATAAACAACGATTTACCAGCCAGATTCACTATTACTTTCTTAAAGGCCCAGGGCGCCGTTTGTGTAGACGAGAAACAATGTATTGCGTTGCAAAAAAAAGACCGCGGCCCTGGCGTGGGCAGCGGTCTTTTTTTTTGCTTTGGCTGGTGGGCTATAGGAACGCGCGTATCATAACTTGCGAGCTACGTTGCCCGAGCAGCGGTCTTAATTTTCTGGTGTACAGAATCAAAGATCGAAGCTTTTGCTCACGTCCAGCACGATGTACTCGCTACCAGCGCCAGATGCGTCCACGCCATTTGCTTCCAGGTCAAACTGGGTTCCGAGTGTAGCGGTAAAGCTCAAACCGGAAATTTCTTTACTGCCAGAAAGCTCTGCGTACTTGTACTCCATTTCGCCACTGGTAGTTCCATCGAAATCGTCAAACGAAACCTGAGATACGAGTGCGCCCACAGTGTCGTTTGACCAGCTAAGGGTTATTACGTCGTATTCCTGGTCTGCTGAAGTTCCGCCAACGTTTTCGTCTTCTGAATCGCCCATAACGTATTCAAGTCCAAAACCGGCAAATCCTGCGCTAAGCGCAATCTCATGCTCATAATCACCGATATAGGTGTACTCGTAGCGGTTGTATCCAATGCCTAATGACAACTCATCCTGTTCCCAGCCATAGCCAACATAAAAATCGGTCTCAAGGCCATCATTGCCGCTGGTGGTACCGTCATCAATAGCCCAAACGCCGGCATAAAAACCAGCAATTTCATAATCCAGGCTGCCGTAAGCCCCGGCATCACCGAGTTGGGCGCCGCGAAAAACGTATTCTGAAACAGCGCCGGCGGTTAGGCTTAGGCTGCCTTCTTCTGCTACTGCAGACACGGAAACTGTTGCAAGTGACGCAACAGCAATTGCTTTAAATAATGATTTCATGGATTGCACTCCGTTTATTGACATAAATAAAAGGCACTAAAGCCCGAAACAAATTTTTGGCGAGAGGGAAGATACGAAATTACGCCGATTATGTCCTGTCGAAAAATTACAAAAGTAAATTCGGATTGACTTTTGTATGCCGGCAACAGGCTTGATACATGTGCCGTCGAACTTTGCGTCGGGACCTGTGAAAGGTATTTGCAAATTTGGAACCAAGTTTTGCAAAGCAGGAAAAAGTTGTGCGAAAAAGAGCGTTGAGGGCTACAAAACAGCGTTTTAACGGGAATTTTGGGGAGGCGGGCAGTGCATGCGCGCTGCGATACGCACTGGTTCGGCGCATTTTTCGCGACGGTGCACTAAATTGGCGCTCTTTTTATTTTGATCAGGCTAACAAGCCCATCTCACGCATGCGCGCCATTTTGTAGCGCAGCGTACGCGGGCTTACCCCCAGTGCTTCGGCGGCATCTTTGCGTGAACCTCTGGCCGCTTCCAATGCATCCAGGATAATCTGGAATTCCTGTTTCTTCAGGCCGTCTTCCAGCATGCCCGACGCAGGCACTTGCTCTTCGCCTTGCGTTGGGTTTGCATCAGCAGGGGTGTTGTCCCTTGCTACTTGCATGGCAGAGGCAGTGTCGAACATTAGGTCACCGGCATCAATCTGCACGCCGGTTTGTAGCACCAACGCGCGCTGGATTACGTTGTCGAGTTCGCGCACGTTACCGGGCCAGGCGTAGTTTTTTAACGCCAGTTCGGCTGAGGCCGAAAAGCCTGCCGCGCTGCGACGCATTTTTTTGCAATGCTGTGCCAGCAGTTTGCGCGCAATGGGCACAACGTCATCACGGCGCTGCTGCAGCGGCACCAGCGTTAACGGAAAAACGCTTAGCCGGTAGTACAGGTCTTCACGGAAGAGGCCGTTCGCTACGTGCTCGCGCAAGTCGCGGTTGGTGGTGGCAATAATTCTTACATCCAGCGTAATGGTTTTGCGCCCACCCACGCGTTCCACTTCGCGCTCCTGCAATACGCGCAACAACTTGGCCTGCAATGCCAAATCCATTTCGGATATTTCATCCAGCAACAAGGTGCCACCATCGGCCTGTTCGAACTTGCCGGGCATTGCCTGGTGCGCGCCGGTGAACGCGCCTTTCTCGTGGCCGAACAGGGTGGCTTCCAACATGCTCTCGGGAATGGCGGCACAGTTAATCGCAACAAACGCGGCGTCGCAGCGCGCAGAATTGGCGTGAACGTAGCGCGCCAGCACTTCCTTACCGGTACCCGATTCACCGGCAATCAGCACGGTGGAGTCAGTGCTGGCCACGCGCGCGGCCAGGTCATAAAGCGCAATACTGGTGGCGTCTTGGGCAACGGGCTTATCAGCCATCACGCGGCCCAGTGCATAGCGCTCAACAATGTCGGTAAGCACATCTGGTTCGAAGGGCTTCACAATATAATCTGCCGCGCCGTTTTGCATGGCGCTTACCGAGTGCTGGATGCTGCCGTAGGCAGTGATTAGCACCACCGGCAAGTCCGGTTTCTTGCGCTTAATTTCACCGAGTAGTTGATGGCCGTCCATGCCGCGCATGTTGACATCACTCACGACAATGTCTACGTCGTTGGCTTCCAGCTGCGCCAGTGCCGACTCGGCGCAGTCGGCGGTGAGCACCTCGCAGCCGGAAAGCTCTAGCGTATCTACAATGGCTTCGAGCAGCGCCGCGTCGTCTTCCACTACCATCGCGCGGGCTGTATCGAGCAGGCCGGCTTTTGGCAGGGTGCTATTGCTCGCTTCGTTTGTGTGGCAGTTAGTTGTATTGCTGGCAACCAGGCTCATAGGCTTTCTACTTTGATTAAAGGTGTGGTTTGCGGCGCATTTAGTTTTGCTTTTTAAATATTAGGGCGGGCACTAGTGAAAGCAGGGCAGTTGTATGGTTACGGTAGTGCCCGCGCCTTGTTGCGATTGCAAGTCGAGACTACCTTGGTGTGCTTTTACTACCGCGCGCACAACGGCAAGGCCAAGGCCGGTGCCCTGTGCTTTGGTGCTAACGAAGGCCTCACCACTTTGCAGGCGAGCCATGACGCTCTCTTCGATGCCTTCGCCTTTATCTGCAAGCGTAAGGCTTAGCGTTCGCTCATTAACCTGGCTACTTAGGGTAATCACCGCGTTTTCTTCCGATGCTTGCGCGGCGTTGTTCACCAGGTTGCAAATAGCACCCACCATGGTTTGCCGATTGCAAATAATTTTGCAGTCGGCGTGGTTTGCTTCAATTTTTAATTCAACTCGATTGGCCTGCAATACCACTTCGGCAGCCTGTTGCACTTCCTGCAATAGTTCTGACACCGGCGCGGAATCACTCAGGCGCACATCACCGCTGGCGAATACCAGCATGTCGCTAACCTGGCGTTCCAAATGATTAAGCCGGGAGACAATTTTTTCGGCGAAGCGCTGGGTTTTTTCTGCATCCAGTTCCCGTTCCGATAAATGCCCGGCGTAAAGCATCGCAGCAGAAAGTGGCGTGCGAATCTGGTGAGCCAACGCCGAAACCATCTTGCCCAGCGCCGAGAGCCGCTCGTTGCGGCTAACCTGTTCTTGCAGCCGGCGGGTTTCGGTTTGGTCGGTAAGCAAAATTATCTGGCCGGTTTCAACCTCAAGCGAGCGGGTTGCCAGGCTTACGCGCTTACCGTTTTTTAGTGAAATTTCGTGCCAGTCATCTTTGCGCGGCGCAAAGCACTCGGCAATTAGCTCTACCCACTTTCTACCAACCAGCTTTCGTTCCAGCAATTCTTCGGCGGCAGGGTTGGCCTGCGACACCACGCCCCATCGGTCTAAAACAATAACGCCGCCGGGCAGCAGACCCAGCAGGTTGCTCAAGCGCGACGATACTTGTTCGCGATCCTGGGTTTCCAGTTCACGCTGGTGATTAACGCGATCGAGTTCATCAGTGAGCGCAGCTACTTGCGCTTCCAGCGCGCGGTAAGACTCGGACAGGTTGTCCGACATGCGGTTAAACAGCTCGAAAGTGGCCTGCAGGCCTTCTTTGTCAGCGCCTTTCACAATGCTGCCCGTGGGTTCGCCTTGACGCGCAGCGGTGCTTTGTTGGGCGCGGCCTGTTTTTGCAGGGCCTGCTTGTACCGGGCTTGTTGGTGGGGGCATTGTGGCTATCGCTCGTTTAGCGCTGCTGGTGCGTTGCTATCGTCATTGCTTTACCCGCAGCGGGTTGCAATCGCTATGCCGGAAGATTAAAAGATATAAAAATCAATAGGTTAAGAAAAATAGAGAGTATGAGAGCCAGCGTTTTGTCAAAACTTTGGCGAGGGTGGCAAGTGGTTGCCCTTTGGGCGGCCGTTAGGGGAATAATAACCAAGCAAATTAGTCACTTAAATACTTGATTAAAATGGTTGGGTTTAAGATAATTATACCTCGCAGCACATGCGGGCAGCCCCAGAGTTTAGAGGCCGCTATGTTGTAACCAGCCCTGCTGGCCTGCCTGTAGATGCACCGTAACATATTGATTAATATAGGTTTTATTAATGAGATTGACCACCAAAGGCCGCTACGCCGTAACCGCCATGGTCGATTTGGCGCTACACGCCAGCGCCGGTCCAGTGCGCCTTGCCGAAATTGCCGAGCGCCAGGAGCTGTCGCTGGCCTATCTCGAGCAACTATTCGCCAAACTCAGGCGTAATGAACTGGTGAGCAGTTCGCGCGGCCCGGGCGGCGGCTACTCACTAGCGCGCGCATGCGAAGCGATGTCGGTTGCCGACATTATCGAAGCGGTTGACGAAGGGGTGGATGCCACCAATTGTTCGGGCAAGAGCAATTGCCAGGACGGGCACACCTGCCTTACGCACCACTTGTGGGATGACCTGACCCAACAGATTCATGGTTTCCTGAGCGGTATTTCACTGGCCGACCTGGTTGCGCGGCGAGAGATGCAGTCGGTATCGGCCAGGCAGGATTCATTGTTAGCCGCGCGCAATGCGAACGAGGCGCAAGTGCTGAACATTGCGGGCAACGCAAAAACATAGTTTATTGATTACCTACATAGAGGTTGAATACAGCAACATGACAACTCCAATTTATCTCGACTACGCAGCAACCACGCCAGTGGACGAGCGCGTTGCCGAAAAAATGATGGCGTGTTTAACCAAAGCGGGTAATTTTGGTAACCCCGCTTCGCGCTCGCACCAGTTTGGCTGGCGCGCAGAAGAAGCGGCAGAAAATGCAAGGGCTTCGGTAGCTGAATTGATTAACGCCGATCCGCGCGAAATTGTTTGGACTTCGGGTGCCACCGAGTCTGACAACCTTGCACTAAAAGGCGCGGCACATTTTTATTCGGGCAAGGGCAAGCATATTGTTACCTCGGCCATTGAGCACAAAGCGGTGCTCGATACTTGCCGGCAGCTTGAGCGCGAAGGTTTTGAAGTGACCTACCTGCAGCCCGACGAATTTGGCATAACCTCGCCCGAAGCAGTAGAGGCGGCAATGCGTGATGACACCATCCTTGTATCAATCATGCACGTGAACAACGAAATTGGCGTAATCAACGATATTGCTGCCATTGGCGAGCTTACCCGCGCGCGCAAAATTATTTTTCATGTCGATGGCGCACAATCAGTTGGCAAGATACCGGTTGATATGCAGGCCTTGAAGGTTGATTTGTTATCGATGTCGGCGCACAAGATGTACGGGCCCAAGGGTATTGGCGCGTTGTTTGTACGACGCAAGCCACGCGTGCGTATCGAGGCGCAAATGCATGGTGGCGGACACGAACGCGGTATGCGTTCTGGCACTTTGCCCACGCACCAAATTGTAGGCTTCGGCGAAGCGGCACGGATTGCCAAAGAATCGATGGGTGCCGATAACGAGCGTATTGCCAGTTTGCGCAACCGCCTGTGGGACGGCTTCAAAGATATGGAAGAGGTGTACTTGAATGGCCATCCGGAACAGCGATTGCCTGGCGCACTGAATGTGAGTTTCAATTTTGTCGAAGGCGAGTCGCTAATCATGGCACTGAAAGATCTGGCCATATCATCCGGTTCCGCATGTACCTCGGCCAGTCTCGAGCCTTCGTATGTATTGCGTGCGCTGGGTCGTAGCGATGAACTGGCGCATAGCTCGCTACGATTTACAGTAGGCCGTTACACAACAGATGCCGACATAGATTTCACGATTGAAAAGGTGCGCGCTGCGGTAGAAAAGCTTCGCGAGCTGTCGCCGCTGTGGGATATGTACAAAGACGGTGTCGATCTGGATTCTGTGCAGTGGGCAGCGCATTAGATTTTCACGCCAGTCACTTTTGGTGCTGGCCATTACGAAGTACAGCAATTAAGCGATTATTAGAGGTTAACAGTCATGTCTTACGGTGAAAAAGTTCTCGACCACTACGAGAATCCCAGGAATGTTGGCAAGCTAGATACCAACGACACGAAGGTGGGTACCGGCATGGTTGGCGCTCCCGCCTGCGGTGACGTGATGCGCTTGCAAATTAAGGTTAACGATGACGGCGTTATTGAAGACGCCAAATTCAAGACTTACGGTTGCGGTTCGGCCATTGCGTCCAGCTCGTTGCTTACCGAGTGGGTGAAGGGCAAGACGCTGGATCAGGCGCAGCAAATCAAGAACACCGAAATTGCAGAAGAGCTGGCGTTGCCGCCGGTGAAGATTCACTGCTCGGTTTTGGCCGAAGATGCGATAAAGGCCGCCATTGATGACCTGCGTGGCAAATCCTCCTCTGTAGCTGATACAGCCGGAGCTGAAGACAGCGCAGCCGATGCTAGGGCGGTAAGTTAAGCCGTGGCCATTAGCATGACCGACAACGCCGTGCGCCACGTGCGGCAACAACTTGAGCAGCGCGGCAAAGGGTTGGGCATCCGCGTGGGTGTGAAAACCACCGGCTGTTCTGGTATGGCTTATGTGCTTGAGTTTGTCGACGACATCGATACCGACGATGAAGTTTTCGAGCAAGATGGTGTAAAGCTTGTTGTCGACCCGAAAAGCCTGGTTTATATCGATGGCACACAAATGGATTTTGTTAAAGAAGGCTTGAACGAAGGTTTTGAGTTTAAAAACCCCAACGCAGCGGGTGAGTGCGGCTGCGGCGAAAGCTTTACTGTACAGGCCTGAGTGATTCGTGCAACTCGAACAGGATTACTTTCGCCTGCTGGGCGTGGCCCCACAATTTGACCTCGATAGCAGTGTGCTGAAGCAAAATGCGCGCAAGCTACAACGCGAATATCACCCCGACCGTTACGCCAGCCATACGCCGCAGGAACAAAGATTGGCCGCGCAAGTGAGCGCGCAGATCAATTCTGCGCTTGCAACCCTGCTCGACCCGGTGCGGCGCGCCAACTACCTGTTGCAACGCCAGGGCATTGAAATTAATGCGCAAACGCATACCGAGCGCGACACCGATTTTTTGATGCAGCAAATGGCGCTACGCGAAACGCTTGAAGAGGCGCGCATGAATGCCGACGTAGACGCACTTGATGCGCTAGCCGAGCAAGTGCAGGGCGCCTACGC
>JABDNS010000019.1 GCA_013043705.1 Pseudomonadales bacterium
GTTGCACAAACAGGGCGGAGTGACAATGATCAAACAGCGAACCATGCGCAATAGCATCCGCGCCACCGGCGTGGGCTTGCACACGGGCAAGAAAGTTTACCTGACTTTGCGCCCCGCGCCGGTTAACACTGGTATCGTATTTCGACGCGTAGACCTCGACCCGGTGGTGGAAATTCCCGCCCGCGCCGAGAATGTTAGCGACACTCAACTCTCTACTACGCTGTCGGCGAATGACGCCAGCGTTTCAACCGTAGAGCACCTGCTATCAGCCATGGCTGGCCTGGGAATCGATAACGCCTACGTAGACGTTAACGCCCCCGAAATTCCGATCATGGATGGTAGCGCCGGCCCGTTTGTATTCCTGATCCAGTCTGCTGGTATTGACGAGCAGGCCGCGGCCAAGCAGTTTATTCGCATCAAGCGCGAGATTACCGTGCGCGAAGACGACAAAGTGGCCACCCTGCTGCCCTGCGACGGCTTCAAGGTGAGCTTTACTATCGACTTCGACCATCCGGCCTTTAAAGGTCGTTCGCACACCGCCGAAGTCGATTTTGGTTCAACCTCATTTGTTCGCGAAGTAAGTCGTGCAAGAACCTTTGGTTTTATGCGCGAATTTGAATACCTGCGCTCGCGCGGGCTGGCTCGTGGTGGCAGCCTCGACAACGCAATAGTGATCGACGATTACAAAGTGCTGAATGAAGACGGCCTGCGCTATGAAGACGAGTTTGTGCGGCACAAGGTGCTGGACGCGATTGGCGATCTCTACCTGTTGGGCAAGAGCCTGATCGGTGAATTCAGGGCCTTCAAATCCGGCCACGCGTTGAATAACCGCGTATTGCGCGATCTATTGGCGCAGCCCGATGCCTGGGAGCTGGTAACGTTCGAGGACAGCGAAGAGGCACCCATTTCCTACGCGGCCCCGCTGGTCGCCGTTTAAGCGCTATTCCACCCCTGCCGCGGTTTTCCCGGCGCGCAAGGGCCAACCGGGGTATTGTGGTTGGCTAGCCCGCATAACCCAGCGGTAATGGGCCATCCTGGCGCAGCAAACTACCGCGACCGCCCTCACACTGTTGAAATTTTCTCCGGATACTGTAGCCTTCCTGCTCGCCGATCAAACGGTTCTCTGCTTCAATAGAAAGTGTACTATTGCCATTTGCAGATGGTTGCGCCACGGTTTTGTGCGCAATTTCACCGTTTTGAGACAGCTTTCCAGAGCCCATTGATGAAAATCCTGATTACCGACAAACAAGGCCGTGTTCGCCTCGCGCTCGATAGTAGCGAGTGGCGGTTGCGCGCAGCAATTGCCTGTAGCGCACTGCTGTTGATGCTCGGTGGTGCATTGGGTTTGCGACTTGCCGACGAGGGCCTGAGTCATTTGGGCCAGCGCGTATTAATGACTGAATGGCGCGAACAATTGAAGGCCGATACCGCGGCAATGGCCAGCACGCGAGAACAGGTTGATATGGAACTGGCGGCGCTGACCGCGCAGGTAGCGGTGCTGCAGGCACGCATTATGCGGCTGGACGCTCTGGGCGAGCAGGTTGCACAAGTAGCCGACCTGGATCACGGCGAGTTTGATTTTAGCCAGACGCCCGCCCTGGGTGGCCCTGAATTATTAGAGGAAGCAGCGGCATCGGTTCAACCGATTGAATTGCAGCGCCAACTCAACTGGCTCGACCAGCTGGTGGAAAATCGCGAGAGCCAGCTGGCCATTCTGGATGGCCAATTGAACGCGCGCGAAATGAAAAGCCAGGCCTTTGTTGCTGGCAGGCCGATAAAATGGGGCTGGATGTCTTCCTCATTTGGCAAGCGTACCGATCCGTTTACCGGCAAAAAAGCCTGGCACAACGGTGTGGATTTTGCGGGCAAGGCCGGCAGCGACGTGATTGCTATTGCCGGCGGCGTGGTTACCTCGGCAGCAAAGCGCTACGGCTACGGCTTGATGGTGGAAATTAACCATGGCAATGGTTTTGCCACGCGCTACGCGCACAACGATACCAACCTGGTTGAAGTGGGCGACGTGGTCGAAAAAGGCGCGGTGATTGCGCGCATGGGCAGTTCGGGTCGCTCTACCGGCCCTCACGTGCACTTTGAAGTTTTGCGCAACGGTAAGCCAATGAATCCCGCGCGTTATATCAACCGCGCTAGTCTATAGATTTCCGCGCATTTCGCGCTATCTTCCCGGCTCGCTCGTAAGCGGCGCTTTTTCCAGCTGCTATTCAGGCACCTCTTCAAGCGCACCTCTGCCCGGTCATATCCCGCATTTTGGCGCCGCGTGAATGCCCACCGGGAGCCAACATGTTATGCTTGCGCGCCTCGAAAAACAGCACCGGAACAAGCGTTTGCACGGCTATTTCTATACCCTTTGCATGGCTTTCGCGCGGCTTTCGCCTGACCTGGCCTAGATAGCAATTCCGACATTCTCGACCCATCAACATTGTTTAAGACATAAAGGCTGCCATGATTGCCAGAGCATTCAAGTCCATTTTCGGTACGCGCAACGATCGCCAACTACGGCGTATGCAGCGTGTAGTCGACAAAATTAATGCCCTCGCGCCAACCTACGCCGGCCAATCCGACGCAGAGCTGCGCGCCAAAACCGATGAATTCAAAGCTTCGCTAGCGCAGGGCTCCGCGCTGGACGATCTATTGCCGGACGCT
Source organism: Pseudomonadales bacterium (assembly GCA_013043705.1). Taxonomy (GTDB): domain Bacteria; phylum Pseudomonadota; class Gammaproteobacteria; order Pseudomonadales; family UBA7434; genus UBA7434. The sequence goes on from JABDNS010000019.1 coordinate 2,662, forward strand.
TTTGCGCTGGTTCGCGAAGCGGGTACACGCGCCTTGGGCTTGCGTCATTTTGACGTGCAGATGGTTGGTGGCATCACCCTGCACGAGGGGCACATTGCCGAGATGCGTACCGGTGAGGGTAAAACGCTGGTGGCTACGCTGCCGGCGTACCTGAATGCTTTAACCGGCGAGGGTGTACACATTGTTACCGTTAACGACTATCTGGCGGAGCGCGATGCCAACTGGATGCGGCCGGTTTATGAATTCCTCGGCCTTAGCGTTGGCGTAATTCTTTCCGGACAAAGCGAAGATGAAAAGCGCGAGGCCTACGCTGCCGATGTTACCTACGGCACCAACAACGAATTCGGCTTCGACTACCTGCGCGACAACATGGCCTTTACGCTGGAAAGCCGCGTTTTGCGCGGTACCCACTTTGCCATTGTCGACGAAGTCGATTCGATCCTGATCGATGAGGCGCGCACGCCGTTAATTATTTCCGGTGCCAGCGAAGACAGTTCCGCATTGTATAAGCGCATCAATGCCATTGTGCCCAGGCTCACGCGCTCGTCGCCGCTTCCTGAAGTAACTAAATTTGAAGAAAAGCCCGAGCCCGACGGCGATTTTCTTGTCGACGAAAAGCAGCGCCATATCGAACTTACCGAAAGCGGTCACCAGCGCATTGAAGAGCTGTTGATGGAAGACCAGCTGCTGGAAGAGGACGACAGTTTATATTCACCAACCAACCTGGGCTTGCTGCATCACGTAAACACCGCGTTGCGCGCGCAACACCTGCTTACCGCCAACGTGGAGTACATTGTGCAAAATGGTTCGATCGTACTGATCGACGAGCACACCGGTAGAACCATGGAGGGCCGCCGCCTTGGCGATGGCTTGCACCAGGCGCTCGAGGCCAAGGAAAACCTCAAGATCCAGGCCGAGAGCCAAACACTCGCGTCAACCACGTTCCAGAATTTCTTTCGTCTTTACGACAAGCTAGCGGGCATGACCGGCACGGCAGATACCGAGGCGCAGGAATTCCACCAGATTTACAACCTCGACGTTATTGTTATTCCCACCAACGTGCCCACGATTCGCAAAGACCTGAACGACCTGGTTTACCTGTCGGTCGAGGAAAAGTACGAAGCGGTGGTTACGGATATCAACGAGGCCATTTCGCGCAATGCACCGGTGCTGGTAGGCACCGCCTCGATCGATACGTCGGAAATGCTCTCGAAGTACATGAAGAAAGAAAAGATAGAGCACCAGGTACTCAACGCCAAGTTCCACAAGAGCGAGGCAAAAATTGTTGCCGAAGCGGGCCGGCCGGGCAAGGTGACCATTGCTACCAATATGGCGGGTCGTGGCACCGATATCGTACTCGGCGGCAACCTTGAAGCCGAGCTTGCGGCGCTTGATTCACCCAGCGAAAAGGAGATTGCCGATCACAAGGTGGCATGGGAGAAGCGACACCAGCAAGTTATTGAGGCGGGCGGTTTGCATATTTTTGGCACCGAGCGTCACGAATCGCGTCGCATCGACAACCAGCTGCGCGGCCGTGCAGGCCGGCAGGGCGACCCTGGTCTAACGCGATTTTATCTTTCGATGGAAGATAACCTGATGCGCCTGTTTGTCTCCGACGCGGTGCGCAACTTTATGCAGCGCCTGGGCATGGAGCGCGGCGAAGCGATTGAACATCGCATGGTGTCGAACGCCATTGAGAAAGCCCAGCGCAAGGTTGAGGGGCGCAACTTCGATATTCGCAAACAGCTTCTGGAATTTGATGATGTGGCCAACGACCAGCGTCAGATTATTTACCAGCAGCGCGATGATATTTTGCATGCTGAAGATATTGCCGGCATGGTTGACGTTATTCGCCACGATGTTGTTAACGAGTTTATCGACACCTACATCCCGCCACAAAGTATTGAAGAGCAATGGGATATACCGGGGCTCGAGCAAGCCCTGCAAAGCGACTACTCGGTGGAGTTGCCGCTGTCGCAATGGCTTGATACAGAAAAAGACCTTTATGAGGAAACCCTGCGCGAGAGAATCCTGCAGGCCGTTAAAGACCAGTACGAAGAAAAAATGGCACCACTGGGCGAGGCGGCCAGGCGTTTTGAAAAGCAAATTTTATTGCAGGTGCTAGACCAGCTGTGGAAAGATCACTTGTCTACCATGGACCACTTGCGCCGGGGCATTGGATTGCGCGCCTACGCAGCGCGTAACCCCAAGCAGGAGTACAAGCGCGAAGCGTTCGAATTGTTCCAGTCCATGTTAAGCAATATGAAACTGGAGTTTATCCGCTTCCTGGCGCTGGTAGATATTCGCCCGCAAGACGACCCCGACGCGATTGAGAAGCAACGCATGGAAGAGCAGGCGCGTGAAACGATTACCGCCAGCCATCCCGATGCCAGTGCCGGCACGGATCCCGCGGCCGCGGCGGACCCCGAAGCAAAAGACACGGCGCAGCAACCGATGGTCAGGGACGGTCGCAAAGTTGGGCGCAACGAACCATGCCCCTGTGGTTCGGGTAAAAAGTACAAGCAGTGCCACGGCAAAATAGCTTGAGCCTTGCACTGCGATACCGCGTGAGCTTTTACGGCGCATGATATCTACCGAAACGATTCACCCGGTTGCCGGGGTGCGCTGGTCTGCGCTTGCCGCAGGTATTAAAAATGCCGCAGCAGGTGAGCCGCCGCCAGATTTGGCCCTGATGGAAATTGCCGCCGGCGCCAGCGTAGCCGCGGTTTTCACCCGCAACGCTTTCGCCGCGGCGCCAGTTAGCGTGGCGCGCCAGCACTTGCAAACCTGGCAGGACGAAGCCGCGCAAACGCCAGTGTATTGCCTGGTTAATGCCGGCAACGCAAATGCCGGTACCGGTCGCGCCGGCATTGTTGTAGCCGAACAATGCTGTGATAAATTGTTGCAGGCGCTGCCCACAACCGCCGCTGCGCTGCCATTCTCTACCGGTGTAATAGGCGAACCCCTGCCATTAGATAAAATCGAAACCGCGCTGCCGGCGCTGGTTGCCGGCCTTGACCCAGCGCGCTGGCAAGATGCAGCGAGCGCCATCATGACAACCGATACGATTGCCAAGCACGCCAGTATTCGTGTGTCGTTGTCGGCGGGCAATGTCGTTATTAGTGGTATCGCCAAAGGCGCTGGCATGATCAAGCCAAACATGGCGACCATGCTGGCTTACGTTGCCACCGATGCAAAGATCGCGGCCAACGATTTACAAAAATTGCTCAACAGTGCCGTGAACAAGTCGTTCAACCGAATTACCGTTGATGGCGACACCTCAACCAACGATGCCTGCGTGCTCGCCGCAAGCGGCGCGTCGGGCGTTAGCATTGCGCCCGGCAGTGCCGATTGGCAGTCGTTCCAGCAGGCGCTTGAATCTTTGTTCGTAGCGCTGGCCACCGCCATCATTCGCGACGCCGAGGGCGCCAGCAAATTTATTGTTATCGATGTACAAGGCGGGCGCAGTCAGCGCGAGTGCCTGCAAGTTGCCTATGCGGTGGCGGAATCGCCATTAGTGAAAACCGCGTTCTTTGCCAGCGATGCAAACTGGGGGCGAATCCTGGCCGCAGTGGGTCGCGCGGGGGTTGAAAATTTGGATATTAATGCGGTTGTGTTGACCCTCGACGATTATTGTATTTGCCGGCATGGCGCCAGGCCGGAAGACTACGATGAGCAAAAGGCCAGCGACATTATGGCCAGGCCCGAAATTAATATTGGCATTCAGTTGGGCCGCGGCGACGCCTCCGAGCGCGTTTGGACCAGCGATCTCTCGCATGATTATGTGCGCATCAACGCCGAATACCGCACCTGACAATTGCGTGGCGTTAGGTGGCGGCGCGTGACGGCTGCACTGCTGCACGTCGCCGTAGGTGTGTTGTTTGATGCCGGTGGTCAGGTGCTAATTGCCCGGCGCAAGCGCGATGCGCACCAGGGGGGTTTGTGGGAATTCCCCGGCGGTAAGGTAGAGGCGGGCGAGTCGGTGCTTGCAGCGCTGCGCCGGGAACTGCTGGAAGAGCTGGATGTGCAAGTAAACGACGCCGAGCCGCTAATGCAAATAGCGCACGATTACGGCGACAAGCGCGTGTTGCTCGACGTTTGGCGGGTTATAGATTTCAATGGTGAAGCGCAGGGCAAAGAAGGCCAGCCGCTGGCCTGGGTTAACACCGAGCAGCTTGGTGATTACACTTTCCCGCAGGCTAACTTTGCGATTGTTGATTCACTGCAACGCAGTGCGAGCTAGTTTATTTCTTCTTCGCGCTCGCTAAATAAATCGTCGTAGCTGGCGTTGCCTTTTATGCGCTTGCTCTCATGCGCCCAGTCAATAAAGTCGGCGTCCTTGCAGCGCTTTGAACAAAACGGCCGAAACGGGAAATCTTTGTTGTAAACCACTTTGGCCGCACAATTCGGGCAGTCCACCAGCGGTGGTTTTTTCGCGCTCACAGTTCGCTCCTTTCTGCGTTATTCGAATACGCTCGGTGTAATTTATCTACTGCGTTTTGCAGGTCTTCGAGTGAGCCGCTGTTGTCAATTACATCGTCGGCCAGCGCGAGTTTGGCGTCGCGAGACATTTGCGCATCGATCATGCGCAACACCTCTTCACGGTTATTGGTGTCGCGACGCATCACACGTTCGATTTGTAACTCCAAAGGGCAATCGACAACCAGCACGCGGTCGACAAACTGTTGTCGCCCCACCTCGAGCAGCAGCGGTGATTCGAGGATGCGGTATAGCGCCTCGTCGGCCACCAGCGGCGCAAACAGCCTGGCCTGGGTCAGCTCGGCAACCAACGGGTGGGTGAGATTTTCCAGCCAGCTACGTGCTTGCGGGTCGTTGAATATAATTTCTCTTAGCGCAGCGCGGTCGAGGCTGCCGTTGGCAAGTAAAACCGGTAATCCGAATTTTTCGGCAATGGCATCCAGCGCGGGCGTGCCCGGTGCCACCACTTCGCGCGCCAGCGCATCGGCGTTAATAACGCTCACGCCAAGTTCGGTGAAGCGTTCGGCTGCGGCAGACTTACCGCTGCCGATGCCGCCTGTTAAGCCAATGATTAGCACTGCTGATTACCTCGGATGCGCGCTCCGGATTTTGCCCCGAAGCTATATTCCAGCTGGCTGCGATTATACCGTTAGCGCGGCCAGAATTTGCCACTAGCCGCGCGCTTAACGTTGCGTTGACCAGGCTTGCGTATAAATAGTCACCTGGCGGAACTCGCTGGATTCATCGAGATCGGGTACGGTGTGACTGCGCACGCTGCTGTGCGCGGCAAAATTTTTAAAATCGGAAGCTTTGCGCCTGGAGTCGGCAATAATTTGCAGTTCAAATTCCGGCTTCAACTGGGCCAACAGCGGCAGGTTATCGGCGTCGTAAAAAACGTCAGCCAGTGTAACGATATCGGCCGGCGGTAATTGATCCAGGTCGCTGGCATAGCACAGCGAAACCTGGTTCAAATTAGCGTTAACCGCACAGGCCGCTAGGGCAAGCGGGTCGCTGTCCAACGCCCAACACACGGCGGCGCCGGCCTGTTTAGCGGCAATCGCCACAACGCCGGAACCCGCGCCAAAATCCACCAGGGTTTTGTCGCGAACCAGGGCCGGGTTGTCGAGCAGGTAGCGCGCCAACACCTGGCCGCTTGCCCAACAAAAAGACCAATAGGGCGGTTCGTCCATCAGCGCCGCAGCATCCCGTGGATCCAGCGCCCATTGCGGGTAGTCCGGGTTGAGCAACCACAGCTGGATGGAAGGGCATAGCGGCAACGATGTTTTGCACAGCGAAGCATTCGGAATGCGCTGTTGCAGGGCTCGCTGCAGGGCTTTCACTGTCATGCTGCTTTCTGTTCCTGTTCCCCTAGATCCGAATCTGGCACTGCGCGCATTTTGCTTTTCTCTCGGCCAAGGTATGGGCACATGCCAGCCGCTGCTGGCCAACAAGTGAATAATGACGGACGCGAATGGCACCAGCCTATTGGCCTGATGCTGCCCGCGGTTTAGACTTTCGCCTGCTCGCCCCAAACTCACATCACGAGTTGTCTATGGAATTTGTCGGTAGCCATATTCTATCGATAGATCAGTTCGCCAGAACCGATATCGACAAGATTTTTGCCGTTGCGGCAAAAATGGAGCCCTACGCCCAGCGCGAGCGCGCTACCAGCGTGCTCAATGGCGCCATTCTGGGCAATATGTTTTTCGAGGCCAGCACCCGCACCAGGGTCAGCTTTGGTTGTGCGTTCAATCTGCTCGGCGGTGAAGTGCGTGAGACCACCGGCTTTGAAAGCAGCGCGCTGGCCAAGGGAGAATCACTGCACGATACCGCGCGCGTGCTGAGCGGTTATAGCGATGTCATTGCAATGCGCCACCCGCAGGCCGGTTCGGTGTCGGACTTTGCTTCCGCAAGTCGTGTGCCGGTCGTCAATGGTGGCGACGGCGTTAACGAACACCCCACCCAGGCTTTGCTCGACCTGTATACCATTGAAAAGGAAATGCGCGGTCGCAAACGCGAACTCGATGGCCTGCGCATTGCCATGATCGGCGACCTCAAGTTCGGTCGCACGGTTCACTCGCTGGTTAAATTGTTGTGCCGCTATCGCGATGTTGAATTGCACCTGATTTCGCCGGCCGCGCTCTGCATGCCCGAAGCGTTGGTAGAGATGGCGCGCAGCGCCGGACACACGGTGCAGATATCTGAAAACCTTGAAAGCAGCATTGCGCATGTCGATATCGCCTACTCCACGCGCATTCAGGAAGAACGCTTCGGTTCGCGTGCCGAAGCCGATCTTTATCGCGGCAAGTTTCGCTTGAACCAAAGCGTGTATACCCAGCACTGTGAACCGAACACGGTGATTATGCATCCACTGCCACGTGATTCGCGCGCCGACGCCAACGAACTCAGTACCGACCTGGATGGCAACCCCAACCTGGCCATCTTTCGCCAGGCCGATAACGGCATCGTTATTCGCATGGCCTTGTTCGCGATGATTCTCGATGTAGTCGAGCAGGTCGACAAACACTCCCACCCGGTGCGCTGGTATACCGGAAGTCGCTTTTGAATTGGCAATGTCATTGCTTATGCTGCAACGGCGCAAGCCCAACCCGCTAATCGGTGCTTGTGATGCCTGAGCCGCCGGCCGCTGCTATGCCAAAAAAGCAGGCGGGCTTGCTGGGTTCCAGCATGGTTGTAGGTTCCATGACCATGTTTTCGCGGGTGCTGGGTTTGCTGCGCGATGTGGTGATTGCCCGCTTGTTTGGCGCCAGTGGCAACGCCGACGCTTTCTTTATTGCATTTCGGATTCCACAGTTTTTACGCCGCCTGTTTGCAGAGGGCGCATTTTCGCAGGCCTTTGTGCCGGTGCTGGCCGAGTATCGCAGCAACAGCGAAAAGAACGGCCAGTTGCAGGCGGTGCGCGATTTATTGAATGCGGTTTGCGGCGTGCTCGGCGGCACCCTGTTACTGCTTAGCGTGTTGGTTGTACTGGCGGCGCCGTTGGTTGCCATGTTGTTTGCGCCTGGCTTTATTAACCAACCCGAAAAATTCGAACTAACCGTTACGATGCTGCGGATTACGTTTCCGTACCTGTTACTAATTTCGTTAACCGGTTTTGCCGGTGCCATCCTGAATAGCTATGACCGCTTTGCGGTGCCGGCCTTTACGCCAGTGCTGCTGAATGTTGCGCTGATCAGCGCGGCATTGTGGCTTTCGCCAAGGCTTGCCGAGCCGGTATTCGCGCTGGCCTGGGGGGTGCTGATTGCCGGCTTCGCGCAGTTACTGTTTCAGATACCCTTCCTTGCGCGCCTGGAATTGTTACCCAGGCCGCGCTGGCAGCCAGCACACGAGGGCGTGCGCAGGATTATGCGCCTGATGCTGCCGGCTATTTTTGGCGTGTCGGTAAGCCAGATAAACCTGCTTCTCGATACGGTATTGGCTTCGTTTTTACCCACTGGCAGCGTTTCGTGGTTGTACTATTCGGATCGGCTGGCCGAATTGCCGTTGGGTGTGTTCGGTATTGCGATTGCCACGGTAATTTTGCCCGGCTTGTCGCGAATGAAAATACAGTCGGCGGGAGATGGTGAGCTGCACGCCAGTTGGGCGCAGTTTTCTGCCACGCTGGAGTGGGCCTTGCGTTGCATCGCGCTGATTGCGTTGCCTGCGATGGTGGCATTGATGGTGCTGGCTGAACCGATCCTGTATTTACTGTTCCAGTACCAGGCCATGCAGCCTTTCGACGTGCAGATGTCGGCGCTCAGCCTAAGGGCTTATGCATTGGGTCTGCTGGCGTTTATGGCGATTAAGGTGTTGGCAACCGGCTACTACTCCCGGCAAGATATGAAAACGCCGGTTCGCATTGGCATCATCGCGATGGTCGCGAACATGGTGCTCAACCTGGTGCTGGTTACGTGGCTGCATGTTTATTGGCAAGTTGGCCATGTCGGGCTTGCGCTGGCCACCGCGCTATCGGCCATGTTGAATGCGCTGCTGCTATACCGTGGGCTGGGCGATGCCGCGAGGCAGAGCGGTGTGTCTGCGCAATTGCTGGGTCGGCAATTTGGCGTTTTGTTGTTGCGCATTGTATTGGCTTCGCTGGCGATGGGGGCGTTGATCTACTTTTTGCTGCCCAGCCCGGAGCTATGGCAGGCTGCCGGCGTTTGGTGGCGTTTGCAAACGGTGGCCTGGCTTTGCGTGGCCGGGGCGCTGGCGCTGTTGCTGCTGCTGGCGCTGCTTGGTGTACGACCGGCACACTTCCAGGAACACGCAGTTACGCGCTCGCGCCAGCAGCAAGCCGTCAGATAAGCGCGGCAATTTGCAAGCCGCGAATAGTTCACAGTAACGGCATCGCAGGCGGCATCTGCGTATATAATTCCGCTGTTAGCCAATCCGGTATCGTCCAAGGGCGATCTGCCTTTTTATCGCTTTTTCGCTGCTGGTGGCGCGTACCCGGGCACAGCGCGACAGCAGGGTTTAGCAATTGCGCATTATTCGCGGACTTCATAACCTAGGTAGTTTTCGCAGCGAATTGGCGGCCGGCTGTGTTGCAACGCTGGGCGCCTTTGACGGTTTGCACCTCGGGCACAAAACAGTGCTCGATCAACTGCTTGAGGAAGCTGCCAATCGCGCTTGCCCCGCCGTGGTGGTGGTGCTTGAGCCACTGCCGCGAGAATATTTCGCGCCAGTGCAGGCGCCCGCGCGGCTGATGAGCTTGCGTGAGAAGGCCGAGGGCTTTGCCGCGCTGGGCATCGATTATTTGCTGGTGATCCGCTTTAACGAGCAGTTGCGCAATATGTCGGCCGAAGCATTTATCGAGCGCGTGTTTATCAATGGGCTCAACGTTGCACATTTGATTATGGGTGACGACAGCCATTTTGGTCGTGGTGGTGAAGGAGATGTCGAGCTGTTGCGAAAATACGGCGAGCAGCACAACTTCAAGGTTGTACCCACCAAAACCTGCGCGGTTGATGGCGAGCGGGTATCCAGTTCGCGGATTCGGCAGTTACTGGAAGCAGGAGAGCTTGGCAAAGCCGAGCGGTTGTTGGGCAGGCCTTACACGATTTCGGGCAAGGTCATTTATGGCCGCCAGCTGGGTAGAACGCTTGGTGCGCCAACCGCAAATATTGCACTGCACCGCTTGCGCGCGGCGATGGCCGGCGTTTATGCAGTGGAGGCGCGCATATGCAGGCAAGATGCGAGCCGGGGCGATCACGAAAGCCCGCGCTGGCATGCGGGCGTTGCCAACGTGGGTACCAGGCCCACCTTAAATGAAAGCATCGAGGCGATGCTGGAGGTGCACCTGCTGGATTACGCGCAGAGCTTGTATGGCGCCAGGCTAGAGATACGTTTTTTGCAGTGGTTACGTGAGGAACAGCGCTTCGAATCGCTGGACTTGCTAAAGCAGCAGATCCAGCGCGATATTGATGCGGCACGGCAATGGTTTGCGTCGCAGCAGATATCCACCCGGTAGCATGGCTTGAATTTTTCGAAACAATTATGCATGGCAATGCCAAATTAAGTTTTGCATTGCGTAACAAGTAAAAATATATGAACGACCAGAAAGATCGATACAAGCAGACGTTGAATTTGCCAAAAACCGGCTTTCCGATGAAGGCTAATTTGGCGCAGCGCGAGCCCGCGCGATTAAAAAATTGGTATAAGAACGAGATATACCAACAGATCCGCGAAAAATTTGCCGGCAAGAAAAAATTTATCCTGCACGATGGCCCGCCGTACGCCAATGGCGATATCCATATTGGCCACGCGGTAAATAAAATTCTTAAAGATATTGTTGTTAAAGCGAAAACCCTGCAGGGGTTTGATGCGCCTTATGTACCAGGCTGGGACTGCCATGGCTTGCCCATCGAGCACAAAGTGGAAACCAAGGTTGGCAAAGCGGGCAGTAAACTGGGTTACGCAGAATTTCGCGAAAAATGTCGGGCCTACGCCAAGCGCCAGGTTGATGGTCAGCGCAAAGATTTTATTCGCCTCGGTGTGTTGGGTGATTGGGATAATCCCTACCTGACGATGGATTTTGCAACCGAGGCGAACACCGTGCGCGCACTTGGTGCCATTATTGAACGCGGCCACCTGGTGCGAGGTTTCAAGCCGGTTTACTGGAGCGTGGTTGGCGGTTCGGCGCTGGCTGAGGCAGAGGTTGAGTACCAGGACAAGCAATCATTCGCCATTGACGTTGCCTTTGCAGCCGAAGATGAAGCGGCTTTTGCCAAAGCCATGCCGGATCTTTCGGGCAACGGTGAAATATCCGTTGTTATCTGGACAACCACACCGTGGACGCTACCTGCCAACCAGGCAGTGTGCTTGCACCCTGAGCTCGACTATGTGGCTGTTGCAGCCTCCGCGCTGTTTGCGCCAGCGCCGGTTCGGCTGATTGTTGCCGAGGCGCTGCTCGAGCAAGTAGTGTCGCGCTTTAAATTGGAAAATACAGAAATCGTCGGGCGTTGCAAAGGCAGTGCGCTGGAGGGCTTGCGCCTGCAGCATCCTTTTTACGACAAGACCGTGCCGGTTATATTGGGTGAGCACGTTACTACCGAAGCGGGTACCGGTTGCGTACACACTGCACCCGACCACGGTGTAGATGATTTCCAGGTCGGCCGTCGCTACGGCATAGAAACCCTGAACCTGGTTGATTCAAACGGCGTGTTCAGTGAAGCAACGGTTTTGTTCGCCGGCCTGCACGTTTATAAGGTCGACCAGCCGATTGTCGATTTGCTGCGTGAGCGCCGCAGGCTTTGCGCTGAAGAGAAAATCACGCATAGCTTTCCGCATTGCTGGCGAACCAAAACTCCATTGATATTTCGCGCAACGCCGCAGTGGTTTATCAGCATGTCTAAACAAGGACTGCTCGACGCAGCCGTTAGCGCCTGTGAAGGTGTCGAGTGGGTACCGAGTTGGGGCAGGGCGCGTATCGATGCCATGCTGGCCAGTAGCCCGGATTGGTGTATCTCCAGGCAGCGTACCTGGGGCGTGCCGATTACCTTGTTCGTACACCGCGAAACACTGGATATCCACCCGCGAAGTGTTGAGCTTATCGAAAAGGTAGCCAATTTAATTGAGCAGAAAGGTATTGATGCCTGGTTCGAGCTCGACGCGCAGGAATTGCTGGGCGATGAAGCTGGTGACTATGACAAGGTTACTGACACATTAGACGTTTGGTTTGATTCGGGCGTAACGCATTATTCTGTGTTGCAGCAGCGTGCGCAGCTCGATTGCCCGGCCGACTTATACCTGGAGGGCTCCGACCAACACCGCGGCTGGTTCCAGTCTTCGCTTAAAACAGCGATTGCCATGCGTGGCGAAGCACCTTACAAATCGGTGTTAACGCATGGCTTCACGGTCGACGCCGAGGGCAAGAAGATGTCCAAGTCGGCGGGTAATATTGTTGCGCCACAATCGGTAATGAATGAGCTCGGTGCAGATGTGCTGCGACTGTGGGTGGCGGCTACCGATTTTAGTTCGGAGATGTCGGTATCCGATGAAATTTTAAAACGCGTGGCCGATTCGTATCGGCGCATTCGCAACACCGCGCGCTTCCTGCTGTCGAATCTTGAAGGTTTCGATCCTGGCCAGCACCTTTTGCCCAGCGAGCAACTGTTATTGCTCGACCGCTGGATTATTTCGCGCGCAGCTGCATTGCAGGAAGAAATTGTGGCTGCCTACAACAGCTACCAGTTTCACCAGATATACCAGAAGCTGCATAACTTTTGCGTGGTCGATCTTGGCGGCATTTACTTGGACATTATCAAGGACCGGCAATACACCATGCAGGCCGATAGTGTGGGCAGGCGCTCTGCACAAACCGCGCTGTACCATATTATCCAGGCCTTTACGCGATGGGTTGCGCCGATACTGAGTTTTACTGCCGACGAGCTTTTCGAAAATATTCCCGGCCAACAAAATGAATCGGTTTTTTTGCAGGAGCTGTATGCGGGCGTAAGTGATTTGCTGGCAGAAGACGCCAATGCGCGTAGCGCGGTGGAAACGCTTTGCGAAGTAAAGATGGTTGTAAACCGGGCATTGGAAGAAAAGCGTGGCGGCGGTGATATAGGCAGCTCGCTCGAAGCGGAAGTAACGCTTTATGCCAGCACCGATATTGCCGACAAGCTCGCACTGTTTGGTGAAGAGTTGCGTTTCGCACTAATTACTTCTACTGCAACGGTGGTAGTGGGTGAGCCACCAGCAGATGCTGCAAATGTGCAAGCAACCGATATGGCTGGCCTGTCTGTGTTGGTTCAGAAAAGTGAACATGAAAAGTGTGTTCGCTGTTGGCATCATAGGCAAGATGTCGGTTCCGAGCCCGAGCATCCGGCGCTGTGCGCTCGATGTGTATTGAACGTTGACGGCCAGGGCGAGCAACGGCATTTCGCATGATGGCGCCCAGGGGTTATGCCGCCGCTACACCATGGTACCTGTTTGCCATAGCGCTGGTAGCCATTGACCAGTTAAGCAAATACCTGGTGCAGGCGAATTTCGAATTATACGAGCGTCTGCCGCTGCTACCACTGCTCGATTTAACCTTGGTATACAACGAAGGTGCGGCCTGGAGTTTTTTGAGCGATGCAGGTGGCTGGCAGCGCTGGTTGTTTACCACGATCTCCAGTGTCGTCAGTGTTGTGCTTGTTATATGGATAGCGCGAACCGCGGCAAACGAAACATTACTGTGTTTCGCGCTGGCGGCTATTCTAGGCGGTGCGGTGGGTAATCTTATCGATCGGGTTATGTTGGGTAAGGTTGTAGACTTTGTGCTGGTGTACTACAAAGATTGGTACTTTCCTGCGTTCAACGTGGCCGATGCTGCTATTACTGTAGGCGCGGCAGCCATGTTGCTGGATATTTTTGTCGGCGGTGAAAAATCAGGACAGCAAACCGGTGCTGTCTAGCACCGCAGCGAGTATTGCTCATGCTAGTTAGTGAAAACAGTATTCTGCTGCTGAATTTTGCGCTGACGCTTGGCGATGGCGAAGTGATCGACAGCAATCTCGACGGCGAGCCCTTGCGCTATGAAATGGGCGGTGGCGATATGCTGCCCGGGTTTGAGCGCGTGCTTATTGGTATGCAGGCAGGCGAGAAGAAATCAGTTGTTTTGCCGCCAGAGCAGGCTTTTGGTTTATCTAACCAGGAAAATCTGCAGCGCATGCCACGCTCTTCGTTTGGCAATGACATTCCGCTGGAAGTAGGCATTATGCTCGCGTTCGGCGATGCGGCTGGCACCGAGACACCGGGTGTTGTGGCGGGTGTTAACGAAGAGTATGTGGAAGTGGATTTCAACCATCCGCTGGCGGGCAGGGATATTGGTTTTACCGCGCACGTGCATGATGTTTTGCAGTAATACAACTATCGATACACTGGTCGTGCCGGCGTTTCGAGGTATTTTAAAATGAGCGATAACACTATACAGCTGTTGTTAGCAAACCCGCGCGGGTTTTGTGCGGGCGTGGATCGTGCGATTGATATTGTCAACCGTGCGCTCGATGTATTTGGCGCGCCTATATACGTGCGGCACGAAGTTGTACACAACAAGTACGTGGTCGATTCGCTGCGCGAGCGCGGTGCTATTTTTGTCGATGAGCTGTCTGAAGTGCCCGATGATGTCATTGTGATATTCAGCGCGCATGGGGTTTCTAAAAAGGTGCAAGATGAGGCCAGCGATAGAGGCCTAAAGGTTTTCGATGCAACTTGCCCGCTGGTAACCAAGGTCCATATGGAAGTAGTGCGTCATAGCCGGAATGGCGAAGAGTGCATTCTTATTGGCCACCAGGGCCACCCCGAGGTTGAGGGCACCATGGGCCAGTACGACACCAGCAACGGTGGTGCGGTTTACCTGGTAGAAACAGTAGACGATGTGAAACAGCTTGAGGTGAAAAATCCCCAGGCGCTTTTTTACGTTACGCAAACAACGCTGTCGATGGATGATACGGCGCGCGTTATCGAGGCATTGCGCGAGCGCTTTCCGGCCATCTGCGGGCCTCGCAAAGACGATATTTGCTACGCTACGCAAAATCGGCAGGATGCGGTGCGGTTGTTGGCCGAGCAGTGCGACCTGTTGCTGGTAGTCGGCTCGCCGAATAGCTCTAATTCAAACCGCTTGCGCGAGTTGGCCGAGCGTGGTGGTGCCAGCGCTCACCTGGTGGACTGCGCATCGGATATTGCGCCCGAATGGCTGCGCAATCGTCGATGCATCGGCGTTACTGCCGGTGCTTCGGCACCAGAAATCCTGGTCCAGGAGGTCATCGATTACCTGCGCGAGCGCGGTGCCAGGCTGCCAAGCGAGCTGGATGGTGCGCCCGAGAACGTTACATTCTCGATGCCGCGTGAATTGCGCCTGCTTGATATTGAGCAGGACACGAGCACATGATGGCACCGCTGTCACTGCCTTAAGCTACTGTAATTACAGCGTTTTACATTTAATTTCCGCGTTTCTCGCAGCCCCCTCATTCGCGCGCTGCGGTGCTTTTCGCGCGTTTTTCTCCTGCCGCATAGCGACGCTGTCGCGCTTATCGGCCAAACACCACCGTTCACACTATCCGCACTAGCGAGTCGTGCAGGTCTCTACCACACTTAAATTGTCACATAGCGCTATCGGTGGCACGACGGGTTTGTCGTTGCACGGGTAGCCAGGAATCATTTAGTACTCATTGGCGCAACTAGTAATGACATTGCATGCAAACCAGAAACGATCGTTGCAGTCCACTCACCAGGGTGGTTTTTCCCTACTCGAGCTACTCATCGTGCTGGCGGTTGCGGGCATTCTCGCCGCGGTTGCAGCGCCCGGCTTTCAATCGATGATGAAGGGCGCCAGCGTAGTTTCCGGCCGTGATGCGCTGGCAGGTGCTATCAAGGGCGCACGCGGGCAGGCCATCTTCGATAAAACCTGCGCAACGATTTGTGCCAGCACCAACCAGGCCACTTGCAGTGGCGGCGCAAGCTGGAGCGACGGCTGGATTATTTTCTCGGACCTCGATTGTGATGGCGCACTGGACGGAGGCACCGACACGCTGCAGGACGTGAACTATGGAAACGACAGCATACGCGTAGGCACCGACGGTAGTGGCGGAACCCTGACTTTTGATGCAAAGGGCCTGAAAACACCGGTTGGTGCGGCAGTAATCGGAATTTGTGATGAGGAGGCAGGTTCGTCGATAACCGGCGAGGCGTTGACCATCAGCACGGTGGGCAGCCTGCGCTTTGAAGGCGCGCCTGGATGTTAGCGGTAAGACCCTAGTAAGGCGTTAGTAAGACGTTAAGAGCAACATGCAATTTCAAAGAGAACACATTTTTATGAATCGAGCACGAGCAACAAAAGCAAACGGCTTTACGCTGGTTGAAGTACTGGTTACGGTTTTTGTTTTGGCGGTCGGCATCCTTGGCGTGGCGGGTATGCAAGCGGTTAGTGTGCGCGAGTCGGGCAACATTTTTCACCGCACCCAATCAGATTTGCTGCTAGCCAGCATTATCGATCGCATGCGCGCCAATCGCGATGAAGCGCGACTCGGTGCTGGCAGTGTATATAGCACCACCGCCGCCAAAGACGCGGTGGCAACCGATTGTTCCGCAAGCACTTGCGACGCCGAGGCGCTTGCCATGCACGACCTGAATGAATGGCAGCAGGCAATGACGCGCTCCAATCTCCCGGCTGGCGTACTCACAATCAATCACGATGCGGATGTGATGTCGGATACTACAACGGTGGGCTCGGTATATACGATTCGCGTGTTTTGGGATGAAGATCGCGATGGCGATACCGGCCAGGGCTGTGACCCGGACAATGATGCCGATATGGCCTGCGCCAGCATTACGGTACAAATTTAAGCGCGATAATTAATTCACTCTATCGTTGGGAATAAATGGTGAAAAAGTTAGAAGTTAAGCAATCCGGCCATCCTCGCGCAGGGCGCGCGTTGCGCAGCGCTATTCCGATGCGTATGTCGGCTAAAAAGCAGCGCGGTATGACCTTTATCGAGTTAATCGTATCGCTGGTCATCGGCCTGTTTATGGTAGCGGGTATTTTGCAGGTGTTCGTGGGCAGTCGACAGTCACTCGACGTTATCCGGGCGCAGTCTTCCATGCAAGAGGCGGCGCGCTTTGGTATGAATTTTATTGCCAGCCAGGCCAGGCAGGCCGGCTATTTGAATGCAGGGCTAATCGACAACACCGACTTGTTCGCATCGACGTTGGTGAGCAAGTTCCAGATGACGCAGTACGCTGAGGATATGGAGCCCTGGGTCGAGGAAATTTGGCCCCAGCAGGGCGACTTTGACCCGATGGCGGTGATCAGCGGCGACGACGCAGCAGGTGGTACTGAGGGTGGTATCACCATCGCCGCGAATACGGATGTTTTGCGCATCAGGCTACAGGGTGACCCCGACGGCGTGATGCTGGATTGCGAGGGCATCGCGCTTACAACCGACCCTAGCGAATATGTGCACATGACATTTTTTGTTGGTGACGACGAACAGCTGTATTGCCGCGTGTTCGATGGCGTGGTGAACCGCGCGCCGATTGCGCTGGTATCCGGAATTGAAAACATGCAGGTGCAATACGGCATCGCGACCGATCCCAATAATCGCTTTGCCGTTGACCAGTATGTCACCGCTGGCTTGGGTATGGATTGGACCCAGGTCATGACAGTACGTATTGGCATTCTTGCTGTATCCGATAACGAACCGCTGGACAATGATCAGCAGGAGTACGACATCCTTGATGTTGACGATTTGCAGTTTAGTGATGGTAAGGCCAGGCAGGTATTCACCCAGACTATTGCCCTGCGAGGCAACTTGTCGAACGGTAAAAAAGCCGGAGCAGCACAATGATTACGCAAACACGTAAAGCTATTCTTAAACGCGCGCAGCCGGGCCCGGCTGCGCAGCAGGGCGCGGTCTTACTCACAGGCCTGGTGCTTTTATTTGTGGTCACGCTGTTTGGCGTGAGCGGCATGCAAACTATTACCCTGGACGAGCGCATCGTTAGCAATATGCAGAGCTCAACAATTGCTTTTCATGGCGCCGAGGGCGCGCTTTCAACTTGCGAGGGCAGCGTGCAGGCGCAAACCGGTACGGCTTTTAGTTTTGGCTCTTTCCCTGCCGATTGGCGCGAAGCCGACGCATTCTGGACGGCCGCAGGTGAGGAGGCAACTTTTGCTGCGCAGGTAGTGCAGCCGCCTCGCTGTGTTATTGAATATATCGGCGATGGTGGCGCAAGCAGCGAGCTCAATTACGCGCCCTCCAATTCTGCGTCGAGCCGGCCCACCTATCGGGTTACAGCTCGATCCAAGGGCGGTGATATAACCACAGAAGCAATATTGGAAAGCGTATTTATTTGTCCGGGCGGTTGTATAACCGGTGCGGAAGTCACGCAATATGGCAGTGGCCCCTAAGCGCAACGATGGCGTGCAATAAAGATTTTTTTGGAGGAATGGCAATGCAATTTATGAAGGGTAATCGAAAGCAATCAGCTGTGTTAGCCGGCAGTAAAAAATTACTGGCCGCGCTTTCTTTGCTGCCGATTGGCGGTTTTGTTTCGGCACAAACCATGAACCTGTCGGACCTGCCGCTCAATGTGCAGAGCGAAATTCCGCCGAACATTATTGTATCGCTCGATGACTCGGGCAGTATGGCCTGGGGTTGGATGCCCGATGGTCGAAATGCCGATAGGGACCAGATCTGGTATCGCTCATCGCACTTCAATAAAATTTACTACGACCCCACGGTCGATTATGTCGCGCCGAATAACTCGGATGGCTCGGCAGGCACCGATGCAAATTATTTCAATGCAAGGCGTGGCTACTACTACCCGGGTTCGTTCGTCGATATCGATTTATCGACCTCGTTCCGCGCACTTTACTACCATTACAGTACTGGCGCGCTTAGCTGGCGTGGTGCTGCACAGCCGGCCTTTTACTACCAATTTAGTGATGATGTAACGGTAAACCCTAGCTGCACAGGCACGCCTGCGCAGAACCTGCGCGATGCCAACTGCTATACGCAGGTTGTCATCGAAACCGATACCTACCCGAATGCGCAGGGCAGGACATTAGCCCAAGAGCGCACGAACTTTGCCAACTGGTTTCAGTACTACGGCAATCGGGCGGATGCGAGCAAGTCTGCAATGCGCCGCGCTTTCACGCCACAGTCGGTGCGCAACACTGTGCGCTTGGGTCGGCAGTCGTTCAACCAGGATCAGTCGGTACGTTCGGGGTCTGAAACCCAGGACAACAACAACCTGGCCGAACTTACTCCCACCGAGCGCGCCGGTTTTTACAGCTGGGTCGATTCGGTGCGCACCAGCGGTGGTACGCCGCTGCGCCGTACAGTTTATCGCGCGGGTGAGTACTTCAAGAATGATAAGGCCTACTACGCCAATGCATCCTCCAAGAGTGGCCCGTTAATTGGTTGCCGGGTAAATACCCACATAATGGTTACCGATGGGTACTACAACGGTGGTTTTACCACGCCTACGAATTTCAGGCGCGACCAAACCGATGTCACCCTGCCGGATGCGGTTAATTACGTCGCTGCCAATACGCCGGTGTACCGCAATGCCAACGACAGTTCGTCGATCTCGGATCTAACCTTCCACTACTGGGCCACCGACCTGCGGCCCGAGGCGAATAACATTACGCCGTTTGAAAGTAATATCGCCGGCATTGACGTGACTGACTACTGGGATCCGCGCAACGATCCCGCAACCTGGCAGCATATGAACTCGTTCGGCATTGCATTTGGCGCCGAAGGTACGGTTCCCACCGATGATGCCACGCTGCAGCAGTTGATCGATGGCACCATTAGCTGGCCTAATACCAATACAGGCCAACCAACCACCATTGATGACTTGTACCATTCCTCGCTGAATGGTCGCGGCGACTTCTACAACGCGGTTAGCCCCGACGAGTTGGTGAATGCATTGAACGAAATTACCAACCGTATCGGTGATCGACAGGGTAACGCGCCACAGGTCGGTGCCAGTAGCGGCCGCATCAGTGACGGTAGTAAAGTTTATATCGCATCGTTTTCAACCGAGAGCTGGAGCGGCGACCTGCAATCTTTCCAGATTTCCGATGGATCCGATTTCAAAAGTGGTTTGTCGGGGTGTAACTCGAAACCCCTGGGCAGTATTTGCAACCCCGACTCTCCGATTTGGTCTGTAGAAGAGAAGAACGATGAGCTGGAATCGCATATGCAGCCAGCGAGCCGCAAGATTTTCACCTACAACAATACCGCCGGTGCTGGATCAGGCCAGCCTGCTGGCACCGGCATCAACTTCGAGTGGAATGCGTCTACGCCGCTAACTGCCACCCAGCAAGCGCTGCTGAACGGCATTGATGGACTGGGCAAAGATCGCGTTAACTACCTGCGCGGCGATGACAGCAATGAGCGCGATAATGGCGGTGATTTCCGCACCCGCAGCAGTATTGCTGGCGGTACCAACCCGGCATCCAGGACTGGTCCGATCATTCATTCGAACCCGACCTATGCTGGTCCGGGTGGTACCGAACTACAGTTTGCGCTGCCGCCAGGGTTGGAAGCCAATGATTATGCGATTCCATCGCGCACACCGGTTGTTTATGCGGGTGGTAACGATGGCATGCTGCACGCTTTCGATGCGAGCAACGGCGCATCGGCGGGCACAGAGATTTTTGCTTACGTTCCCGATATGCTGATGCCCAAGTTATCCAAGCTTACTGAGCCAGGATTTAAGTCAGGTGCCTATGTGGACGGCCCGCTTGCGCTACAGGATGCTTACTACGATGGCAGCTGGCGCTCGCTGTTGGTAGGTGGTTTACGCACCGGTGGCCAAGGCTACTTCGCACTGGATGTTACCAATCCGCCAACCGGTGCGACTGCCAACCCGAGCAGTATCGTCGAGTGGGAATTCAGCGATTTCCACGACAGCGATATGGGCTTCAGTTTCGGCGAGCCGATTATTGCCAAGGCGAATAACGGCGAGTGGGTTGTTATTGTTGCTAATGGTTACAACTCTACGGTGGCAGACGGCCGCGTGGGTAGCGGTAAAGCAGTCTTGTTCGTGCTGGCTGCAGACGATGGCGAAGTACTGGCGAAAATCCCGGTAGGCAATGGCTCTGCCGGTTCGCCCAGTGGTCTTTCATCGCCAGTTGCAGTATCGGATATCGACGTTGATCACTTTACTACATTAAGCAACGGAACCGATGCCGACCAGTATACGGTCGACTACGTTTATGCCGGTGACCTGGAGGGCAAGTTGTGGAAGTTTGACCTCAGCTCTACCAATCCAGCTAACTGGAATAGCGCAGCGCTTATGTACAATGCAGGCTCAGGCCAGGCAATTACGGCCAAGCCGGCGGTTGGAACTTTCCCCACGCAGGGCTCTAGCGCTAGCAATAAGCAGTATCGCTTCGTTTACTTCGGTACCGGTAAATACAACGAGCCCAACGATGTGTTTAGCAAAACGCAGCAGTCGTTCTACGGTATTGTTGACGATGACACCTGGACCTCATCAAGCAGTGCTGCGGTTACCAAGAGTGATATGGTTGAGCAAACCTTTTCCGGCAATTTTATCAGTAGCAATCCGCTGGCTAGTACCGACAAAGGCTGGTGGCTCGATTTGGAAGTTGGCAGCAGCGCCGAGCGTGTGGTTGGCGGGCTGGCGGTTGTATCAAACGTAGTTGCTTTCACTACTGTGCAGCCCAACGGCAACCCCTGTGATGCCGGTGGTACATCCTATCTGTATGCGCTAAACCGGTTTTCGGGCGGCGCTACGTCAAGCCAGGTAATTGACTACAACAGTGATGGTGAGATCACCTCCAGCGATTATGGAACTGGCGATACGGTTCAGTCACGCAAGGAGCTTGGCTCGATTGTTATCGATACCAATTTGCTTGGCGGTCCGTCAGAAGAGTTTGTTCTTTTTGCCGAGAGTGGCGCAGAAGTGCTTAAATCCACCGATCGCAAAGGGCGAGTGCGCTGGCGACAAATCAAGTAGCGTGGCTAAGGTTTTTAGTCCAGGGTTTGTAGTCCAGGGTTTGTAGTCCAAGGCTTGTAGAGGAAATTATTATGAAAACGTTGACTGTAATTAGTAAAAAATTAGCCGTTCTTTTTGCGGGCCTGGTTATCTGCATGCTGGCCAACGCCACGGATGTGGACGAGATTCCTGCAACAATTGTTGCAGTAGATGTGCCTGGCAATGCGGTAACCTTGTTTGACGAAGGCCTTGGCGAACTGAAATTGCAGTTCGCCTATGACCTGCGGATCCAGCTCATGAGCGGCGCTTCTGGCACCATAGGAAACCTGCGTAGCGGCGACGGCGTAACCGCGGTAGTCGATACAGGCAGCCAGCTTGTGCATGCAATTTACGTGGTCAGTGAAGAGAGTGCTCGTTGATCGTTTACCTGCAAAAGCGTTTATTTCGTCTTATCAAAATTTTATTCGGGTGTAAGTATATGAAAAAGGTTCAAGGTGCTGGCGGTTTTACGCTGATTGAGTTGTTGGTTGTGGTGGCCATAATTGGATTGTTGTCTGCGGTGGCCTATCCGCGTTACCAATCGCAAATTATGGATACGCGCCGCGTGGATGCCACTGCCGTTATGCTTGAGGCCAGGCAGCGGATGGAGCGAGAGTATGCCAAGCAGTATACCTATGCCAATGCGACGGCCGGTGCGCCCGGCACTGCGACGATTAGCAACCAGGCACCGGCAGATACCGGCACAACCGCGCACTACACGCTTGCGCTGTCCAATCTAAGCCAAACGACGTTTACCATTACAGCAACGCCCGTGGGCGCTCAATCCAGCGAGCCCTGTGGTGCGTTGACTATTAACCAGGCGGGCGTGAAAACGACTGCTGCGAAAACTGTTGATGAATGCTGGTAGCGCAGGCCTGCAATTACGCTAGCAGCTGCATTAACACTGCGGCAGGCGACCATCGATATCTTCTACGATGCCGTCGCCATTCCTGTCGCTATAAGTTCGCGTTCGACCTTGCCTATTCACTACAATCGTTCTTGCCAGGCGCAGGTCATCAGACTTGTCGCAAATCGTAAACCTTCCAAACGCCCGCGCCATGCCCGTCGGTGAATAGCGCAAGTAATTTTTCCTCGCCGATGCGCGCCAACTTATGCGGTAAGAACCGGGTTTAAAATAAATTCTTTCTAACAGTGTATCTTCAGGGTCTATCTCGCCGTTGTTATTCGCATCGGTAAAAATCATCATTCCTTGTTCCCAGAGCGCGCCGCACCCGCTTTCGCCATACGGGCAAAGCGACACAATTTTCTTACTATAAATTGCCGAGCTCCTGGTTCGGTATATAGCCTTGCGCAACATTTCCTGTTGTGCGTCGACCCTGGCGCTATCAATAAAATCCTTAAATGACGGTGCTGCAAAACTCGCCAATACAGCAACGATCAGCAAGCTCAGTAGTAGCTCAATGAGGCTGTAAGCCAAGCAATTGGTTGAGGAACTTACGCAGCGACTGCGTGGATTTGCGCGTTTTTTATGCTGCGCCTGGCAGGCGGGATGGTTACGATGGGCATGAATATCCGTATTCATACTAAACACCTCCTTGTGTTTATATGGGCCCGCCTATTATTGGCTAATTTTTTGTTTTGGCCAAGCTGATCAGCTCTCGATGCCCAATTTATTCAGCCGGTAACGAAGCGAGCGGAAGCTTATGCCCAATAACTTTGCGGCCTCGGTGCGGTTCCAGCGACAAGACTCCAGCGCCTGCATAATTTCCTGCTTTTCTATTGTCTCGAGGTAATCATCCAGCGAACCAGTTCGGGCGCCGAGGGTATTTACCATGCTTGCCTCAGGGGCTGGCGCTACTTCTGCCCCGGCGTTGGTTTCAGCCGCGCTAGAGGCGCCGCTCATATCGCGGTGTTGCCGCATATTGCTTTGGAAAATTAAATCATCGGCATCGAGCCGGGTTTTTTCACACAGCGCAATACTGCGCTCCAGCGTATTTTCCAGCTCCCGAATGTTGCCGGGGAAGCGATATTCGCATAGGCGCTCAATAGCGGCGTCGGTGAGCGAACGTTTGGGGGTATTTTCGCCCGCGATTTTTGCAAGGATGTGTGCGGCGAGTGCGGGAATATCCTCGCTTCGCTCACGCAGCGGCGGCACATTCAGTTCAATAACATTGATGCGATAAAACAGGTCATCGCGAAACAGTCGCTCGTTAACCAGTTGTTGCAAGTTGCGATGCGTGGCGCTGAGCAGGCGAACATCTATACCGAATTCTTCGTTACTGCCAATAGGGCGTATGGATTTTTCCTGGATAGCACGCAGCAGTTTTACTTGCATGGACAGTGGTAAGTCAGCTATTTCGTCGAGCATCAAGGTGCCATGGTTAGCCGACTCGAACAGCCCTTTTTTGTCTTTGTCCGCACCGGTAAAGCTGCCCTTCTTATGCCCGAAAAATTCGCTTTCAACCAACTCGGCTGGAATTGCTCCGCAGTTAACAGCAACAAAAGCTTGTTGAGACCTGCTGCCCAGCTCATGAATACACCTGGCGCAGACCTCTTTGCCTGCGCCTGATTCGCCGTAAATAAAAACCGGCGCCTGGCTTCTGGCCACTTTCACAATCAGCTTTCTCAGATTAACAATGGCCCCGGACTGCCCAACCAGCTTGCGTTCCAGCAGCTCAATGTCATTGCCTGCGATTGCCGGCTGCATTGAAACCGCCGACTGAACCATAGACTTTAGCTGCTCGATATCTATCGGCTTGGTTAAAAAATCAAATGCACCACGCTTGAGTGCATCGATTGCTGTGTCCATGCTGCCGTGTGCGGTAATCATTGCCACCGGTATGTGCGCAAAGTTGCTGGCAATATAGCTAACCAGGTCGAGGCCGTCCCCATCCGGCAGTCGCATGTCGGTGAGACACATTGAAAACTGTCTATCAGAAAGTGCAGCCTTGGCGTCAGCGACACTACCTGCCAGCACTGCGTTAAGGCCAATCCTGTCGAGCGTTATTTCTATGAGCTTGCAGATATCAGGCTCATCATCGACCACCAATATGGGTGAACTCACAATCGATCTACCCCGCGTTTCCGGCTAAATTGAGTGGCTGCCGTTCTGGGTGCGCAAATCGAACCCTGAAGCAGTGTGGCGAAAAGGTATCGTCCAGCGCCGCTGCACCAAGCCGGTTGGATTCAGCGATATAACCGAGTGTGGCTTGGTTGGCTGTGCACAATTCCCTGCAGATGTATAAGCCTAGCCCGCTACCGCTGCGACCCGTGGTAAAAAATGGCTCGAACAGGCGCTCAATGTTGTCGGCTGGAACGCCGCTGCCGGTGTCGTATATGTCCATAATCGCACAGTTGTCATCGAGCCAAACGATAATCGCTGCGCGTTTCCCGGCATCACCCTGGCTGGCATGATTTACGGCGTTATCCAGCAGGTTCCTTACCACTTGTTCAAGGTGCGCGGGGTCAAAACGGGTGAGCACGGAGTCGGGGCAATGCAGGGTTACGGTTACAGTGTTTTCTGCTTGGTACCTGTCTACCAGCCGACGCAGCCAATCGGCGATATCGACTAACATTTCCCTGGCCGGCTCTCCCCTGGATACATCCATGATGTTACTGATGATCTTCGAGCATCGATTACAGTGGTCTACAATCATATCGGCCAGTTCCACATCCTTGCCGCTACTGGCTTCGCGCAATAGCTGTGCGGCGTGACTCGCAGCGCCTATCGGGTTACGGATTTCATGGGCAATACTAGCCGTTAGTTTTCCCAGCGAAGATAGTTTGAGTTGCTGTGCCTGCTGGACAATCTTGGACAAGTCTTCAACAAATATTAATGATTCATCAGAGTTTTCCGCGTCCAGGCTTACCCAGGTTAACCTGAACTCATTGTTGTCGGCATGCACTGAGGTTGAAAAGCGAGCACGCGTAGATACAGCGGGCTCGCTACTTTTGAAGTGTTTGTACACACTGGCATGATAGTTGGCCAGCTCGCTATTAATATCGGCCAGTGAGCATTTTCCGGGATCGATATGTTCAGGCACAATACGCATTGCGGCCCTGTTGCAGGCGAGCACATTGCCCGCTGCATCCACAATCATAACGCCGGTTTGCATCCTGGCAATAATTAGCTGGTTTAACTGTTCGAGTTTTCGTGCAGAGGAGGCTTCCTCAAGTGCCCTGGCTTCACCTTGCTGCATGCGCCTTGCGAGGTAGCTAATGGCAACGCTGGCGATGAAAAAGCTCAGGCCTAGCCAGCCACTGGCAACGATTTCATTCTGTCGCGCAACTTCGTCAAACAGCCTCGCACCGACGCCGGCAAATAGAAACAGTGTTGCAATGGCCGGCGGTACCAATGCGAGGGCGCCGCGGATAAAAATGGCTCCAGCGGCTACCGAAATCACCATTAGCGTGCCAAGGCCCGAATCAATTGGCCCGCTGGCTAGTGCAATAAGTTGCAGCAGGAAAATATCGCTCAACACAACCAGCAATAGCGCAAGTCTGTTTGGCGCCCAGCCTCGCAATACCAGCGCTAATAAAAGTGCGTTAATTGAAAAGTAGCAAAGTGCCGAGCCAAGAAATAATTGCGGATAATCCTGGCCGATCGCGCTGTCGGTAAAAGATAGCGCCCAAAGCAGCGCGGTGATACCGAGCCGATAGCACAAATAAACAATTAAGATCGGACGATCGTAATCTACTGGCAGTTGGTGAGCGTCACCAGCGTCAGGGCTTTGCTTTGGCTGCCGGGCTGTCGCCGCTGCATTCATTAATCGTTACCGTGCGTCGTGCGTGCTCGTGGCTGTACTGTTTGTGGATTTAATTGCTTGTGGCTGTTGTTGCGATTGGCTTGGTTAGCTTGATTTATAAATCTTAGTTCAAACTGTTATTAAGCGGGGCGCCATGCAGAAAAACTAGCCAGGAATTAGTCATAAATTGTTGGTATTGGATCGCGTTTATGTGCGGTTGCCGCGTATATTTCCAGCAATCGCTTTTCGATGGCCGGGTCGATGCGCCGGCCTTCCAAAAAATCGTCGATTGCGTTGTAACTGATACCCAGCGCGCGCTCGTCAGCTTGTTGGGGCACAAGATCCTCAAGATCTGCAGTGGGCGTTTTTTCTATAATTTTTTCGGGCGCGTGCAAGTGTTTTGCCACGGCACGAACCTGGCGTTTGTTCAGGCCAAATAATGGCGCAAGGTCGCAAGCGCCGTCACCCCATTTGGTGTAGAAGCCAGTGATGTTTTCGGCAGAGTGATCGGTACCAAGTACCAGTCCTCCCAAAAGCCCCGCAATTTCGTATTGGCAAATCATTCTCGAGCGTGCTTTTACGTTGCCCTTGGCAAAGTCTACCCGGCCAGCGTCGTCTGGCAGAAGGCCGGCCAATGATAAACTGCCGCAAGTAGCGCTGTGTGAGGCATCGGTACCGGCTTTTACATTAACGCTAATTGCGTGGGTTGGCTGGATAAAATCCAGTGATTTTTGTGCGTCGATTTCATCGCGCTGGGTGCCGTAGGGCAGGCGTACTGCGACAAACGCATAATTATTATCCGCGGTTCCCTGGTTCAATTCATCAATGGTCATCTGTGCCAGCCTGCCCAAAGTGCAGGAATCAACACCGC
The DNA here is from genome assembly GCA_013043705.1 of Pseudomonadales bacterium. GTDB lineage: Bacteria > Pseudomonadota > Gammaproteobacteria > Pseudomonadales > UBA7434 > UBA7434. Next base: position 29,713 of record JABDNS010000019.1, read on the forward strand.
CGCTAATACCCAGCACTAGGTACTTCAAGCCGGATTCAAGCAGCGTCGACTTCATAAAGTCGATTCTTCGGCGAATTTCGAAATCCGGACCGATTTCGGGAAGTACCTTCATTGCTTCTATTACTAACTGTCGATTCATTTTTCCAGGCCTTGGCGTATCAACTAAAATTGAATTTGCTCAATTGCGCGTAGCAACATACTCAATCAAGCGGCTCGTTAATCGTCTAAATAAATAAAGCTTGCCATGCGCCCGGTAACACCGTCGCGCCGGTAAGAAAAAAATCTTTGCGCATCACTGGCCGTACAAAAGCCGCCACCATAAATATGTTGTATGCCGCATCGATGTAATGCCAGCGTTGCCATTCGATACAGGTCGGCCGTGTATCGAATGGTATCGCCGCGGCCTTCTGCCGCAAGTGGCGCAATTAATGCGGGCTTTTCGCGTTGGCCGGCATTGTTGAAATTGGCTTCGGGGCAGGGCGCAAACGCTTCCAGGCAACCTTTTTCATATTCGCTGAACTCGCCGCTGCCACTGAAGTATTCGCAGGCGCGCTTTTTTACGTCGTTGCCCACCACAAATTTCGTGGGGCCGATCGCAGGGCCAAGCCAGGCATAAATGTTTCTACAGTCTTTAGTGCTGGCCAGTGCGAGCTTGCTGGCCATTGCCTGTACGGTATTGTCGATAATGCCATCCAGCAGCCCGCGCCAGCCTGCGTGGATTGCACCCACACATTTCCCCTGGTTATCACAAAGTAAAATCGGCAGGCAGTCGGCGGTAAGCACCACGCAAACTTCGCCGGCGCTGCAACTAATGCCGGCATCACTGGCAACAGCGGGCTCCACATTTGGGTCGCTACTTTTGAATTCGCTCACCTTTGTGCTGTGCGTTTGCTCCAGCCAGCGCCATCGATGTGGCGTTTGGCTATTTCTCCCGCTCATTTCTTTTGCGCAGAAGTCGGCGAGTTGCTGTCGATTTGTGCGCACATTTTCGGCGTCGTCTTGTACATGCTCGCCCAGGTTGAATGAGCTAAACGGGCCGCTACTCACACCGCCTACGCGCGTTGTTACGCCGGCGCGAACCCTTGCCGGTGCCGGCCAAACCGGGCACAACAGCTCAAGTGCCTGCATCTGGGCGTACCTGCTTAAAAATTTGATAGAGACCTTTAGCGATGCCAAGCGACAAAGGCGTATCGCCATGCACACAGATTGTATGCACTGCCGTTTGCACATGGCCGCTGTCCAGCGCATTCACCGGCAGTCCGCCGGCGAGTTGCTGCGCTTGTTGTACTGCGGCCTCCACGTTATCAATGCAGGCGCCCGCTAAATGCCTTGGTGCGAGCATGCCGGACGCCATGTACCTTCGGTCGGCGAAACCCTCTGCGTAACACGCGATGCCGCGCGCGGTGGCGCGCTTGAAAAGCACGCTTCCTGCCAGTGCGATAATGCCCATTTTCCTGTCGTAAGTTTGAATAATATTGAGAAATCTATCGGCCAGTTCGCTGTCGATTGCACATTCATTGTAAAGCGCGCCGTGCGGTTTCACCCAGGCCAGTCGTCGATTGTAACGACCCAGCTCAACGGCTATTTTTTCCAATTGCGCAAGCAAGCTGTTTTGCAGCTCATTGGCCGACAGTTGCATGGCCTGGCGGCCGAAGTTTTCCCGGTCCGGGTAGCCGGGATGCGCGCTCACCACACAATTGTGCGCAACGGCAAGCTCGATACTATTTGCGATGCTCTCATCGTCGCCAGCGTGTGCACCGCAGGCAATATTAGCGATGTCGATGAGCGGGATAATCTCGGCATCGAACTTCCCGCCTTCTCCCAAGTCTGCATTTAGTTGCATTTTTCCAAGCCTATCATGCTTTATTCGTGGTTCGGGCTTTGTTTGCGCATGTATTGTTGCATCGAATATTTGGCGCGCTGCAATGCTGCGCTTTGCTTAACGCTAGCGCTGCGTGCCTGCGCAAAATTAACTTGAATAAACTGCACGCTATCGCCTGGCGGCAGTTGAGCCAGTTTGTAAAGATCGGCCTCAATCACGTTGGCTATGCACGGGTAGCCCCCGGTGGTTTGCGCATCGGCGAGCAACACGATTAGCCCTCCGTCGGGTAGCAGTTGCATGGCGCCTCGCGCCACGCCATGCGAAGCCATTAATCCGGCCTTATCTCCGCGTGCAAGCGCTGCAGTAGCTCGTGTATTTGCACATTTAAAGCGAGCGCCCATACGATCGCTATCTGCTCCCATAATAAACGGCTTGGCGCAGATAATTTGAGTTAAATCATTTTGCACTGCTGCATAGCCCGGGCCGGGCAAGATAGCGATAACGTTATCCGGTGAGGCCTCGCGCAAGCTAAAGCGTGCACTAATTTGGCACTCCAGCGGTAGGAAATGCTTTTGCTTCGGCGCTAGTGGATATGGCTGGATCTTTTCAGCGCTGCCAAGCATGTGCCCTTCAATTCCGCCGAAGCCAGCGTTCAGGTCGGTGGCGCGTGACCCAAGCACTTCGGGGCAGTCAATGCCGCCGGCAATGGCTAGGTAGCTGCAACCGGCGGCGCCGCGATTTGAAATTTGCAAGCGACCGCCAGCGGGTATATAGGTTGGGCTGGCAT
>JABDNS010000022.1 GCA_013043705.1 Pseudomonadales bacterium
GGCCAATTCAATGCTTGGCGAGGCTGAGATCAGCTATTGGCTGGGCAAAGCTTGGTGGGGTAAAGGTATTGCCACGCAAGCGGTGCGCTTATTCACCGCGCTGTCGTTTCGCGAGCTCGAGCTGGACTCGATATTTGCCTGGGCTTATCAGAGCAATGCCGCTTCATTGCGGGTTCTAGAAAAAGCCGGCTTTACCGCTACCGATGAATATATGCCGCAAGATCAAAAGCAAATACCTAGACCTATAATGCGTGTTTATCGGGACCAGTTTATTAGCGGATTGACCTAAGTATTCGATCACACTTTAAAAAAGCCATTTAAGGATTCTTATCTACGAGTTGTTTTAAGATTAATACTTCGTGCAAGCTAGTGAACGAAAAAGCAGCGAGCAAATTCTCTAGTCGCCCTTCACACTTTTCCAAATTATTATAATGCCTGAACTTACTCAAACCCGTAGCCGGCAACCGCGGCTGCTCGGGATCAATCTCCCACGGGTGCAAATAAAAAACAAAAGGCTGCTGCTGCACCGCATTCACCCGTTTTAATCCCCACTTGGAAAACCAGTAGGGAAACAGGCGGAAGTAGCCGCCACCGGCAATCGGTAACTTATAGCTGCCCAACTTCAATGCAGTAATAGGAAACTCGGCGATCTCGTGGCCAGCGGGCGTGGTCAGGCGATGCGGCACTTCCACCGCATCGGGTATGCCGTAGCGGTCGTGCCTGACCGGGAAAATGCTGGAGTCGTACTTGAAGCCGGCCTCGGCAATAATATCCAGCGCCCACAGTGATTTCTTGGTAATCGAATAGCTGGCCGCCCGGTAGCCCAATACCTCAACGCCGCCAATATCCTCGAGCAGCTTTTTGCTGCGTAGCGTCTCGTCCCGAAACACTTCCGGGGTCTGGTTGTAAACAAGCTGGTGGCTGTAGCCGTGGCTGGCGAGCTCGTGGCCGGCTTCCACAATTGAGCGCACCACGGCAGGGCAGCGCTCTGCTATCCAGCCCAACACGAAGAAGGTGGCCTTGATGTCGCGCTCGGCGCAGAGCGCCAGGATTTTGTTGGTGTTTTGTTCAACGCGAAGCTCAAAGTCATCCCATTTTGCCTGCGGTGCCCATTTGGCCAGGGCCGCAACCTGGAAATAATCTTCTACGTCGATGGTGAGCGCGTTCTGCATGGTGTTAACCACCTAGACCAGCCAAGTGTATGGGTTGCAGCTTACGCGCTCCTGAAGCCACTCAGGCGCCCGCCCGCGCTTTGGCCAGGTGATCGGCTATTTCACTATTGTCGGCATCCAGCCGGGCTGCGCGCTCAAGTATTTCAACCGCCTTTTGCCTGTCTCCGCGCTGGTACAAAATCCAGCCATAGGTATCGGCCACGGCTGCGGATTCGGGTGCCAATTCGTAAGCCTGTTTCGCTACTTCCGCAGCGCGTTTATTACCGGTTTGTTGGTAGGCCCAGGCCAGGTTGTTCAGGTTGGCTATGTTGGCTGGCGCGCGTTGCTCTATTTTTTCCATTAGGGTAATCGCGCGGCGATATTGCCCGCCCACCAGCAAATTGCGTGCTCGCAGTGAAAGGGCGGGTAGGCTGTTTGGGTTGGCATCGGCCCAGCCGGCCAAAAACTGCTCGGCTTTGGCCGGGTTAACTTCTTCGAGCATTGCGTAAAGCCGCGTGGCCAAGCCTTCGCTGGGCCGTTGCTGCCAGGCTTCGAGATAACTTTTTGCGGCCTCGGCCTTATTACCCTGCGCCTCATGGAGTTCCCCTTGCAGGCGTTTTGCCGTTGCCGAATCGATACCTTCCACCTGCGCAATAATTTTTTCTGTTTCGGCGTAGTTCTGGTTGGCAATTTCGATCTGCCCAAGCATGCCCAGCAACTCGGGTGACTGCGGCCTGCTGCGCAAGGCGCTGAACACACTCAGTTTGGCGCTTTCGTAATTTTTCTCCGCCAGTTCACGACGCGCTTTGTTCACATCGAAAGCGAAGCGCGCACGCTCCAGCACTTCAGGCTCTGTATTACTCTCGTTCAATGTATCCAGAATGGTGGATGCCTGGTCGATATCTCCACGCGCTGCCAGGAAGGCAAGCAATACCGCACTGCCGGTGCGCTGCCCAACCTTTTCTTCAAGCTCAGCCAGCGCAACTTTTACACTTTGCAGCTGGTTGTCATTTTTTACCAACCGCAACATATATTCGTAGGCATTGGTGCGGCCGGGCGCTATGGTCGCCGCGTGTTTCAGCTTTGCCAGCACCTGCTCGAAAGGTTTACCGGACACGGCTGCGACAATACCTTGCTGTACGGCTGCGGCGTAATTGGCGGGGTCCTGCTTGAGAACTTCTGCGTAATATTGTTCGGCTTTATCAAATTGTTTTTGTGAGGCAAAAAAAGCGGCGGCGAGTGACAGCGCATCCAGATCCTTGTTGCCAGCGCTCAGCCGCTGGGAAACAATTTTCTCGGCTTGCTGGGCGTTGCCGGTAAGCACAAGTTGTGAAACCAGGCGTTTTGCGAGCACCGGGTTTTGCGAATTATTTGCATAGGCTGTGCGCAACAGTTCCAGCGCTTTTTCTCTTTGCGGCGGGTCCGCCCGGTTGTAATACGCTGCCAACGCAATGTAAGCGGGTGAAAGTCCGGCTTCCAGCTTAATTGCCTGTTGCAACGCGGTAAGCCCTTTTTCGGTTTGGCCCACTGCCATGGCCGATGTGCCGTAAATCGCCAGCAGGCGCGCATCCTTCTGTGTACCGGGAAAGGCGTCAAGCATGGTTAGCACTTGTTGCGGGCGATTGCTGCGCAAATTACTCAGCGCGGTCATACGCGTAATTTCCGGGTGCACCAGTTCGGGGTCCACGCTGTCGTTCAACTGGTCGGCGGCTTGCTCGAAGTCACCTTGCTGGAATTGAATAACCGCGAGCAACACTGCCGCGTTGTCAAAGTTGGGGTACTCCGACAACAGCGCTTCGAGTTCGATTTTGGCTTGGTCCAGCTTGCCTTTCTCGAACAACGTAACCGCTTCACGATACTTTTCCTGCGCAACCTCAAAGCCGGGAAATGCCTCCGCCAGCACACGCGTGTAAACCAGCGCCTCTGCTGAGCGGCCCTGTTTCACCAATACGTCGGCGAGTGCGCTAAGAATGGTTGCTTTTTTGGGAGTCAAGGTGTCGGCTTGTGGCAGCTGGATCAGCGCGTCAGAAAGTTGTTTTTCAGCGCTGGCAAAGTCGCCGTCCCTGATGCTCATTTTGGCGCGCAGCATGCGCAGGTCGATGTGTTCAGGGGCAATGTCTGTAATGCGCTCTAACAGGCCATTGGCAGCATCGTTATTATCTTGCAGCAGGGCAACATCGGCCTGCGCGACTATGGCGTCGATATTGTCGGGCGCCATGCCTCGCAGTTTGCGCAAGGTCTCGTTCGCCTCGTCTAGCTGGCCAAGCCCTGCCAGCGCCCTGGCACGGGCGTAAAGCGCGTCTTGTTGCGGTATTGCGCTACCGTGCTGCGTTAGTATTTGCAGTGCAGAAGCAAACTTACCCCTGCCCAGCAGTGCCTCTATTTTGGTAAGGTAGAAATCACTACCTGTCATATCCACAGTGCCTGCAGACCCTGCAGAAGCCTGCTCAAGCACATTCAACGAATTGCGGTACTGGCCCAGCTCGTTGAGCGTTTGCGCTAGCAAAATATAGCCAGCTGCTTGCGAGGGGGCTTTTTGAATAACATTTTGCGCTTCAATAACGGCGGCACGATATTGGCCGGAATTGAGGTAGGCTTTGGCTTGTTTTTCGTGGATCGCAGCCATTTCTACCCGCCGCTCATCGGAGGGCTCGCACGCAGCAATGCTGAAAAGCATGGCAATAAGCACTGCGCGCAGCAATACCTTGTTTGGCTGGCCAACTGCCCAACTGTTCTTAAACATAGGTTTTCCTAAATCGAATAATCCGGATTACGTGCAGCGTGTGTGATGAAGGCTATTCGTTGTTAAGGCCGTGTTTGCCCATTAAGTCATAGAGGGTGGGGCGCGTAATACCCAGTAATTTGGCGCAAGCAGACATATTGCCATCGGCAATGGCCAGTGCCGTGCGGATGGCTCCGCGTTCTGCATTTTGCCTGACGGTCTTCAGGTTAATAGACAGCTCGTTATCTTCATTCAGGCCAAGATCACCGGTATCTATTTTCTTGCCTTCAGACATTATCACTGCGCGCTTTATCTTGTTCTCCAGCTCGCGAATATTGCCGGGCCAGTCGTAGGCTTCAATGGCCGTCGCCGCTGCAGGAGTAAAGTCATTGATTTTCTTTTCGTGCTCTTTGGCAAATTTTTCAAGTACAAACCGCGCCAGCAATATTTTGTCGCCCTGGCGTTCGCGCAGCGGCGGGATGTCTACAACGATTTCGCTGATCCGGTAATAAAGGTCTTCCCTGAAAGTGTTGTCTTTAACCATTTGCTCGAGATTTTTATTGGTGGCGCATACCACGCGCACATCTACTGAAATTTCCTTGCGTCCGCCAACGCGCTCGATGACGCGCTCCTGCAAAAAGCGTAACAATTTTGCCTGCGCCGGCAGCGGCATATCGCCGATTTCGTCGAGGAACAGGGTGCCGCCCTGTGCGGTTTCGATCTTGCCCAAAGTCTGTTTATTGGCACCGGTGAAGGCGCCTTTTTCGTAGCCGAACAATTCACTTTCAATCAGGGTTTCGGGTACGGCCGCACAGTTAATTGCAACGAAGGCATTGTCGCTGAATTCACTAAGCGCGTGGATAGCGCGCGCAAAAACTTCTTTGCCTGTGCCGCTTTCGCCCAGCAGCAGCGTTGTTACATTGGTTGGGGCGAGCTTTTCTACCGAGCGACAGACTTTAACCATCGCGGGATTGCTGGCAATAATGCCTTGCAGTGGCGAGCTGGCGGCTTCCTGTTGCTTACGCAGCTCTTGTTCAAGCTGCGCCATCTGGAAGGCGCGCTGCACAATAAGATCCAGCACCTCGGTATTAACGGGCTTCTGGTAAAAGTCATAAGCGCCCATGCTTACCGCACGAACCGCGTTGTCGAAGTCGGCGTGGCCGGTTACCACAATCACTTTTAAATTGGGGTCCAGCACCAGTGCTTCCTGCAGCGTGGCAAAACCTTCTTCCACGCCCTCGTCATCCGGCGGCAAGCCTAGATCCTGCAAAACCACAGAGGGTCGTTCGCGGCGCAGGGCTGCGAGTGCATCGGTGCGATTGTCCGCCACAATGACGTTATATTCTTCATAGTGCCAGCGTAGCTGGCTCTGCAGGCCCACATCATCTTCAACAATAAGGAGCGTTTGCTTGCCCCTGTCTACGTTGTCGAGAAAACTGTCGTTCATTACTTTTTACTCGCTTTTAATTCGCGGCCAATCGTAAAAAATTGTTTCACTGATTGCTTTTCAGTTTACTGATCCACATAAGCTATTGGAAGTTTAATACACACAGTAGTGCCTACATCGACCTCGCTGATCACCTGTATCGAGCCTGACATGGCCTGGATGAACTCCCTGACTTGATAAGCGCCAATACCCATGCCCATGCTGGATTTGGTGGATTCAAAAGGCTTGAATAAACGGTTGTTCAAAAATTCTTCATCCATGCCGCAACCGTTGTCTTCTACCTCAATCATCACCGCATTTTCTTCGCTGGAAACGTTGATATCAATAAACCCTTCATTGTCTGTTGCATCCTGGGCATTTCGCACGATATGCATCAGGATCATGACCAGTTGATCCTGGTCGGCCACCACGAAGGCATCTTCAGATTCTGATCTGAGCGTTGGAATGGGTTGTCGGTCGGCGCATTTGCGAATCGCTTCCAGTAGCAAGGATTTCACCGAAACAGAGCGGTGGCTGGTTTGATGCGTATTGCGCTGCAGGCGCTTGAGCAAGTGACTCATGCGGTCAACGGAGTTATCTATTGTCCTGATCGCATCTTCCACGAAGGCCGGGTTCTCTTTGTGCTTCTTGGCATTTTCAACCACCAGGGCCTGCTGGGCGATCAGGTTTTTCAAGTCGTGCATAATGAATGCGGTAAGCTTGTTATAGGTGTCGAATTGCTTGGACTCGGCCAGTTGTTCCGCAGACTGCTGCCTTAGGATGTAGCTTGCCAGTTGTTTACCCGCACTTTTAATTACGTCGATGTCTTCCCAGATTAATGCTTCATTTTGCTGCGGCTTGCACAGCATGAAAAATCCTACCAGTTTCCTGCCCACCAAAAGCGGGGCAATAATCCAGCCATTCGGTATGCTGCGCAGCCAGTGCGGCACGGCTTTCAGGTGGCGGTCGTGTTCGTGGTGACCCGAGCGCGTTAGCGCGTATATCCACTCTTCTTGTAGAAAAGGCGCAAGAAAATTTTCTTCCAGCACAACTTTTGGTGCAAGTTCATCGCTTAGGTGCCAGGTAGCAGACAAGTCGAACTCGTTTTCTTCACGCAGAAGCCACATTGCGCCAGCTTTGGCGTCAAATATTTCGCCAATGGCCTGTAAGCTAAGCTCTGAAAAATCGCTTTCATCAGAAATGCTGGATAAGGTCTGGATTAAGTTCAGCCAGACATTGCGGTAGTCGTACTTGTGTCGAAAGAAATTTTTATTAACAAATACTCTTACCCGGTTCCTGAATTGATCCGACATTGAAAGCGAATAGATCACGCTTAATGCGAACGCGACAATGGCAAGCTGCAAAAAGCCGCTCCAGCGGACATCGGTTTGGCCAATGTATGCGCCGGCAATAAATAAGAACCCGCTTACCAATATCACGGGTGCAGCAATTGAGCCGAAGATAATTATTGGCCTGGATAGCCGGAAAGATTGCGCAGGCGTATGTCGAATGCAGCCCGCAACAAAAAGCAGCGAGATCAGTATGCCGGCAAAGCCGTGAAAATAGGTAACTAAACTAATACCTTTCAGCAATGTTAAATCGATGAATAGGTGCATCAGCTCGAGTAGCAAGAAAAATAGTGACCCGAGCAGAAGCAAGCGGCAGTCCTTGGCAAACGCAGGCACTTTAATGCTTAACGCAGCCAGGCTCAGCAATGCATTCAGGATGATGGGCGGGTAGATGCTGTAGAGCAGGGCATAGGCGTGTGCGCGGGCGGCTTCAGCCTGGCCGCTGTAGGCGGCTTTCAGTAACGCCAGCGCGGACGCAGCCAGTACGCAAAGTGCGGCAATTCTAAGCCAGCCGAGAATCGGTTTCTTGCGGCCGGTTTCAATAAGCTTGAGTAGCGACAGCGTCCATATCGTTGAGCTGAGCAGCAGGCCTGCGGCATATAAGGTCGGGTGCGGCTCACCGATAGACGCAGCTGCGGCCACTAGTTGCATCAATAGCGCCGCCAGGCAAAGCATTTGCAGGCTGTGGTTGAAGCGCGACAGCGATTTCTTGCTGCGCAGAATGGCCAGCGCAATTAACAGCAGCACGCTCGCACCAATATGATTGGCGAAATCAATGCTTAAGAAAGCGTTGAAATTAGAGGGCGCATTCATTGGAGTAAGGGAAAACTAATGGGCGCTACGGGGGTAGCGAGGGCGTCCTTCAGTATAGACCACGTGTGGACCCTGCCGCAGCGCATTTGGCGGTTCGGCGATAGCCTGCAAGCTACTTGGTGCTTTTCAACGTGCTGACCATTTTGTGCAGCGAGCGGTCGAACAGCGGGCCGGATTTCAACAAGCGTACCCGCTTGCGCTGTAAATCGAATGCGAATTCCTTGCGCGGCTTTTCCATCGCTTTGAAGCCGAGGCGATTCACGAATACATAAGTGTCGGAGCCTTCCAGTTTGGCCGCCAATTTACAGCGCAGTACGGTGCCACTGGAAGGCACTTTAAACTCAAGCCAGCTACCTATTTGAACCGAATCGGCACGCTCGATGAACTCATAGGTCAGGGCCTGGTGTTGTTTTTGCTGGCGTTCAAGCGCTGTCATATCGCGCCAGCTTTTTTGTTCTGCCAGGGTCTCCAGTGCCTCTTCCTGGTCGGCGCGAAATGGCTGGATTTCTACGCTGCCTTTGGCTTTGCCGGGCTTGCCTGAGACTTTGTCGATGGTCGATTCTATTTCTTCGGCCAGCTTCTCGATTTGGGTGTTGTTGAGCGTTGTTTCCTTAAGCCCTTCGCGAAGACTTTGCATAAGCCCGGCGCGGATCCGGTCCAGCCGCTTGCGTGATTTTTCGTCTTCGTGGGGTTGCGAGCACCAGATCAGGTCCTGCATGGTTTGCAGGTTGGCGAGCCAGGTAGCGCTTTCATCGCCTTCCTTGATGTGCGAGCGGTATAACACCTGCTGCCAGAGATTTACAATGAAGTCTGCCACCGGCTTGGCCACTACCTTGGCGTCCATGGCCTCCTCAATCGCCTTTTGCGCTTTCATTTTGGCGACCTGTTTCCTGGCCTGGCCTTGCGCGCCCTCACTAGTGCGCTTTTCCACCAGTTCCGCACGCTTTTCAATATTGCCGCGGTAAGTTTTCAGTTCTTCCAGTGCGTTGTTAAACGCTTCCTCGGTGTGCTCTGGTTCGTTTTGGATTTCGTGGATCCACTGTTCGAGTTTTTCAAGTAGCTCGTTCGATTCGCTATCGCTTTGGTCAAGCCCGATGCTGATGCGTGAGGCTTCGTTAATAAATTGCCTGCAGCCATGCTCGGTGTTAGTGAAAAAAGTTTTGTCCCTGAGCGCAATTTTGAGCACCGGCATCTGCAAGCGCCCAATCAGTGCTTTCACAGTGTCGGGAATGTTGTGGTCATCGAGAACAAAATCAAAGAACATGGCAACCAGGTTGATGACATCCTCGTCTACCTGCTCCACCGACACTTTTTTGTCTGCTTTTGCGCTGCGTCGCAATAATTGACGCATATAACTTCTAAGGTCGAAGCTGCTGTCGTTTAGATCGCTAGCACCTGCGGCGCTTGTGTTTTGCAGCATGCCCAGTAGTTCTTCGCTGGATATCGGCGTACCGTCATCGGTATGAAACAGCGGCGCCCTGGCGAATTGCATACCCTGCATGGATTGCGGGGATGTGCGCAAACGGCCCAGCAGCGAACTCAGTTCGCTTAGCGCGGGGCTGCTGTAAAGATAGTGCTGTTGCTGGTCTTCATCGAGCAGGCCCTGCTGCCCTGTTGCGGCACTTCTGCCTGCCGCGCCCGCGGGCGCGCCGCGTTGCCTGGTGCGCCGCTCATCAACAAACTTAACGCCCAGCTCTTCCAATAATTTGTTTGCGCTAACGTAAATTTCGCCGAGCCGATTGATGACGAAGCGCTCATACTGTTTCAGTAAAATAATTCTGGCTTTAATATCGATATCGATATCACGAGTGGCGTCGACAAACAGTGTTATTAGCGAGCCAGGATCCAGCGGGTTGTTGCTATCGTCGATATGGCCCGGAAACAAGGACTCTATGCGTGCGTGAAATTCGTAAAGCGGATTTTTCGCCGCCACCCTGGCACGCGTGGTCATGCTTTTAACCGCAACTTCAAGTTCCATGTCTTCATCGCCGACCAATGAAATTTCATCTATCGATGTTTCATTTGCGCTGTCGGACGCTTCGGGTTTTCCAAGCTTGATAAAATTGGCTGCCAGCCCCTGTTTGAATTTTTTACGGCAATCGTCCGTCCGTACGCGCACTTCGCGCATCGATTCAAAATAAAGATTCTGCTCAAGGTTACTGGCGGCGCGCGACGCTAAATCAAAAAACAGGTCATCACAGCTGCCAAACATATCGTCTAGCAGGCCGAGCAAGGTCTGGCTCGATTGGGATTCAAGTTTCGCGATGGCGGGGTTCATAAATGGGCGGCTATGGTTCCTGTTCGGGCGGCTTGTTAAATTTGCCCGCGCTGCTGTGGTTAAGACCAGGTTAAAATCAAGCTTCAATTCAGTTGAAGCTACGCTAAACCAGCGCCAACAGCAAAGGTATTTGAGAAGGCCGATTATAAGGCATATACAGGGAGGCTGTGTCCGCATGGGGCGTTGTGGACGCCTGCATACAAAGCTTTACAGAATTGGGAAGTTTTCGATCGAGAGCTGAACAGTTGCAGAGGGCGCCGAAATGCTCGCGTCCGTGTCGATGGTAAAAATATTGAATTGATAGTCGTCGGGCGTTAGGTTTTCGATTAAGTAAGTGCTTTGGCCTTGCAGCTCCGCCGGGTTTTCCGGAATTATCCGGATGTTGCCTGCCGAATCGGTATAACAAATTTGGTAGCCTTGAATCTCACCAGGTAACAGGATTGTTTGATCCGCACGGCTGAGCGGTGCGTTCCATTCCAGCAACACGTCGGCAGGTGCATAGATTTCGAGTTGCAGCGCGGCGGCGGGGGGAAGCGATTCAGCGCCGGTGCTACCACCACCACCACCACCACCACCGCAAGCAGACAGGCACAGCAAAGCCGTGGCCGCGAAGGTCGATATTGTTGAGTGCTTGAAGCTGCGCAGGCGCATAAGCCTTGGCGCTCCCTGTTATTGTGTTTGCTTTTACAACCAGGGCTTCCCACCATGCGACGATCAACGCCCGACAGCCCTTAAGCTCCGCTCCTATTATAGCGTTAGCATGCGCTAACAATAAAGCGCTGGAAGCCAGCTAAATGCTGTTGCTGGCGCGGATCCAGGCTCTGGAGCTCGCTTAAAAGCTGCGCTGCACCACGAACTCACAAAGCTCCGACAGCGCATCGCGCAGCGGCGACGAGGGCAGGGCCTCAAGCCGGGAGGCCGCCAGCTCCGCGTGCCGCTTGGCAGCCTCGCGCGTATAGTCCAGCGCATGACAGGCGCGCACAATCTCGACGATTGTGGATATTTTCGACAGGTCCTTGTTGGCGATGGCCGTGCTCAATTCGGTATGCGCCTCTGCATCATTTTCTCTTGTCTGTCGCAACGCCTCGATCAGCGGCAGGGTGAGCTTGCCTTCGGCCAGGTCGTCGCCAACATTTTTGCCCAGCGCTTCGGTATCACCCGCGTAATCCAGGTAGTCATCAACCAGTTGAAAGGCCAGCCCCAAATGTTTGCCATAGTCTCGCGCAGCTTCGCTAATCGCCGTGTCTGCACCCGCAACCAGCGCTGCTGATTCACAGGCGCCGGCAAACAATTGTGCTGTTTTGCGTTCTATCACATCGAAATAGGTGGGCTCATCCAGCGCCAGGTTGCCTATTTCAGCCAGTTGCTGGACCTCGCCCTCGGCGATTTTTACCGTGGTGTCGCTGAGTACCTGCATGACTTTCAAATTGCCCACCGAAACCATCAGCTGGAATGCGCGACTATAAACAAAGTCGCCTACCAATACGCTGGAGGCGTTGCCCCAGTTTGCGTTGGCGGTGGGTTTTCCGCGTCGCAACGATGACACGTCGACCACATCGTCGTGCAGCAGCGTGGCGGTGTGCAAGAACTCGATAGCGGTGGCAAGCTCTACCTGGCAAGGGTTATCTGCGTCATCCAGCGCAGAGGCAATCAACAATACCACCAGCGGGCGCACGCGCTTACCGCCACCTGTTGCAAGGTATTGGCTTATATCTTCAACCAGCGCAATCTGTGAGTGCAACTGCTGCAGGATAAGCGTATTTACCGCTTCAAACTGCGTTTCAACAAGCTGGTATATCGACTGCATAGAGTGAGAACGTCCCGGTTGCTAGATAATTTAATGCCTTGGTAGCGCGAGCGCCGCGGCATGCTAGGTTGCTGATCCTTGTCTGTCAATTACGCACCACACCAGGGCGGCCTAGCTACGCGCCAAATGGGTGAGCGGCAAAGCGGTCTGGTCGACGATTTTGCGCAGCACAAAACTCGAGTGCACGCCGGTTACGCCGTCAATGCGGGTTAACTTGCCAAGCAGGAAGGCCTCGTAGTGTTCCATGTCGGGCAGAACCGCTTTGAGTAAATAGTCAGCGGCCTGGCCCGTCACAATACTGCATTCAACGATTTCCGGCATGTTTTGCACCGCGCGTTCGAACTGCTCGAAGCGTTCGGGGGTATGGCGATCCATGCTGATACTGATCATCGCGGTTAGCGATAGCCCCAGCGCTTTGGGGTCGAGCAGCGCGACCTGCTTGCGGATAACGCCCACTTCTTCAAGCCGCTTGACCCGCCTGCCGCAGGGCGTAGGCGACAGGCCCACCAATTCGGCCAGCTCCAGGTTGCTGATGCTGGAATCCTGCTGCAGTGCTTGCAGAATACGCAGGTCGGTGCGATCGAGTTCAGGAGTAGATTGTTGCATGAGCCCAGCCTTGTGGGTCGACGCCTGGGGCGCCAAAAGAGCGAATTATCATAAGGTGATCAGGATAACAGCACGAAAAAACTAAATAAAGCCATATAAATAGCTATAAGCTCTATATAACAGCAATATAATGCAAAAAACGCGATATTTATCTCCCCGATAGCGCATATACTTGCTCTTTGCATCAACCCGCCCGAAACGGGCTCACAGGCTATGCCAGACCATGCGACGCGAATTTACCCACACTAAATACCGACCCCACTTGCCCGTGCAGTTGCCCGATCGCAGCTGGCCCGACCGCGTTATCGAACACGCGCCCGATTGGTGCAGTGTCGACCTGCGCGATGGTAACCAGGCGCTTATTGAGCCGATGACGGTGGCGCAAAAAGTGCGCCTGTTCGAACTGCTGGTAAAGGTGGGTTTCAAGGAAATTGAAGTGGGCTTTCCCTCGGCCTCGCAAACTGATTACGACTTCGTGCGTGAATTGATCGAGGGCGACAAGATCCCCAAAGACGTTACCGTGCAGGTATTGGTGCAGGCGCGCGAAGACCTGATTGCGCGCACTTATGAGTCGCTGCGTGGCGCGCGGCGGGCGATCGTGCACGTATATAACTCAACTTCTACCGTGCAGCGCGAAAAAGTTTTCGGCCTCGACCAGCGTGGCATTAAAGACATTGCGGTGCAGGGCGCCAAGTGGGTGCAGGAATACGCCGCCAAACAGCCTGGCAGCGAGTGGGTGTTCCAGTATTCACCCGAAAGTTTTACCGGCACTGAAATCGATTACGCGATAGAAGTTTGCAATGCGGTCATCGACGTTTGGCAGCCTACGCCAGATAAAAAAATAATTATTAATTTGCCGGCAACGGTTGAGATGACAACGCCCAATGTGTATGCCGACCAGATTGAGTATTTTGGCCGCAAGGTGGCCAGGCGCGATTCAATTACCTTGAGCTTGCATACGCACAACGATCGCGGCTGCGCGGTGGCCGCCGCCGAGCTGGCGGTGCAGGGCGGCGCCGATCGCGTTGAAGGCACCTTGCTTGGTAATGGCGAGCGCACCGGCAACATGGACATCGTGACCATGGGCATGAATTTGTACAGCCGCGGGGTTGACCCGAAGCTGGACTTTTCGAACATCGATGAAATTATCCAGGTCGTTAAAGCGGTAACCAATTTGCCGGTGCACCCGCGCCATCCCTACGCGGGCGAGCTGGTTTTTACGGCGTTTTCCGGCAGCCACCAGGACGCGATTAAAAAATCGCTGGCCAAGCAGAAAGACGATGAGCCCTGGGACGTGGCCTACTTGCCTATCGATCCCGCCGACCTGGGTCGCTCGTATCAAGAGGTGATTCGCATTAATAGCCAATCGGGCAAGGGCGGTATTGCCTATGTGCTTGAGCAAGCGCATGGCTTGCACCTGCCGCGCTGGTTGCAAATTGATTTCAGCGAAGTTGTGCAAAGTCACGCCGAGAGCTCCGAGAGCGAAGTATCACCCTCGCAAATCTGGCAGCTGTTTCGCGCGCACTATTTTGAACAGCAGCGTCCGCTGTCGTTAAAATCATTTAGCGTGCACCACGCCGAGGGGCGCGATCATCTCGACGTAGTGCTGCTGAATAATGATGAAGAGTTGCCCGCGGCTGCAGATGGTGCTGGTGTGGTGGAATCATTCGTCACCGCGCTTTCCAATCTGGTGGGCGAGGATATCGTACTGGTTGATTACTCGGAGCACGCGGTTAGCCATAGCGCCAGTTCAGACGCCGCTTGTTACGTTCAGCTCAACATCCATGGCGAAAGGCTCAGCGGGGTTGGACTTAGCGCCGACATTGTCGATGCCACCTTGCAGGCCATCCTTTGTGGCGTGAACGCCTACCTGCGCGCACACCCTGGTGCCATGACGCATGCGGCGGCAAGCTGCGCTGCCAGTGCCTGATTGACGCGGGGGCTTTGGTGCCCATCGCCAGCTGTGTTTTAATGCCGGCGTGAAAATTGACAGCGAAAAACCGGTTTTTCTTGGCTCAAGACAGGGCCTGGCGAGCGCCTTGGGTATCGATTACTGGGTGGCCAGGCGCCGCTTGGCGGGCGCGCCAGCTAACCAGCATATTGTTGCGCTGCGTTCGCTTGCTGATGCTATACCGGCACCTGCTCAGGACGCTGACTTGGCAGCAGCGGCGGCTAACCGTCACGGTGCCGTTGATGCACAGGCCTCGGCTGCGGAGGCGCCCGCGGCGGTCGCGACAGGTAGTGCGGCTCGAGAAAAATTATTGCAACAGCGCACACAGTTGGGCGCCGCTGCCGGGCAGCCTGCTCCAGTTCAACAAGCCTCTGGCCATCAAACTAAAAAAATACCCCCGCACGACGCGCTGCGTTTCGAGATAGCCAGCGTAACGTTTGGCTCACTGCTAATTGCCGATGATGTGACTGGCTTATCACTCACCCGCAGTACCTATCTCAGTTGGTTGCAGTCACTGGCATTTGCGATGCAAGCGCCTGCTCGCGATGCTGCAGCTACCAAAGCCGCTAATGCCAACGGGGCTATTTTTAACGCCGCTAATACTAACGCGGCTATCGCGAGGCTTGCCTGGCCGCCGGACAATAGTTTGCCATCTGCCGCGAATGCAACAGATTTGCCTGGCCAGCGAAGCGCGGCGGCAGAGATGCTCTCCGCCTGGCTACGCAGGCAGGCGCAAGATGTGGGCATAGAGCGCATTCTGCTGATGGGAGCTGCGCCGCGCTTGCTGGCGGGCGAAGCGGCCTCACACGGTGAGTTGTTGCAGCTAGCGCTGTTTCCACGCGCCAAAGTGTGTGTGACACACGGCAGTAATCGCCTGTGGCGGGAACCCGCACTCAAACGCGAACTGTGGCAGCACTTGCAGCCATTGATATGACTAAAGCCTGGTAACAAAAAATTGGCTAACAGCTTTTGTTAACGAGTGCTTCGTGACCGCAGGTTCTCATGCCATTGAGGTTCGCCCTGCTACGGCACGGGACGTCCCGCTTATTGAAGGCTGGTTAAACGACCCTGGCAACCCGCTTTGGCAGGCAAAGGATTTACTGCAAGCCTTAAGCGCGCCTGCCTACCAATTAATAGTTGCTTGCGATGCGCGCGCAACAGGCAACAATAAAGTTGAAAATGCCGTGCCGGTCGAACAAGCGAATGCGCAAACGCCGCTGGGATTTGCGTTGCTGCGCGGCGTCGATAACGAGTGGAACCTGTTGTACTTGCTGGTTGCACCCGCGGCCAGGCGCTCGGGTGTTGCCGAGGCACTGCTGCAATGGCTGCAGTCGAACATTGCTCATGAAGCGGGCAGCTTGCTGTTGGAAGTCAGGTGCGGGAACCAGGCCGCAACGGCACTTTACAAAAAGTGTGGTTTCGTCGAACAAGGCGTTAGGCCACGCTACTACGAACCTTTGCAAGTTGGCGGCCAGCGCGAAGACGCGCTGCTGCTCGGTTGGAATGCCGTTAAGCTAAATAAGAACTGAGTGGAAGCGTTGAGCTTATGCCTATAGTACATGCGCCCTGGTGGTGTTTGGACATTCCCGACGAGTGGCGCGCGGAAGAGGAAGAGGGCTGTATTGTTATCGTCGACCCCGACGAGGTCGGCGAGCTGTGCATTACGGTATTGCGCCGTGAGCAGGGCGAGGTGGACAGCCACTCGTTGCGAGAACTGAGTGCCGAGCTTCGCGAGCAGGGCCATGCGCCGCAGCCAGCCAGCGTCGCGGGATTAAGCGGCGACTATTTTTCTTATCGCAATGCTGGCGAAAGCTGGCGCGAGTGGTTTTTGGCGCAAGACGATATGCTGGTGGTGATCAGTTATTGTTGCGATGCGGAAAATGAAACGATTGACGCAGCGGTGGTTGACGAAATGCTGGAAACGTTTGTGCTGGCCGACAATAGCGAAGCGGCTGAAACTGAAGATCCAGCCAACCGTTAAGCTAGCTATGTTTACTCGCAGCTGGCTCGCTACCCGGTTTATAAACGGCCGGCGTAAAGCTGGTTGATCCAGCTGCCAATATCTTTTAGCTCATCCATGTTAACTTCGTGTGCCATCGGGTAGGTTTTCCACGCGACCTTGTAGCCGAGCGATTGCAACGCGTCGACGCTGGTTTTGCCCATTTGCACCGGCACCATCGGGTCAATTTCACCATGAGCCGCAAATATCGGCGTGTCCACATTCACCTTGCTTTGCTCTTCAGCCGCCTGTGTTGCGAAAGGCAAATAGGTTGATAGCGCGAGCACCCCTGCCAGGCGATGCTTGCTGCGCAGCGCTGTGTAGTAAGCCACTGCCCCACCTTGGGAAAAACCGGCCGCAATCAGCTTGTTAGACGGTATGCCTAGTTCGATCTGCTCTGCGATCAAAGCTTCAAGCATGGCCTGGGACTCTTGCATACCGTGGCGGTCTTCTTTGTCGCCAATACTGGTGCCGGCAATATCGTACCAACCGGGCATGACCATACCGCCATTGATGCTTATGGGCCTGGAGGGTGCCTGCGGAAACACGAAGCGAATCGCGCGTTGCTGGTCAAGGCCAAGGTACGGAACCACGGGCGGGAAATCATCTGCCGTGGCGCCCAGCCCATGCAGCCAAATAACCGCGTGTTCGATCTTTTCTTTATTTGCCGGGTTAAAAATTACTTCGCGGCTGCCCTCTCGCGCATTCATATCGGGGAAATCTCCTGCAAAATTCCGGTTGTTGGTAGGCTCGACTTTGCTGCAGCCAAACAGTAGTGTCGATATCAGCATTACTGCTGTGTAGCAGCACCCGCGGTACATCATGGCTGCTCGGATGCGTTGATCGATTTTATCGAACGGGTCGCAAGCTGTATTTCCCTAAGGAAAAGCATTAGCGCTGTGATAAGTAGCAAAAGCGCGATCACAAACAGCGCCGCCACTATTCGCTGGAAACCCAGGCTCATCATGTCATCAATAAATAGCGTGGTGATCAATGCACAGACGATTAGGGCAGAGCTGGTGCACAGGCCAATTGCGCGATTGGTAATCCGGGCGCGCTGCATAAGCACCTTGTGCTCGCGCAAGGCGCTAACGCGCTGGGCCTGGTCGCTGATACCGCGCAGACGGCGGCGTATAACGCGCTCGCGATCGATAATCCGGCCCAGTCGCCCCGACATAACGCCAAGGAAGCCGGCAATGCCAGCGAGCAAAAAAACCGGCGCCACCGCAAGCTGGATGGTGTGGGCGATGGCATTTGTGTCGGCGAACAAATTCATTGTCTATGCGTTTCGTATTTGCCTGCTGTATTCTTGTTTGCCAGCGGCGCTCGAGCTATTCGGTGGCTGCGCCGGCGATGCTAACATAAAGACTTGGTAGCATAACCTCAATGCCGGGCACGCCAGTGTGCGGCGGATTGCACAACTATGTTTAACAGCTCCGATAGCCTCCTATTGTTTGTATTAGCTGCTTGCTTGCTAATACTGATGTCATTGGAGCGCGTGCTGCCGCTGCAAGCGAGCTCGAGCCTGCCAGGGCGAAAAAATTTCTTACATCTAGTGCGTAACTTGAGCTTCGCCGCCATCGGCGCACTGCTTGCTAGCGCGTTGGCGGTTATAAGTTTGTTGACAGTGCTGGCGATGAACCAGCAGTGGCAATTTGGGCTTCTCTACTATCTGGACACGCTAGATGCACTAAACCCGCCCGGCCTGGCATTCGGCATTGGCTGGGTGATTGCCTTGCTGCTGTTTGACGGCTGGCAGTATGCCTGGCACAGGATGAATCATCGCATTGGCTTGCTGTGGCGCTTCCATGCAATTCATCATGCCGACCGAAGCATGGATGCCAGCACCGGGGTGCGCTTCCATTTTATGGAATTGGCAATTTCAACCTTGCTGCGCATTCCCATCGTGTTGTTGATTGGCATGCAGTTGCAACACTTGCTGGTTTACGAATTACTTGCGCTGCCGGTGGTGCTGTTCCACCATGCCAATGTGCGCACAGGCACCGGTTTTGATCGTGCTTTTCGTACCTTGCTGGTGTCGCCACGCATGCATCGCGTGCACCATCAGCTGGAGTATGAATGCTGCAATAGCAATTTCAGCAGTTTGCTGTCGGTGTGGGACCGGCTGTTTTCCACTTATCGAAAGCCTGTAGATATTGAACATGCGAGCCTCGGTGTGCCCGATCTAAGCGCCGATACGCTGCAAGACATGTTGTGGTTGCCGTTTCGCAAGCAAGCGCCTGCGCCGCCGCCGCATCAATAAAGCGATGTTGTTTGCGCTAGCTACCATGCTGTTTGTACTAGCTAATGGTGCCGGTAACCCTCACGCGTTTGCTGCCATGTTCAATTGGCGCCTGTTTGGCGGCCTGCATTTTTTCCACGCGGCCATCGATAACGTTTTTCAATGCAATTAGCAGACCGGTAAGGATAAACGCACCTGGCGGCAATACCGCGAGCAGGAATTGCGGGTAGTTTTCATTAACCACCCAGTGCCAGCCGCTGGCGGTGGGCCCGAACAGCAGATCCATGTTGGCAAAGATGCCACCGGTGCCCAGTAGTTCGCGCGCTGCGCCCAGTAGTACCAGCACAATGGCGAAGCCAATACCCATAATTAGCCCATCGTAGGCCGCAGCGGGTAACGGGTTTTTGCGTGCATAGCCATCGGCCCTGCCCAGGATTACACAGTTGGTTGTAATCAGCGGCAGGAATATACCCAGGATCACGTACAGCTGGAAGGCAAAGGCCTGCATCAGCAGCTCGGTGCAGGTTACCGCGGCTGCGATGATCATGACAAAAGCGGGCAGGCGAATTTCGTCGGGCGTGACATTTCGAATCAGTGAAACACAGCTATTCGAAGCCACCAGCACAAATATGGTGGCAAGGCCCAGGCCAATCGCGTTGACTACCGAGTTGGTCACGCCCAGCAGCGGGCAAAGTCCAAGCAGTTGCACCAATGCGGGATTGTTCTTCCACAGTCCGTTAACGGTTAGTTCGCGATATTCAGCCATTGCCTTACCTTATTTCGATCATTGAGCTATTGACCATTCAGCTTTTGATCTTGCAACATTTTGCGCGCCAATTCGGCACCTTGTTGTTCATGATATTGCAAAACACTAGCCACCGATTTAACCAGTGCGCGCGGCGTTATGGTTGCGCCAGTAAACGCGTCGAATACGCCGCCATCTTTTTTCACCGTCCACTGTGCCAGTGGCGGCGCGCCCAATTTCCTGCCCACAAAACCGTTGATCCAGTTTGACTTGCGGATTTCTATCGCGTCGCCAAGCCCTGGTGTCTCGCGGTGCTCCAGCACGCGCACGCCGGCCACGCTATTGTCGACCAGCTTGATACCCACAATAAAGCGAATGTCTCCGCTGTAGCCATCGCGCGCAGTGCCCGGATAAATCAGTGCCGCCGGCTTGTTGTTTTGCATGGCCAGGTAAAGCCGTTGCGGTTTCCTGTGCCCGAGCGATGCTTCCTGGAAGGCAATATTGTCGGCCAGCAAATCGTTGTCGTGGTTTGCAACCGGGATGATTTCGTACAGCGCGCGCAGTTTGGCTTGGCGCTGCTGCTCGGCAATTTTCTCGCTGGTGCCGACATAGGTTGCTGCGATAAATCCGGTACACAGCAGCGCAAAGGCGCCGAGCATCAGTGCGTTTTTACCGATTGATTGCAGTAATCCGCCGCTGCCATCTGCGGCGTGATTATCGCCCGGCTCTGCACCGGTTTCGTTATCAGGTGTGTCCATAAGTGCGAGGTTGCGTATAGTGATCGAGCAGCGGGGCAATAAAATTCATTAGCAATACCGCGAAGGCCACCGCGTCCGGGTAGTTGCCCCATTTGCGAATAATAAATACCAGCGCGCCTGCACCCAGGCCAAATAGCAATCGTCCGCGATTTGAAACCGCAGAAGAGACCGGGTCGGTAACGATAAACCAGGCACCGAGCATGGTAGCGCCGCTAAATAGATGCAGTAACGGAGAGCCTGCGCTCGCGCTTGAGCCGCCATCGTAAAAAATTGCCGATAACAACGCCAAACTAAACAACATGCCAAGCGGCGCGTGCCAGGTATAGATGCGTTTGTATAACAGCAGCAAACCACCGATTAAAAAGCCGCCGTTGGCCCACTCCCAGCCGGTTCCTCCCCAGCTGCCGAACTGTGCATACTCTTCCTTGAGATCGCTAATCATTAGCGCGCTGTTTTGCCTGACTAAATCGAGCGGGGTAGCCATGGTAAAGCCATCGACTATTGGAAACGTCGAGCCGCCAATTGCTATGCCAAAGCTTTGCAGCAAGCCTGGCGCTTGCACTTCGCCCAGCAGCGGCAGTGGCGCCGCCCAGCGCGTCATTTCTACCGGGAAGGAAATAAGCAGCACTACATAGCCAACCATGGCGGGATTAAACGGGTTGTAACCCATGCCGCCATAAAGCTGCTTGGCAATGATGATCGCGAAAAACATGCCTAGCAAGATGATCCACCACGCCGAGTAGGGAGGCAGCGCGATGCCCAGCAATAGTGCTGTAACCAGCGCGCTGTAATCTTTAAGGTAAAACCCCGGCGGCCGTTTGCGCAGCGCCATCGCCAGTGCTTCAAGTGCTGTGCCAAACGCAATGGCCAGCACGATGTTGGTAATTGTGCCCCAGCCAAACGCCAGCGTCATTGCAGCAACGCCTGGCAGGGTGGCCAGCGCCACCCACAGCATTACCTGCGATGTCGATTGCTTCGCATGGGCGTGCGGTGAGGTGATTCGGGTTAGCGCCATAGTGCTTGCTTTAATTGCTTGCCGGTTGGTCGGTGGATTTTTCCTTGGGCTGGGCCAAAGCTTGCTCGGCCGCGGCGAGTTTTTCACGGCCTTTTTGAACCGCTGCCTCGAAAGCCGCCAAGTGCTCGCTGTTTTCTGCCTGCGCATCGGCCAGCCTGGTTTCAGCTTTTTCAAGGCGGGCTTTGGCGCTGTCGACTTTCTGCTGCAGCGCAGCTTGCGGGTCTGCGGCTTCGGCTTGCTGCTGCGCCTTGCGTTTTAGCAGCGCGCGTTGCACCGGGTCATCCTCTGCGCTGTTAGCTGCCTGTGCTTTTTTGGCTTCAACTTTTTTAGCTTCAACTCTGGCCAGCGCCGCGGCTACCGCCGCAGCTTTAGGGTCTGCATCGCCACTTTGTTTGGAGCGCGCGGCGGCCTTGGCCTGCCTGGCTTTGCGCGCGGCCTGCTTTTCTTGTTCAAGCCGCTGCAATCTTTCCTGCCTGGCATCAAAGCGCTGTTTCGCGTACTCGGCCTGTTGCATGTCGCGGTCGCGCTCGCGTATCTCTGCTTTGGCTGCGCGGTAATACTGGACCAGGGGAATATTGCTCGGGCAAACGTAGGAGCAGGCGCCGCACTCAATGCAGTCTGCAATATTGTGTTGCTCAAGTTTTTCGAGTTCTTTGCCTTGGGCAAACCAGTAAAGCTGCTGCGGTAACAGCGAGGCAGGGCAAGCCTCGGCGCAAAAGCCGCAGCGAATGCAAGGCTGCGCAGCTGGTGGCTTGGGCAGCTCGGCCTCGGTAGGCGCGAGGATGCAGTTGCTGGTTTTTATCACCGGTACGCGTGTATCGAGCAGCGCAAAACCCATCATCGGGCCACCCATAACTAAACGATTGTTTTCGCCAGCGCGAAAGCCACATTGTTGTAAGAGATATTCCACGGGGGTGCCAAGCAACACCTCTAGATTGCAGGGTCTATCGACAGCCTCGCCGGTAATTGTCGTGATGCGCGATATGAGTGGTATATCGCGCAGCACCGCGTCTGCAATGGCAACCGCAGTGCCAAGGTTTTGGCAGACAATTCCGAGGTCGGCGGGCAGCCTACCCGAGGGCACTTGCTTGCCGGTAAGAATTTCAATCAGTTGTTTTTCGCCGCCCGATGGATACTTGGTGGGAAAGGTAACCACCTCGACAATACAGTCGCGCTGGCTGAGTGCGTTGAAGTCATGCGCCTGCAGCGCGCTTTGCAAGCCGGCAACAACATCGAGTTTGTTGTCTTCTACGCCAAGCAATATTTCGCGCGGCTGTAACAGCTGCGCCAAAATCGCAATGCCCTCGGCAATTTCTTCGGCTCGCTCGCGCATCAGCGCGTGGTCCGAGGTGATATAGGGTTCGCATTCCGTACCGTTCAGCACCAGCGTATCTATTTCGCGAGCATCACGTACATTGAGTTTAAAGCCGGTGGGAAATCCGGCGCCACCCATACCGGCAATACCGGCGTCGCGAATAATGCCGAGCAGTGTTTGTTTGTCGCAACTGGCAAAGTTTTCAACAGGATTGCGTTCACGCCAACGGTCGTGGCCGTCGGTGTCGATAACGATACATAAATCATCCAGCCCGGAGGGATGCGGTATCGGGCGGTTTTCAATAGCAACCACGCAGCCTGAACTCGGCGCGTGCACGGGCACACTGACAAGGCCCTCGGCACGTGCAATGCACTGGCCTTTTAGTATTTGATCGCCAACCTTGACAATCGGTACAGCGGCCGCACCAATGTGTTGCGAAAGCGGCAATATCAATTGCGCGGGAATGCCGGCCTGCCGGATGCGCTCGCCCAGCGACTGCGTTTTGTTTTCCGGTGGGTGGATACCACCGTGGATGTCCCATATTTTTCGCATACGCATAATAGAAGGGCTGTATCGCTCAGGCTGCACGGGGCTTATCGCGGTCGCTGGCGATAATGTCTGCAGGATTTTGGTGAGCATCGGGCAGGTTCCAGCTCCAGGCGCGGGTGCCGGTTTCCACCGGCAGCATATCAATGCAATCTACCGGGCAGGGCTCTACGCAAAGGTCGCAGCCAGTGCATTCGCTAACGATAACGGTGTGCATTTGCTTGGCCGCGCCTAATATGGCATCCACCGGGCAAGCCTGTATGCACTTGGTGCAACCAATGCACTCGGCTTCGCGAATATAAGCAACCTTGCGAACATCCTCGACGCCGTGCTCGTCGTCTAGCGCAATCGGCTCTACATCAAGTAAATCGGCCAACGCGTGAATGCCGGCATCGCCACCCGGCGGACATTTGTTAATGGCATCGCCGTTGGCGATGGCTTCCGCGTAAGGTTTGCAGCCGGGGTAGCCGCACTGGCCACATTGCGTTTGCGGGAGAATTGCGTTGATCTGGTCGACAATCGGGTCGCCCTCTACTTTAAAGCTAATTGCGCCAAAGCCCAGCACCGCACCAAACGCTGCACCGAGCAGCAACAGCGCAAGCAGCGCCGAGGCAATGGGGTGGCTAAACAGGAATTCGATCATTGCTTTATATTTTTGCGGGCCTATACAAGCCCGGCAAACCCCATAAAAGCCAGTGACATTAGCCCTGCCGTTACCATGCCGATGGCGGAGCCTTTAAACGGTTCTGGAACGTTGGCTACCGCAAGTCGCTCGCGCATGGCGGAGAATGCAACCAGCACCAACGAAAAACCTACCGCCGCGCCAAACCCATACAACGCGGATTGCGTAAACGAGTGCTGCTTGTTCAGGTTCAACAGTGCAACGCCAAGCACCGCGCAGTTGGTGGTGATAAGCGGTAAAAAAATGCCCAGCACTTTGTAGAGCAAGGGGCTGGTTTTATGCACCACCATTTCGGTAAATTGCACCACCGCGGCAATCACCAGGATAAAGGCGATAGTACGCAGGTAATCCAGGCCCAGCGGTTGTAAGATATAAGTGAAGGTGAGGTAGCTGCAAACCGAAGCCAGGGTTAAAACAAAAGTGGTTGCTGCCGACATACCTATGGCGGTTTCCAGTTTATTAGAAACACCCATAAACGGGCACAGCCCAAGAAACTGGACCAGCACGAAGTTATTAATGAAAATTGCGCCGATCAGTAGCGCAGCGTATTCGCCTGCCATGGGCGGGGTTTGCCTCCGGGGTGCGTTGCGGAAATTGGGTCAGTTGCGGAAGGGTAGTAGCCAGTGCTCATTATACGGATGATTGACTGGTGCGACCACAACGCTAACTGTTGCAAGTGGCCGCTGATTGTTACTGCGAAACCGCTCTTGTAAGCCGGTAAGGGTGTTAATACTGCTTTAAATTTCTTTTCTATATTGGTGGAGTGAATGATGAATACAGGTAAATGCTTGCAAATAGTCCGGCTTGCGATATTGCCGCTGCTGGTTGGTTTTTTGGCCGCCTGTGCAGGCGATTCGCCCGCCCTCGATAGTGGCGAGCAAGCTGCAGCCGCCACGCCACCGCCTGTTGAAGGGGCTGCCGGTGATGCTGGGGTGGACGATGTTGCAGGCCTGTATGCAGCCCAGTGTGCTAGCTGTCATGGCGAGAGTGGCCAGGGCAATGTCGCGATGCAGGCGCCGCAATTGGCGGGCCAGCAAGCGGAGTATTTGGCGCGGCAGCTGCGCAATTTTGCCGGTGGCCTTCGCGGGCAGTCCGCAGCGGATGCCGCGGGCGCGAGTATGGCCGCTATGGCGCAGGGAGTGGACGCGAAATACTTCGAGCCACTCGCAGCTTACCTTGCGCAGATGCCGGTGAAACCTGTGCAGCGTGCAGCCGTTGCCGAACAAATGATGGCGCGCGGCAAGCGTGTATACCAATCGCGTTGCGGCAGTTGCCATCGCGTTGATGCAAGCGGCATTGCGGCCATGCAAGCGCCCGCGTTGGCGGGTATGTCGTCGGAATACTTGCAGCGCCAGCTGCGCAACTATCGCAGCGGCATTCGCGGCGCTGCAAAGGGTGATCGCTATGGCGCACAGATGCGCGCGATGGTTGGCACGCTGCGAGACGATGCCGACCTCGAAGCAGTGGCAGCCTATCTATCCACGCTGTAGCGCAGTCGGCGCGAGGCTTAGGTAATGCGCATACCCGGGCGCGCGCCACTATCAGGCTCAAGCAGGTAGATGCCCGCTTTATCGTCGTCACTCGAGGCGGCCAGCACCATGCCTTCGCTGGTGCCAAAGCGCATCTTTCTTGGTTTCAGGTTGGCAACCAACACGGTTAACCTGCCTTGCAAGTCATCTGGCGAATAGGCGGATTTAATACCCGAGAACACGGTTCGCGTTTCGTTGCCCACATCCAGCGTAAGCTTCAATAGCTTGTCTGCGCCCTCTACCGCTTCGGCTTTCTCTATTCGGGCCACGCGCAACTCGACTTGCATAAACTCGTCGATTTCGATTGTAGTGTCTTTTGATTCGCCAGTGGCAGCCGGTTTTTTACCGCCGGCTTTACCCGACGTTTTGGCATTAGCTTGCGCTGGTGCCGCAGCCGCCGGGCTGCTCTGTCGGTTGGCTTCCAGTAGCTGTTCGATGCTGCTGTTTTCAAGTCGCTTCAACAGCGGCTTGAACTTGTTGATGGTGGTGCCGGGCAAGCTGTCGTTGACACCCTGCCATTCAAGTTTGGTATTCAGAAAGGCTTCACTGTCGCTTGCCAATGACGGTAGGATTGGCTTCAGGTAGGCAATAAGCTGTGCGAAGGCGATTACCCCCGTACTACAAATTGCATGTAGCAGTTGCTCCTGTCCCTCCTGTTTGGCCACTACCCAGGGCTGCTTTTCATCGATGTACTGGTTGGCGCGGTCGGCCAATGCCATGATATCGCGAGCGGCCTTACCAAATTCGCGCACTTCGTAGAGTGCTGCCAACGCGTCGCCGGCTTGCGCTATATCGGTGAGCAGCTCAGGATTGTCGACTTCGTTTGCCAGCGTATTGTTGAAGCGCTTGGTAATAAAGCCTGCACAGCGGCTGGCAATATTGACCAGTTTGCCAACCAGGTCGGCGTTACATTTCTGCACGAAGTCTTCGAGATTTAAATCGATATCGTCTACACCGCTGCCCAATCGCGAGGCGAAGTAATAGCGCAGGTAGTCGGGCGCTAGATGCTCGAGATAGCTGCTTGCGGTAATAAATGTGCCGCGCGATTTCGACATCTTGGCGCCGTCGACGCTGAGGAAACCGTGCGCGAATATGGCGTTGGGCAGGCGCAAATCGCAGGCGTGCATCATGGCCGGCCAAAACAGGCCGTGAAAATTAATAATGTCTTTGCCAATAAAGTGATAAAGCTCGGTGCCGGCACTGGCGGCGGCGTCGCGATCCCAGAATTCGTCGAAATCGAGCCCGACTCGCTGGCAATAATTTTCGAAGCTGGCCATGTAGCCAATCGGCGCGTCTAGCCAAACATAAAAATATTTGCCGGGTGCATCGGGAATCTCGAAGCCAAAGTAGGGCGCGTCGCGGCTTATATCCCATTCTTGCAAGCCTGATTCAAGCCACTCGCCCAGTTTGTTGCGCACCGCCGGCTGCAAATTTTCATTGCCAAGCCATTCTTTTATGAAATCGGTGAATTCAGGCAGCTTGAAAAAATAGTGCAGTGATTCCTTTTCTACCGGGGTCGCACCAGACAGTATGGAAATCGGGTTTTTCAGGTCGGTAGGCGCGTAGGTGGCACCGCAAACTTCGCAATTATCGCCGTACTGGTCGCTCGCATCGCAGCGCGGACAGCTACCTTTTACATAGCGGTCGGCAAGGAAAAGTTTTTTCTCCGGGTCGAAAGCCTGCACAATGCTGCGCTCGGCAATATAGCCGCGCTGTTTAAGTTTCAGGTATATGCTGCTGGCGTGCGCGCGATTTTCTTCACTGTGCGTGGTGTAGTAATTGTCGTGGCTAATATTGAAGCCTTGCAGGTCGGCCAGGTGTTCGCCGTGTACTTGCGCAATCAATGCCTCTGGTGACACGCCCAGCTCCTGCGCTTTGAGCATGATCGGGGTGCCATGGGTGTCGTCGGCGCATACGTAGTGACACTCGTGTCCGCGCAAGCGCTGGAAGCGCGCCCAGATATCGGTTTGGATATGCTCGAGCAGGTGGCCGAGATGCAGCGGGCCGTTGGCGTAGGGCAGTGCACTGGTAACGAGGATGCGACGGGGCTTAATTTTGGTGGTCAAGGCGATGCTCAATTAGGCATAAGTGGATTGCGGATAAATGCGCTGCGGCAATTTTGCAGGGCACGGCGCACAGGGTGGTGCGTCCAGGGCCAAACTATAACCCGTTTGCTGCAAAGCCGACACGTTAATCCTGCGCGCAGCTGGCCAGCCTGGCTGGCACTTCGATGCTAGCGCATTACTCGCGCATCAATGGCAGACTGTCGGTATCGATATCGCGCTCACCTTCGCCAAGCGTTTTGCTAGCCAAGCGCATGACCTTTCTCGCCGTTACCCGATACGCTGTAAGCTTGCCGCCGTACAGAGAGATCGCGCGTGGCGCATCATCATTATCGCAATGCACAACGGTGTCCCTGGCCTGGCGCGAAAACGGGCGCTTGGCTGCGGCTGCGTGCAGCTCTGGTTGTGGCAGTACGCGCAGCCCCGCCCACTGGTCTACCAGCTTGCCCTGGTAATCGGGAAAGTAGTGCAGCAGCGTACGCTGCAGGTAAGCCACTTCATCATCGCTGGCACGGCTATCCGCGGGGTCGCCCTGGTGGCGCCTTTCGGTGGTGCCAACCATGGTTCGGCCCTGCCACGGCATAATAAAAACCGCGCGCGCATCGTCCGGGCTTTCTACATAAAAAATGCCTTCCGATATGGGTTTATCCAGCTCGATATGCGCGCCCTGCACCAGCGCGATATCGGGGCCTTGCATTGCGAACGGCATTTTCTCTTGTACCGCGGCAACCCAAGGGCCGGCCGCATTTATCAATAATTTGCAACGCGCCGTTCGGTCAACGCTTTGCCCGCCCGCAGCCGCATCGCCAGGTTCTGCTTGCTGGCTGTAACTGACATCGACCATGCCATCGTCGGCTTGCGTTGCCTTGTGGAAGGTGGCTGCTTCGTAAATTTGTGCGCCAAGGCCCTGAGCGGATCGGGCAACGGCGCGGGTTAGAAGTTGGTCATCGGTCTGTGCATCATAGTATTGGTAAACGCAGCGCAGGCCTTGCTGTTTCAGCCCCGGCAGCGACGCCCACTGTGCCTTTGGTACGCGCTTGAAGCGCGCATCGCGGCGCAAACTGCCCAGCAAGCTATACAGCGCGAGCCCGGCCCACATTTTCAGTGGTCCCACCCGGTAGCCTTTGTAAATTGGCAGGTAAAACGGTTTGAGCTCGACCAGCTCGGGAGCTAGCTCACAAAGCAAGGCGCGCTCGTTTAACGATTTGCGCACCAGCGTAAATTGCGCGGTTTCCAGATAGCGTAGGCCGCCATGAATGAGTTTGCTGGAGCGCCGGGAGGTGCCGGTGCCCAACTTGTTTTTTTCAAGCAATAGCACCGAAAAACCGCGCGCTGCCAAGGCCTGCGCGCAGCCGCTGCCCTGTATGCCTCCACCCACAATAATGGCGTCGTAGCTTGAGTCGGGCTTTTCTGGTTGTTGGCTATTGCTATGCATGATGGCTCAATCTGTTTCGCATTGGGGGCGGTGATGCTGCAGTATTTTGCTGGCCGCAGCCCCGCTTGTTTCAAAGTTCGTTGCGCTGGCGGCTATGAGCGGTGAATTGAACCAGCGAAAGTGATAGTCTAGGCGCCTATCGCAGTGCTTGCGCTGCGCGCAAAGCGATTTACATGCTTTTAATCAAATCCGAAATCTATTTACTTCAAGGTTGGACAAGCGCTAAATAATGAAGATCGAATATTATCCGATCCGCGGTCGCGGCAATGACGGTTTGAAATTCCAGTTGGCCAGAATCAAAGACGATTCAGGGAATATGTTTAAGGGTCAATACGACCAGGCGCGGCATTTTGCTTCTGAAGATGAACTCAAAGGCTATCTTGCACCGGTGGTTGGCGTATCGGCCGACAGCATTGAGCTGGTAAAAATGAATTTGTGATGTCCTTATTGGCAGCGCGGGCTACGCCGCGCGCATGCCGCTAAAGGATGATTTGCAAGCCCAGTACCAGGAATGCCAGCGATACCAGCGCAATGATGCCGCTCACCAAATTTACGCTTAAGCCCACCTTGGGGGCGTAGTCACCGGCAATTTGCCAGCCGGCAAGTACCGAGTTGAAACAAGCGAACACCCAAACCACGATAAGAAATATGCGGCTTGAGCCTCCGGCGAGCCACTCATCCAGGCTTGCAATGGAAGCACCGCGCAGCAGCGCAACTAACAGGCACAGCCCGAAAACCACGAACAATAAATTGCTCGTGCGTTGAAAAAGCCATTCTTTTACGCCCATATGTAAGCCCCTGCTGCAATAGCGAGGACTCCCCCGCCCAGCAGAACGGCCCAACTAATGCGCCGCCCGCCCTGCAAATCTTCCAAGTATCCCAAATCCTGCACAATGTGCTTCAAGGTTGCCAGGCAGTAGTAGCCAAACCAGGATAGCAG
Source organism: Pseudomonadales bacterium (assembly GCA_013043705.1). GTDB lineage: Bacteria > Pseudomonadota > Gammaproteobacteria > Pseudomonadales > UBA7434 > UBA7434. The sequence continues at coordinate 29,373 of JABDNS010000022.1, forward strand.
ACCCCAGGCAACGAACTGCGCGAGGAAATTATTTGCCATTAGCTGTTCAAACCACAACTGGCCTTCAGGCGAGCCATGCGTGCGATTCAATACAAAGATAACAAATCCCATGCCCACCCAGGACACGACGGCGCCAATCCTGTGGCTAATAGAGGCGATGGCCGGGACGGGGAAGCTGAACTTGGTAAGGTCTAGATTAACGGGCCGTGAATCATTACTTGGCATGGTTGGCTTCCGGTACGCTTTAGTATGAAAAAATTCGAACAGGCGAATATTTAGTGCGGATAATCGCGGGCAGTGTGCCCGGTGTAAAGTTGTCGCGGTCGGCCAATTTTGAACGGCGCAGAGTGCATCTCGTTCCAGTGCGCGATCCAGCCGACGGTTCGCCCCACAGCGAACATTACCGTGAACATGCTGGTTGGGATGCCCATGGCTTTCAAAATGATGCCGGAGTAAAAATCCACGTTGGGGTAGAGTTTTTTCTCGACAAAATAAGGGTCTTCAAGCGCAATGGTTTCCAGGCGCTTGGCAATCTTTAACAGCGGGTCATTGCTGATCCCCAGTTCTTTCAGCACTTCATCGGCGGTCTCTTTCATAACCTTGGCGCGCGGATCGAAGTTCTTGTACACGCGATGGCCAAAACCCATCAGGCGGAACGGGTCGTTTTTGTCCTTGGCGCGATCGACATATTCATCGATGCGTGACTCGTCGCCAATTTCTTCAAGCATTTTTAGCACGGCTTCGTTGGCACCACCATGCGATGGCCCCCACAGCGCCGCAATACCTGCGGCAATACAGGCAAACGGGTTGGCGCCGGATGAGCCGGTTAGCCTCACCGCCGAAGTGGAAGCGTTCTGTTCATGATCGGCGTGCAGCAGGAATATTTTGTCCATTGCGGTAGACAATACTTTGCTCACCTTGAACTC
>JABDNS010000026.1 GCA_013043705.1 Pseudomonadales bacterium
GGCGTGCATTGGCGCCGGTTGAGCAAGCCATCGGCGCGTGGAAATCGGCGATTGCTGCCCGCAACGCCTATCACAGAACACAAAAGCAGCTATCAAACATGCCCGCCCAAATATCCTCGATGGCGCTACCACGACCAAAGGCGAGCCTGGTTGCGGACAACGTCAACTACTTTCACCCGGGCCAGCCCGAGCCCGTGTTACGGGCGGTGCGTTTTACGCTGCAACCGGGTGACCTGCTTGGTATCGTTGGACCCTCGGGTTCTGGCAAAACCACGTTGGCGCGGCTGCTACTGGGCAACCTAAGACCTCGTATGGGCTCTATACGGCTCGACGGGATGGATGTTTCGCAATGGGACGCAGGCGATCTTGGGCCACACTGCGGTTACCTGCCACAAGATGTGGAGCTATTTCCGGGCACCGTCCAGGATAATATTGCACGCCTTGGTGAGCCGGATGCGGAGCTGGTTGTCAAAGCCGCCAAGCTGGCCAATTGCCACGACATGATCCTGCACTTTGCCAACGGCTACGATACACAAGTTGGCGATGCTGGCACCGCGTTGTCGGGTGGCGAGCGCCAGCGTATAGCTTTAGCCCGGGCGCTTTATGGTGACCCGAGTTTTGTGGTTTTGGATGAGCCGAATGCGAATCTTGATTCGGCGGGCGAAGAGGCCCTGCTGAACGCATTGCAAAGCCTTAAGCAGCAGGGCGTCACCTGTATTGTTATCGGGCATCGTCAGGGTATTTTGCAAATAGTCGATAAGCTATTAGTGTTGCGAGGCGGCACAGTAGCAGATTTTGGATTGCGATCGGAAGTAGTGACGCGCCTTGCGAAGATGAGTGGCAAGGTTGCAGATACAAAGGTATCCCATGGCTAGTGCCGAGAAAGATGATGCCATGAACACCACCGGACCCATAGTATTTGGTGTGGCGGTTCTGCTGGCGTTTGTCATTGGTTTAGGCGGCTGGATGGTTTTTGCAAAGCTGGACAGCGCGGCCATCGCGTCTGGCGTTATCAATGTAGAAAGTAAACGCAAGAGCATTCAGCACCTGGAAGGCGGCATTATCAAAACGATTGCAGTGCGCGATGGCGACGAGGTTAATAGCGGAGACATTTTAATTGAACTCGAGAGCTTACAAGCCAGGGCCAATCTGGAACTGATTCGTGGGCGTTATCTTACGGCACGTGCATGGGAAGCGAGGCTGGCGGCAGAGCGTGATGGTTTGGAGGAAATCGAATTTAGCGAAAGCTTATTGATTGCGGGGCAAGATGCGCCCATTGCAGAGTTGGTTAGTGCGCAGCAGAACATTTTTAAGGCGAGAAGCCGTTCTATGCAGGAGCAGACGGCTATTTTGAATCAACGTATCGCCCAGTATAAAGCCGAGGAAGCGGGCTTAAACGATTTGTTGAAGACCCAGGACGAACAATTGGCATTGATTCAGGATGTGATTGATAGTCATCTAAAGCTGTACGGCGTCGGCATGATCGACAAGTCCCGTTTGCGTGTTTTACAGCGCGAATTGGCCGAATTAAAAGGCGAGCGCAGCCAGAATTTGGCAGCGATTGCGCGCATTGGGCAGAATACCGCCGAGGTTCGCCTGGAAATCGAAGGTTTGCAGACCAGGCAACTCAACGAAGTTTTACAACAACTTCGCGATGTGCAATCTGAAATATATGACCTAACGGAACAGCTGAGCGCGTCCCGGGATGTATTGGCGCGTACGGAGATTCGCGCGCCGCATGCTGGCACTATCGTTGGCTTAAGCGTGTTTACTGAAGGCGGCGTGATAGCACCTGGCGATACCTTGATGGAGATTGTTCCGCGCGATGCAAAATTGGTCGTTGAGGCGCAGGTTGACCCTATCGATATCGATATTGTTGAGCCTGGGCTAGAAGCGCAGGTTCACCTCACTGCGTTTAGCCAGCGGACCAACCGGCCGATACCCGCGGTTGTAACCGCGGTGTCTGCTGATCGTCTAATCGACAGCCAGACCGGCGCCGCCTATTATCTTGCTCGGTTGGAGTTGGACGAAAGCGAGGCTATTGCCAATGGCGAGATTAAACTGTATCCAGGAATGCAGGCCGAAGTGATGGTGTTGGCAGAATCACGCAGCCCGTTCGAATATTTTATCGAGCCGTTAGTGTCTAGCTTTAATCGTGCTTTGCGCGAAAAATAGGCTTCAATTGCGCTGGCTCACCAGTAGTTTTTTTCAATTGGCCTTGCCGATAACAGCTAACAGCCGCGCGCAGCCATTTATTTAGTTATTAACGACTTCAACAGAACAAATACGGAAGTTGAGCATGATCAGAATAGGCAGCGGATATTTAGTGCCAATTTTTTTTGCTCGTAAAGCTGGTGCAATTTTTTCTTATGGCTGTTGTAAGTAGGTTAGTACCGCTTTAGCGCATGTCTTCTCTAAAGTGTCTTTTTATTAATGAAGTTTAAGCTGCTAGTTTTTCGTTATCCTGTTCCGAAAATTCAGTAATTTGCAATATAACTGAGTAGTTTTAATTACTTGAAAAAAATAATGCACCGCGCCATCGTTTTATAAGTATACTTTTTCATTTTTCAGACGGAACAGTGAATACCATGAGAATCATATCGCTTGCTTTACTTTATCTGCTAGTCGTTACACTTACCGCTTGTAATACTACTCGCCAATCGGCCGTCGGCTTTAGTTTGCCTCAAGGTGTGGTCAAGCAAGGAGAATTTGTCTATACCACGATGCGTTGCAACAGTTGCCATAGCTTGCCGGCTATCGAGCAGCTACCTGATAAAGGGGGGCAGAATATTTCAGTGGCATTAGGTGGCAACGGGAAGCGCCTAAAAACTGATGGGGAATTAGTCTCCGCAATTATCAATCCATCTCATCGCATAACGCAAAGTTACTTGCCACAGCACACCGATGCGGAAGGCAAATCAACGATGCGAAAATATAACGAAGTGATGACCGTCAGCCAACTGATTGACCTGGTGAGTTTTCTACAATCCCAATATGAAATACCGCATGACGAGCGCATACTGCACTGAGCTTATTATTGACCTTTCTCCCGCATTAGCACCACCGATGGAGGGTCGAGGCCGAAGATAGGCGATGTTCTTTCAGTTCTCGACTGAATTGAATATATTAAATTTTCTGATTAATAAGCGCTATTATTTGAAAAAATATACCGCGAAGAAAATATAAACATGCTGCGCTTGAATAAACTGTTGGCTTCAAAAGAAACTGTCGAATTTCTTATACAAGTAATAACCATAACGTCCATTCTCGCAGTAAAAAACATCTCACCTGTTCTCAAATGGATAAGCGATAAGGATGCGGCATACGTTCAGTTTACACATTTCATCGAAGCGATCCACCAGGTTGTATCCCATGGGGCTGACCACAAGCATCAAAACGCGGATTCCAACCAGCCAAGAATTAAAAAGGCGAGCCTACGAACCGGCTCCAAACAGACTACACGGTCTTTATAGCCGTTTGTTATGCGGCCCGTACAAGAGAATGATGGAGGCACTCGAGTGAAAAGCGCACATAAGGAAGATCTCATTAGAGATCATTATCCGGAAATAATTCGCAAGCGCCTATCCGCGGGTCCCAAGAGGCAAAATATTTCTGACGCTGTATTGGGAGGAATCGACGGGTGTATAACGACGTTTGCCGTAGTCTCTGGTTCTGTCGGGGCTGGTTTTCCATCCTCTGTAGCAGTAATTCTCGGGTTCGCAAACCTTTTTGCTGATGGCTTTAGCATGGCTGTAAGTAATTATGAGTCCAACAGAGCGGAACAGGATTTTATCGACAGCATTAAGCAATCAGAAGAAAGGCACATTGATGAAATTCCCGAAGGTGAGCGAGAAGAAGTTAGGCAAATATTTAAAGCCAAAGGCTTTAAAGAGGAGATGCTTGAAAAAATTGTAGACACAATAACAGCAGACAAAAAGATATGGCTTGAAGTAATGCTTTTGGAAGAGCACGGCATTAGTAAGGCCGCTCCGAAGCCTTTATTATCTGCTGGAGTAACATTTTTTGCGTTCATTGCAGTTGGCGCAGTTCCGTTGTTGCCGTACATCGCATCATCTTTGGATATGAATCAACAATTTGCGATCAGTGCTTTTCTTGCTGGTACAATGTTCTTTTTTATAGGTATGCTAAAAAGTTTTGCACTTGAAAAGCCTTTATTTATATCTGGGGCGCGCACACTCTTCACCGGGGGGGTGGCAGCGTCACTAGCCTACATTACAGCCTATTTATTGCGAGAAGTTTTCAATATTGCCGCTGGTTAAATTTTTGTTCAAAAATCCACATAATAAAAATATGAAGCAAGCAGTTCGACAAATGCCCACATGGCGAGCTTGAATGTCAGGAGTTAGGTGCGGTTATTGCCTTTTGGAGAAAGCTCTGTTTGGTTTTTTTTATTATTCTCAAGAGTCGCAATACGCCTAAAAGCAGTCACTAACGCTTTGCGATCGAGCGAAGTACGTAACATTTTTTCCCGTTTACGTAACTTGTTATGCGGGTACATTTCTAACTCCCAGATTTGATATAACTTATCCCGTCTCAATAATTTTAAAATGAACATGCTCTACTAATGAAGCAACAAAAACATTAACCAAAGTTTTATAAAATTACTATTTAAAATAATATTGACCGAGGCTTATATAGTTATTGTAATTATGTCATTGATAAATAGTAGGTGATATTCATTAAGGCCTTGATGTTACGCTGTGCCAAGGGCGCCAATTTAAATTTATTAACTAGAAATCCGGAGAAAATATGGCACGTCTCGAAAGACAAGTAGCAATCATTACTGGCGCCGCATCTGGTATTGGCCTTGCCTGTGCAGAACGCTTCGCTAGTGAAGGCGCCGTGGTAATTGGTACTGATATCAATGAGCCTGGCAACTGGCAGACAATTCAGGATTTTTCCCCAGAAAGCTGGTTTAGAACACTGGATGTAACCCACGCTGATGCGCAACGGGAAGTGGCGCAACAGGCGGTAGAGAAACATGGTCGGATTGATATTCTCGTCACTGCTGCCGGTATCGGTGACGGTGGCCCCGTTAGCATGATTGAGGATGAGGCCTGGGATAGAGTTATCGACATCAACCTGAAAGGTACATATCTATCGATCAAGTCTGTACTAGATACCATGATGGCTCAGCGCAGCGGTAGTATCATTACCATTTCCAGTGTTGAGGGGATTAATGGTACTGAAGGTGGTAGTGCCTACAATGCTTCAAAGGGTGGTGTCGTTCTACTGAGCAAAAATGTGGCTATTGACTATGGTCGTATGGGCATTCGTAGTAACGTAATTTGCCCAGGTTTTATTGATACGCCAATGTTGAATTCGATTATGGGAGCCATGCCAGAGTTTAAGGCCGATGTGGTGCGTGAAACTAAAGTGGGTCGCCTAGGCAAAGCCGAAGAAGTTGCTGGAGCGGCACTGTTTCTTGCGTCAGATGATGCATCTTATATTACAGGCCACAACTTGGTAGTGGATGGCGGTTATACCGCAGGGCATCGTCATGGCGTTGTTGAGCTAATGGGGTTAGTGTAGCCACTGTTCAGCAAACCAAAGGTTCAACGGCTTATAACGCCCGCCACACCGGCACGAAAAGAATGTCCAGCGCCGAAGGCGCGCTGGTGCGGCCGCTTGGTTATTTAGCCGTTTCACTGATTGACCGCTGCTAGGCGTATTGCGACCATTAACAACACCTAAGACCGAAATCCTCACGAGAGCGTCTGGCCGAAACAGGCCAAAGCAGAAGTCCCATAGTCGGATGATCTAGATGAGAGTCAGGAAACCAGCAGCCACTCAATTTGCGAATCGATGAAACCTGTTACTCAATCTGGTAAATGGTATAAATCGGGCCACTCGCAGTTTGCTCTCCAGTACCCACGGCAACAACATCGTTTAACCACTTATACTTTTCGTCGCCGCTTTCAAAACGCGCATTCATTGCAATAGAGTATTCTTCGGGATCGAGCACCAACCCTTCGCGCATGCGCGACATTGCTTCCGGCCCAGCCAGGAACCTACCTTGGTACGTTAGATATATAAACGCCGAATCATCAGTTTTCAGAAGCAAGCGTACATCAATTATCATGACGCCATCGGGTCGATTTATTACCCAGTCTGCGCCGGGTAGCACCGTGCCATTTAGTCTCTCACCAAAAAAATTACCGGACGTGACCGGTGCGATACGGCGTATACCAGCCGGTGTTTCTCCAATAGAGATGATGGCCCCAAAATCAACTACGAGTTGAAGCGTGGCTAAATGTGTGTGTGGTAATTTTTTCATGGGAATGCCCGTTGTTGGAAGGTCTGACTGAGAGTCGGCAAGTTTACAAAAATTTTGGCAGGGCATGACCTAAAGCCACACCAATCTCCGCGATCTAATTAATCTTTCAATCAATAAAACGCTGCGGATGATATCTGGCTGAAATCGGTGGCGCTAGGATATTTTCAGGGTCGGTTGTACCAAACAAAAAAGGCCCGCATCATGCGGGCCTTTTTTGTGGGACATTTTACTAAGCTGTTATTGTTCCAGCTCCAGTTCACATCCTTCTGCAAACTGTACAGTCAATCCGAAGTCGCTGATATCAGCATCTTTATGCTTCTCAGTGAACTTGAACTTCAGCTCTTCGTTGTCATCAGCTTTCACCTGGCGCCCCTTGAGTTCAGCTTTGGTCCAGTCGCTTTCGCCAAGCGTGGTGCCTGAAGGCACGCCGTCAGGATAGTTGTCGCTATCGTCCGCCTTGAACATGTCGCCTTCAAACTTCACTTCCTTGATGGCTTCGTATCCAGCGGGGAAGTCCAGCGTGACGCTCTCGATCGTCGCGGTGATGTCGCCAGTGTTGCGAACCTTGAACTTGATTTCGTCATCCTTGATTTCCTTCAGCTCCAGCGTTACACGACAGGTTGGTTTAACCGCTTCTACCGTTACCGAATCGGGCTCGGCTGCACAGCTCTCACCATTAGGCAATGTGCCGGTAGCAGAGCCAACATTGGTAGTCGTCTCACCAATTTCTGCAGTGGCGGTAAGCGTATCGTTTGCACCAGCGGCCAGTGAAAGTGTACCGATGGTGCCCAGCAGGTTGTCGCTTACGATTACATTGGTGAGTGCGTCGCCGCTGTTCATCACCTCATATTCGTAAGTAACGGTAGCGGTAGAGCGCTGTCCGTCCAAACCTACCAGTTCGAGGTTACCGAAGATATCGCCGGTTTGTAGCGGTGCAGAACACGAGGTGTGGAAAGAGACGAACTCTTCGCCACCGCCGCCAGTCAGCAGCAATTCGGTTTGCGAGCTGTAACCGGTTATATCGAAGGTTTCACCTGGCGCAACCGTGGTTTTCGTTGCATCGCCACTCTCAAGCGCGATATCAACCGTGGCGCCAGCTGGAACGTTACCCTCACAGATGGGCGGCTTTTCGTCGGCGCGGCTGGCTGCGTTGTCCAGGCAGTTGGCCACGGGGCCGTTACCAAGATAGCGCAGGGTCAAGCGCTCAGGCTTGCCGTGGGTTTCACAGCTCACAGAACTTTGCTCGAACGAACAGCTTTGGTCGCCAGCAACGGGTTCTGGTGGTGAGCAGGCAAGCACTTTGCCTTCCGCATCTACCATACCGTCTAGCAGCCAGCTGTTGACGAACTCGTCGTCATTGCTCTTGCCGTTACCCTGGGTTTTGCCACAGTCCTGGCCGGCAGGCGACACCTGCGGTTGGACGTCGTCGGTGTCGGTGTCTGCGTCCATGTCGTCATCGGAGCACGACAAGTGGAAAACCGAGCGACCCGATACGGGCCCACTGAGTTCAATGAATACGTCATTTTGGCCAGCGTTGTTGCTGAACATAGTGATCGTGTCGCCATTGTTCACCGTGCCCTGGCTCACGGTGGTGGTATCTACGCCGGAGATAGCAACGCCGTCCGGGCCGTTCCAGGTTAACGAAAGCTCCTGGATCTTGCCTTTACAGCTGCCTTCGAAAGACGGTGCCGGCGGTGTATCAATGCGGCAGCGCTTGTCGATGCTCAGGCCACAATCGGCTGGTGGTGGTGGTAACAGGCCGCAATCCACATCGAGATTGACGCCGCCAGATGTTAGCGCAACACAGCTGTTGTCAGTGCTCGTAACTCGACAATCACTGTCCACGTCATCGGGACCAACGCCGGGCGTTGTGAAATCACGACCATCGGGATCCATAAATTGCACAAAGTACTTGCCCGGCTCTAGCGCGTAATTAATCTCGCCGCCGAACATGTACATACCCATACCGTCGGTAGTGCGTTTTTCAAGCGTATCGATATCGTCAGCAGTTCCCGCTTGCATATCCGGGCCGCAGTCAATCAGCTTGGCCATTACACCTGCTATATCGGCTTCGCCGTCATCTTGCAGGCCGTTGCCATTCGCGTCTTCCCAAACGCGATTACCCAATTTCGCGGGGCAGTAAATACCTGCATCGATAGTTGGGTCAAAGGTATCGGCGGGCAAATCGATATTGCCTGTCTTGCCCATAGGATCCGCATTGCTGTCATTCGCTGCGTCGCCTTGCAGTGCAGGACTGAACTGCGGGTCGCCCAGTAAGAAATCACCGGCGTTGCAGTTAAGGTCGCCTTTATTGTTGAACGATACACAGTAGCGGCCTTCGTCCAGACCATTAAAGGCGTAGGCACCCATCGAATCGGTGGTCTCGAACATACCTGTGCTGATTTCATCGCCGGTATTACAGTCGCCATCACCGCCTGGCAGCAACAGCTCGACGCTTACGTTCGGGATACCCGGTTCGTCGTCGTCCTGGATGCCGTCGGCATTAAGGTCTTCAAACACGAAATCACCCAAACCCGATACAGGCTTGTTAACGCCAGCATCAATGGTTGGATTACTTTCGCCTGAGGTCAGGATGACAGGATTAGACTTGCCATTAACATTCACGTCGCTATCAAGGGTATCGCCAGCCTGGTCTGCAGGGCTGAATTCGAAGCCGTCCGGCTTGACAAACATAACGCTATAGCAACCGGGTACCAGGCCAGAGAACTCATACCAGCCTGCGCCACCTTCTACCTGTGGCGCCGCCACACCTGCAGGCGCAGGGCCGGTAGTTGTAGTGCTACCGATCGGCAGTGAGTCGCAGTCGAGCAGCATGACATCAACGCCATTTATACCTTGCTCGCCGCCTGTCTGGTTCAGGTCATCTTGAATACCATCGCGATTGCTGTCGTGCCAAAGCGTGTCGCCCAACGATACTGAACAGAACAGGCCAGCATCGATAGACAAATCCTCACCACCGGCGGGCAAGCCTACAACATCGCTGCTACCGTTAGGGTTGGCGTTGCTATCGTCATCGGCCGTTGCGCCACCCGCTTCTTTAATGGTGTAGCTTGCGTCCTGGTCAACCGGGCAATTAAGCGCTACCGCTGGGTCCGGGAATTTAACGCAGTAATCGCCGGCGTCGAGGTTTTCAAAGAAATAGAAGCCATCGCCGTTGCTGTTGGTATTGTCCACCAGGTTTTCGTTAGCATCGCCTGAATCGCAGATGCCGTCATCGCCTGGTGAGAACAGGTCGACAGGTACACCGGGAATGCCAGGCTCACCATCATCTTGCCTGCCGTTGCCATTCAGGTCTTCCCAAACGCGATCGCCAAGGCGGGCCTTGGGTGGCTCGTCACATTTAACAAACGCCGGATCGGAAAATTCTTCTTCCGGGGAGCCGTCCAATCGCGTTTTTTCCGTAGCGATATTTTCGATAAATTCTTTGGTGCAGAAATTAGGTTGAAAGAGCTTCTCAAAGCCCTCGTTCAAACTCGTTACGATAACTTGTGAATTTGGCTCTATAACGCCATCGCCAACCAGGGTTTCGGGCAAGCCGAGTACAGGGTCTGATATGCGAGTGTCATAGCAAATTTTACTGGGATCGCAGTTGTTAAGCACAAAGCGATACTCAATATCTGCACCGGCAGCGGCCGTTGGTGCAGAGGCCAAATCATCGGCATCAGACCAGGTAGCGCCGCCATCAACGCTTACCTGTTTTTCAAATGGCTCGCACTGCTTGGTAGCGAGCGCTATTGGCGCATAGGCACCAGCGAGCAGGCTCGTCATCATCAGTAGTTTTAGTGTGGGTTTTTTCATGGTGGGTCGCTCCCTCGCGTAACCTACGGCTCTTTAAAAAATTGTTTATTAATTGGGCTGGCGGCGAATTATCCAACAAAAAAATTTTTAATTCTGGCTATAAATTAATCAGTCGCTCCAATTATTACAAACGCTGCTTAGTTATTACAATCGCTAATTAAAAGCAATAACTGGGCCAACGAGTGTGGATCGTTTTGGTTTCAATCGTTTGTGGAAAACGCCGTTTTTAGAAGTTAGGGAATGTGTAAGGAAGTTCGATGCAGAATGCCCACGGGGACAGTTTACTTTTTTGCGTAGCGCAAAAGTAAACTGTCCCTATGGTTTTACTGGCCCACGGCGGGGCTGAAGTCGTTGAGCACGCCAATCATATTGTTGGTTTGGCGCAGCGTCAGCACATTGCTGTCCTGGCGACCGTCGACCACCATGTGGCGGATCTTCGCCTCGCCATCGAGGAATTCGGGCACCTTGTCGTGCGGCATGGGTTTGCTGATAAGGTAGCCTTGGGCCTGGTCGCAGCTAAGATCCTGCAGGAACCGAAGGTGCTCTTCGGTCTCTACGCCCTCGGCGATAATTCCCAGCCCAAGGCTGTGGCTCATCGCCACAATGGCGCTAACGATCTCGGCGTCTTGAGAATTCTCCAGGAAGTTCTGGATAAACGAGCGGTCAATCTTGACCCGGTGCAGTGGGAAGCTTTGCAGGTAACTTAGCGAAGAATAGCCGACGCCGAAATCATCTAGCGAGATAATCACACCACCTGCAACCATTTCTTCAACGATGCGTTTCGCAACATTGATGTCCTGGATCATCGCGGTTTCGGTAATTTCAAGTTCAACCAATTCCGCAGCGATGCCGGAAGACTGGATAATGTTGACGGTATTGCTTGCCAGTTGCTTGTCCCTGAATTCCACCGGCGATACGTTTACCGCAATGCTTAGGCCTGTGTAACCCATCTCGTGCCAGCATTTCGTTTGCAGGCAGGCATTGCGAAGCACCCACTGCCCGATGGCACCAATCATGCCAGCCTGCTCGGCTAGTGGAATGAACTCATCGGGCATAATGGTGCCGAGCTTCGGATGATGCCAGCGTAGCAAAGCTTCAAATCCTGTAATGGCGCCGCTTTTCAAATTGACTTTGGGCTGGTAATAAATTGCGAGCTCTTCACGTTCAATGGCACGGTGCAACTCCGATTCAAGCTGCATTTGTTTAACCAATTGCTCGTTAACTTGCTGGTCAAAGAACTTGAAGTAGTTGTGGTCTTCATCAGCAATCAATTTGTGCATTGCGCTACTTGCGTTTTGCAGCAATTCACTGGAAGACTGGCCGTCATCAGGCGATACACTAATACCCAAATGCAGATCCAGAAAGAATTCCATACTGCCCGCTTCAACCGGGTCGGTAAAAATATGTTGTATGCGCTGCAATATGCCGCTGATGGTCGATTTGCTATCCAGGTCTGTTAGCACGAGTACCAGTTCGTCGTTGCCAGACCGCGCAACACTGAATAGCATTTCTTCTTTGGAGTTGCTGCGAAGCACGGTATCGGTAGTGCGCAGCGTTTTCTGTAATCGATGAACGACTGCCTCAATAAAACGTTCGCCCACCCGGTAACCCAGCGTATCGTTAACTTTTTGCAGCGAGCCAACATTCATCGCAAGCACAGCAACCAGGGTGCCCTGGCGTTCGCCATGTTTCAGGGCCTGGTCAATACGATCTGAGATTAGTGCCCTGCTATCGAGCAGGCTCTGGCCATATTCCGGGCTGTCGGACATTGGGGGCGGGGTAGCGCCACTTGTCTCAGCCGAACCAGGCGGATTAGTAGATAGTGCTTTCGATTCCTTAGGCTGGCCTGGCGCATCGTTAGCTTCAAGCCCGCCCGTTTCTATATCCTCTGCAAACGGCTCGCTCAACGCGTGCAAAATGTCTTGTCTTGGCGATTCCAGGCAAGAGCTAACGGCAACCTGGTCGCGACCATTTTCTTTTGCGTAGTAAAGCCCCTGGTCGGCAAAATCGACGAGTTCCGAGGGATTCTTTGGCTTCTGCGACAGGTCGCTAATACCAAAGCTTGAGGTAATACGCAGTTTGTCTTCCGGTTCAAACTCGGCCAGCGCGGCAACCTGCAAGCGGATGCGCTCGGCAATTTGCGCCGCCTTGGGCAGTTCGGTACCCGGCAGGATAATGCAAAATTCTTCACCACCATAGCGACCTACCAAATCATTGGCGCGCGCATTTTCAAGGAGTACCTTGCCCAGGCATTTAATTACTGTGTCGCCCACCGCGTGCCCGTAGTTATCGTTGACCTGTTTGAAGTGGTCAATATCAACCATGATGCAGCATATATTGCGATTCATGACTTTTGAATCGGCGAAAAGTAAATCCAGGCCCTGGAAAAATGAACGGCGGTTTAGCGTATTAGTGAGCGGATCGCGCGTGGCCAAAAATTGTAATTCTTCATTTTGGCGGTTAATTTCCTGCTCTCTTTGCTTGAGCTTGGCGTTGGTACGTTCGAGCTCTGCATTCTTACGCTCCATTTCACTGATATCATCGAACGTCACCAACACGCCGCGCACTTTGTCCTCGCTACCCATCACCGGGGAGGCATTAATTGCGAAAGTCAGGGTCTCCTGCTTGGCGGTGGTAAGCTTTATTTGCACATCTTCTGGTAAGCTGTGTCCCTCTAAAACCGAAAGCCAGGGCAGGTTGACGCGGCTGTAAACCCCACTGCTAATGGTCCATTCCAGGTCGGAGGAAGATTTACCCATCAGGTTTTGTGTGCCCAGGCCTGTTTTCTCGGCGAAGGATTTGTTACTGAAAACAATCATGCCGTTTTCATCGATAATTAGCAGACCTTCTGCCAGGGTATCGAGTGCTGAGCTCACGCGTTCTGGAATAACGGCATCCGGATTTAATTCCTGTAAGGCGCGCTTAAGGAAAAATCGATAGGCCATAAATCCTGTTATCAGGATATAGAAAAGCAGCAGCATCAGCCCGCCACCCATGCCTTTTTTCGCGCCGAGCTTATCGAAAACGATTTCAACGCTGCCCCACATTTTCTTATCTTTAAAAATCGGCACGCGCACTTGCTCTGCGGTTGAATCATCGCCTACGCGCAGTTTCCATTTGTCGCGGTGCTCGCCAAACGCAATCAGCCCACCATTTTTACCCTTTCGAACACCCGCGGAAAGCACCGCTTCGTTGCGTTCAACAAGCGCACGTATCAATTGCTGTGCCTTTAATAACTGTTCGCTGGAGAGGTTCTGAGATACTTGCACGGCGAGTGTTTCCGCAATCGTCTTCCGCGCTTCTAACTCGGAAGTTTTCGGGTTGGGAACAAGACCCAGCAGGTCGGCTATTAGCACAATACTCAGCGTTAGCATGGTTAGGCCAATGCTGATGCGCGTAAGCGGCGAATTTAGAAATTTCTGCATTGTATTTGCGCTGCTGTTCGGCTAGCGCCCCCCTCTGAATAGGTCCTCAACGGCATTACTCTGGCCTTGCCGGTTTTGTTGCTGTGGCTCAGCCCCGTCTTCACTTTGCGTGGCGTCATCATCATCGTTAGTTTCGGTGCTCGCCATTTGGTCTTCTTCATCTTTAGTGCCAACAATCGGCAGTGGATCGAGCTGCTTCCACAGCGGCATTACCGAGAACATGCTGGCCAGTAGCGAACCGGCGCGCAGTGCCCAGCTAACAAAACCGGCGGATAGGCTAATCGCAATGCCCAGGCGAGTTTCAGCGCCAAGTGAGTATGTTGCTTGCTCCTGCTCACCGGCCTTGTTCAGTTGATCGGCAAAATCATCGAGTGCGTTGATAAAAGAATCGTTGTCGATAAGGTTGTACTGTTGAAGCAGTTCCAACTCTTCAATCTGGTAGTTCGCAATATCAAGGTTGTTAAGGTCAACAAACTTCAACGGTATCTCACGCGTCTGTTTGCTTTCATCGGTGTCGCGGACTACGTTCAAAACCGATGCAAAATCCTCCAGCGTTGAGGTATTAATATCATTGTCGATTTCTACATCTAGAGCGCCGGTTACCACACGATCGGGCTCGTCTGTTTCAGGATCGGGTGCCACTGTTTCGTTGATAGGCGGGTTGTCAGGTTCGCTATCCGGGTCGGGGTCCTTGCTGTTGTCATCCAGATCGGGGCCTGGATCGGGGTCCGGATCTGGATCTGGATCGGGGTCCGACAAATCTACGGGATCAACATTAAAGGCAATGTTATGGCTGGCGCTTTCCAGGCTGCCATCGTTAACTGAAAATCCGAGGTTGGCGTAGGCATCACCGGTGCCGGTGGGTTCTGGCGTCCAAACCAACAGGCCTGCGTCTATATCGGCGCGCGCAACTAATTGGTTAAGTGTTACATCGCTGCCGTTTAGTGTTAGGTCACCCTTGCTTTCCAGCGCGGTGATCCTGACAGCCGACATGCTGTCACCGTCTATATCGGAGAACAAAAAGTCCGTCGCAGCAAAGGTGTGCGATGACAGTTGTTCCACGGCAATCGTGTTGTCTGCAGCGGTGGGTGCGTCTTCAGCACCATCAATAGTAATAGTGACTGTGCGTGTTGAGCCGTCAGATGCCGCAAACGTATAACTATCGTTAAGTGTTTCGCCAACATCCAGGCTCTGTACGGCGGCGTGCGTGTTATTAAGCGTATAGGTCCAGGTGTTGGAGGTAATTTCAAAGTCGCCGTAGCCGCCGGTGCCATTTATTGGGGTTTGGTCATTAAAGCTAACCGGGTTGTCGTTGGTGTCAGCGTCGGTAATGGTGAGCGTATCACTGGCAGTTTGGGTGCCATCTTCTGCCACGCTGCCAGTGTTAGGGCCGCCAACAACAGGCGCATCTTCTGCGCCATTAATGGTGATCACAACATTGTGTGTATAGCCATCTGCAGTGGTAACCGCAATCGTATCGGTTGTAGATTCACTGGCATCAAGGCTTTGGATCGCGTTTTGCGTATTGTCTGCGCTGTAGCTCCAGTTACCGGCGCTATCGATTACCAGGTCGCCATAAGCACCGTTGATGGTTTCGGCTACAAAGTAGGATTCGCCAACATCCGGATCGCTGATGGTAAGCGCGGCGTTAACTTCCAGCAGCCCGTCGGTGTCGGGGTCAACATCTTCGGTAACAGCGCCAGTATCAGTGCCGCCAATCGTTGGCGCGTCGTTGGTATTAACAACAGTCAGATCGAAAGTATCGGTGATTGTGCTGCTGCCATCATCGGCAATCACGTCGATCGATATGCTGCCAACATCAGCATTTGATGGCGTGCCACTGAAAGTGCGCGTGCCGGCGTCAAAGCTCAGCCAGGCCGGCAGCGCGCCGCCACCATTGAGCTGTGCGGAGTAAGTTAACGTATCGCTGGTATCCACATCGCCAAAGGTGTTGGCATTAAATGTGAAGCTATACGCGAGGTCCTCCGTGGCACTCTGGTCCGCAATAGCGTTGTCAACAGTTGGTGCGTCTTCGGCGCCATCAATGGTAATGGTAACCGTTCGGCTAGAACCATCAGAGGCGGTGAAGGTGTAGCTGTCGGTTAGTGTTTCGCCAACGTCCAGGCCTTGCACCGCGGCGTGCGTGTTATTGAGCGTATAGGTCCAGGTGTTGGACGCAATTTCAAAGTCGCCGTAGCCGCCGGTGCCATTTATTGGCGTTTGGTCATTAAAGCTAACCGGGTTGTCGTTGGTGTCGGTGTCGGTAATGGTGAGTGTATCACTGGCGGTTTGTGTGCCATCTTCCGCTACTGTGCCGGTGTTCGGCCCGCCGACTACAGGTGCATCTTCGGCGCCATTGATAGTAATAACGATGTCGTGTGTGGTGCCGTCGGCAGTGGTAACGGTTAATGTATCGGTTACGAACTCGGTAACATCAAGACTCTGAACCGCGTTTTGGGTATTGTCAGCACTGTAGCTCCAGTTACCGGCAGCATCAATCACCAGGTCGCCATAGGTGCCGTTGATCGTCTCGGCAACGAAGCTGGATTCGCCTGTATCCGGGTCGCTAATGGTTAACGCATCGTTCACCTCCAGCAGGCCGTCGGTGTCGGGGTCAATGTCTTCAGTTACGCTGCCCGTGTCCGTGCCACCAATCGTCGGCGCGTCGTCGGTATTGGTGATCGTCAGTCTGAATACATCCGAAATGGTTGAGCTGCCGTCGTCAGCGATGACCTCAATGTCGATAAAGCCAACGTCCGCGTTAAGCGGCGTGCCGGCAAACGTTCGGGTGGCGTCGCTAAACACCAACCAAGAAGGTAGCGCGCCGCCACCTTGCAATTGTGCCGAATAGTTGAAGCTGTCCGAGCTATCCACATCGCCAAACACATTCGCGTTGAAAGTGTAGTTATAGACACTATCTTCGGCGGTGCTTTGATCAGGAATCGGGTTATCGACGGTTGGCGCATCTTCTGCACCATTAATGGTGATAACAATATTGTGGCTGGTGTTATCGAAGCTGCGCACCGCGATGGTGTCGGTAATCGACTCGCCCATATCCAGGCTTTGTATCGCGGCCTGGGTGTTGTCCGCTTCGTAGGCCCAGTTGCCGGCGGCATCAATCGTAATACTGCCGTAGGTGCCGACCACGGTCTCGGCGATGAACGATGACTCGCCCACGTCGGGGTCACTCACGGTGACGGTATTGTTCACTTCCAGCAGGCCGTCGGTGTCGGGATCGACGTCTTCGGTTACGCTACCTGTGTTGGTGCCGCCAAAAGTTGGCGCATCGGGGGTATTCGATATAACGATGTCAAAGGTATCGGTAGCAGGCGTGCCACCGTTGCCATCATCCGCGGTGACTTCAATGGATATTGTGCCGACGTCTGCGTTGAGCGGTGTGCCACTAAAGGTGCGGGTGCCGGGGGTAAAGCTTAGCCAGCCGGGCAGGGCACCGCCGCCGGAAAGCGTCGCTGAGTAAGTCAGCGTATCGCCGGCATCGACATCGCCAAAAGTGTTGGCGTTGAAGGTAAAGCTAAACGCACTGTCTTCGGTGGCGGCCTGGTCGGCAATCGCGTTGTCAAGCGTTGGGTCGTCGTTACTGTTAGCAACAACGATATCAAAGGTATCCGTTGCGGGCGTGCCGCCATTACCATCGTCGGCAGTAATCTCAATAGAAATCGTGCCCACATCCGCGTTAAGCGGTGTGCCGCTGAAGGTGCGGGTGTTGGGATCGAAGCTCAACCAGCCGGGCAGGGCGCCGCCACCGGAAAGCGTAGCCGAGTAAGTCAGCGTATCGCCAACATCGACATCGCCAAAGGTGTTGGCGTTGAAGGTAAAGCTAAACGCACTGTCTTCGGTAGCGGCCTGGTCGGCAATCGCGTTGTCGAGGGTCGGGTCATCGTTGTCGTTTGCGACAACGATGTCGAACGTGTCGGTGATGGTGCTGCTGCCATCGTCGGCAGTCACGTCGATGGAGACGGTACCGACATCGGCATTTAACGGTGTGCCGCTGAAGGTGCGGGTGCCGGCATTAAAGGTCAGCCAGCCGGGCAGCGCGCCGCCGCCGGACAAGGTGGCGGTATAGGTCAGCGTATCGCTGGTATCGACATCGCCGAAGGTGTTGGCGTTAAACGTAAAGCTGAACGCAGAATCTTCGGTGGCGGCCTGGTTGGCGATCGAGTTGTCGACCGTCGGTGCATCCTCGGCGCCGCTTACCACCACATATACGTTCGCAGTATCGAAGCCGCCGTTGCCGTCACTTACCTGGTAGGTAAAGCTATCCGTGAATTCTTCGCTCGCATCAAGATAGTCCAGCGCGCCCATCGGGTTATAGGTAAATGCGCCAGTGTTATCCACGGTTATCTGCGCGCCAGAGGGCAACGTAAGCGCTGAGCCAACATTCAATGCGCTGCCGTTAACCTGCGCAACGCTTAAGGTATCGCCATCTGGGTCAGTATCATTGGCCAGCAGCCCGTTTAAGGCTGCAATGTTAAATGTCGTGTTCTGGTCGGTGGCGTATCCAGCCCAAGTAGGCGCGCCGGTTCCAGCGCCATCGGTTAGCGTACCGTTATTGCCATTAGCTGTCAGATCAAAGGCAGTCGTGCCGCTACCTTCATTCAAACGCCAGTACCCGGACAGCCCGGTTTCCGAGCCAGACAACACATTGTTCAAGTTTGAAGAAATTTCAAGCTGTGTGCGCGCGATGTTCCAGATACGCACGTCATCAATATTGCCTACAAAATACTGGTCGGCTGGACTATTCAGCCGGCCACCAATGAGTAGGTCTTCCAGCACCGGGTAAGCGTCACCAATGGCGCCGGTACCACTGTAAGTGTCAACCAAGGTGCCGTCTACAAAAGTAGATACCGTACCATTGTCGTAAGTCACAGCGATATGCGTACGCACGCCATCTACAATATCAACCCCCGTATCATGCCAGGCCCAACCCGGGTCGGTGTTGGCGAAGGCCCAGTTAAGTGAGCCGTCAGGGAAAATTGAAAGTTCGTATTCGCCCTCCTTGTTAATGATCATTCGATTCAGGTTGTCAGATGGCTCGGCGGTAATCCAGGCTTCCATCGTCATGGTATTGGTCATGGTCAGGCTGGCGCTATCGGCAATTACAACGAAGTCGTCGACGCCGTCAAAATTCAGCCCGAGGTGGTCGTCGCCCGCAACCGGTGCGTCATTAGCGTTTGCGACAACGATATCGAAAGTATCGGTGGCGGGTGTGCCTGCGTTGCCATCATCGGCAGTCACTTCAATAGACACGGTGCCCACATCGGCGTTCAGCGGTGTGCCGCTAAAGGTGCGGGTGTTGGGGTCGAAGCTTAACCAGCCGGGCAGCGCGCCGCCGCCGGATAGGGTTGCGGAATAAGTCAGCGTATCGCCACTATCGACATCACCAAAAGTGTTCGCGTTAAAGGTAAAGCTAAACGCGCTGTCTTCAGTCGCGGGCTGGTCGGCAATGGCGTTGTCCAATGTTGGGTCATCGTTAACCGGATCTACCGTTACGCGAAACGAGGTTTCTACGTAGTTACCACCGGTGTCGGTCGCTCGAATGGTGAAATCGGAAAATCCATTCTGGTCGTCTGCATAGTTCAGCACAAATACATCGGAGGCGTTGATAACGGCTGAATCAAACAGGCCCGGGTTCGTATTTTGCTCAATCGTGTAAGTCAGTTCGCTATCCAGGTCCTCGGCATCTTCAAATATCGCATGTAAGCTTATAGTTGATACGCCAGTATCTTCCGGTACAGAAAAATTGGATATACCTGAGGTCGTGGGTGCTAAATTTCCGTCGTATACATTTATCGTTACAACTTCATCGTAAGTTAATCCACCCAGGTCCGTGGCTCTAACGGTAATGTCATGGGATGCATTCGTTGCGAAATCAAGCAAGGATTCGTCAGCAACGCTAATCTCCCCGGTGTTTGCATCAATCGCAAACCTGCCGCCGGCATCGTTTTGTAGCGTAAAAGCGTGTATATCGCCTTCGTTGGCGTCCAGCGCTGCAAGCGTACCGACTACGGTGCTGTTAGCGGCGTCATCGGCAACCAAAAGATCCAGGCTGGGTGAGCTTGCAGTAAAGCCGCCGCCAGAAACATGTTGTTCGGTTAGATTATTGCCACTCACCGTTTCTGTTATCACGCCATCGACAGAAAGGTTGTCGAAAACCCAGTTCGCAATCATGCCGGGCTCACTGCTCGGTAGGGTTTGCTGGTAACCTGCAGCTATTTCGGCGGGCGTTCGAATGTCGTTAAAAACACGCACGTCGTGCATAGTGCCGGAGAACACATCGATGGTATTAAAACCACCGAGCTCGGAATCCTGGTCTTGCCCAAATACTAATTCTCCATTGGCGGTCAGTGTCTGCCCAACTTGATAACCTGTAAACGATTCTTCCTGCACCCCATCTACGTAGAAAACAACATCGCCGCTGGTGTTGTTCCAGCTGACTGATACCGTGTGGTCATTTCCATCAAACAGTTGTAAATAGGTACCTGTTGTACTTTGAATCGGTGAGCCGTTGGAGCTGGCGGCGAACCAAAGGCGGCCATCGCTTTTAATAAAGAGCGCGAGCTCTTCGTCGTTGGTTCCATCTGCGTAGGAAAACAACGGCGTCAGGTCTGTGCCAGGCGTTGAAACCGAGAACGAAGATTCGATTGTTACGGAATTCAGTCCGCCTACAAGTGCACCACCATTATCCGCGACAAAATAAAGATCGTTTCCGCCGTCGTTATTGAATTCGGCGCCGCCTTCGGTGGAACCGACCACCTTGATGTCATTAGGCGCAACATCAGGGCCGCTAAATAATAAATAAACGTTATCGGTATCGGTGAGCGCACCACCAGCGCCGGTGTTGCCCTGGTCGTCGACGTGAATCTGCAGCGTGGCTGCGCCGGTAAAGCCCGCGTCGGGTGTGAAGGTCATGCCATCGAGCAGCGCGTTGATCTGGCTAACGCGGCCGGTAAAAGTCATAGTCGAATCGGCGGTGCCATCGCCCACGGTAAAGTTAAGGCCAGCGGCGCTGGGGAAACGCTGCGCATAAACACCTTCACCATCGCCATCCTGGTTTCTACTGATCCAGGTAGTAATAAAATCGCCATTTTCATCGAGTGCTACATCAGGCGTGGTCTGGTGGTCGGCGGTTTCGGTGCTGAGGATAAACTCGCTGTCGATGCGGCTACCATCGGCGTTAAACCATTGTCCATAAACGCCTTCGCCATCGCCATCCTGGTTTTTGCTTTGCCATACAATCACATATTCGCCGCTGCCGTTCATAGACACCGACGGTGCGGTCTGGTCATCGGCAAAGGTGGTATTAACCACTACATCATTCAGGTCGAGCGCGTTACCCAGCGCATCGAAGCGGCGCGCAAAAACGCCTTTGCCATTACCGTCCTGGTTGCCATCGCTTTGCCAGGTAACAACAAAGTTACCCAGGTTGTCGATGCCGACCGATGGGTCGACCTGGTTGCCTGCAAATGTATCATTTACTGGTATTTCACCGCCCTGCGCTACGCCTAGTGAATCGAATCGCTGCGCGTAAATGCCTTCTCCGTTGCCATCCTGGTTTTTGCTCTGCCAGGCGATAACGAAAGCACCTGAATCGTTCATCGCGATATCGGGGGCTTTCTGTTGGTCTACTACCGTTGTAGTGACCAAAAACTCATCATCGATAGGAAAGCCTGTGGTATCGAAGCGCTGCGCGTAAATACCCTGGCCGTCACCGTCCTGGTTTTTACTTTCCCACGCAACCACAAAGTTACCCACTGAATCCATCGCGATGGCTGGAACTGTCTGGTCATCCAGCGAGGTTGCGTTGGCCTGGAATTGAATGCCAACTTTTTGCCCGATTGCGTCGAATACCTGTACAAACACGCCTTTGCCGTCGCCATCCTGGTTGCTGTCGCTTTGCCAGGCGATGGCAAAGCCGCCGGCGTCGTTCATTGCTACGACGGGCGCTTCCTGGTTGCCGTCGGTTACCGAGTTAACCGTGAATTCTGAGCCAACCGGATTACCAAAAGCGTCGTAGAGTTGGGCAAATATACCTTTGCCATTGCCATCCTGGTTGCCGTCGCTCTGCCAGACAATAACGTGTGCGCCATCGGCGTTAGTGGCCACCTGCGTAGCCAGTTGCTTGTTGGCGCCCAGCGCGTTGACCTGCAATTCTTCGGAGTCTTGCGTGCTCAGTGTGAGCAAGCCATTGGTAGCGGTTAGCGTCACTTCAACCGGTGAGTTGCCGGCGTCATCGCTGATTGAAATCAGGTTGCCGTTTGCATCGGTAAATACCACCGGGGTGTCGACCGCGTTGTACTGCGCGCCCGGCACGCTATTGATGGGCGCATCGTTTACGGCATCAGCGTTAACATTTATCGACACCAGCGCGGCGTCCGTGAGCGCGCCGCCAGCACCTGTATTGCCCTGGTCATCTACCTGTACGGTAAACTGCGCCAACCCTACGTGACCTGCCGTGGGGTTGAAGCTAAGGTTTTGCAGTGCGTTATTGATATCGGTGAGCGTACCGGTAAACACCATGCTGGTGTCGTTGCTGCCGTTACCTGTGGTAAAGCTCAGGTTGGTGGTGCCGCCGAGTGAAAGATCGCCATTGGTGGCCGTAAGCGTAACCTTTAATGGCGCGGCAGCGGCGTCAACGTCTGCAACGATTATTGCATTGCCGTTGCCGGTTGAGAATACTAATGCTGTGTTTTCGGTAGTGCTTTGCGCAGCAGGAACACTAATATCAGGCGCATCGTTCACCGGGATCACGGTGATGTTCAATACGTCGACGTCTGATTGCGCGCCGCCCGAGCCGGTATTGCCCAGGTCATTGGTGCTGATGGTTATGGTTTCAGCTGCAGTCGTATTGTCTGCGTGATAAACCAGGCCATCCAGCGCCGCATTGATGAGTTGCTGTGAGCCACGAATAGTAACGGTAGTGTCATCAAGGCCATCACCAGCTAAAAATGTTATGTTGTCAGGGTTGTAGAAGCGTTGCGCCAAAACCACATCGCTTGTGTCTTCCCAAAGTGCAACCATGCTGCCGTCGCTGGCGAGTGCAATGGCGGGATTGCGCTGGGCATCTGCGACGGTCGTATTGACAAGAAATTCTGTGCCTTTGGTTGAGCCATCCGCTGCAAAGTGCTGGCCAAAGATACCCTCTTTTTTATCCGGAAAATCCTGGTTTTTACTTTGCCACGCAATAGAGAATTCACCGCTGTCATTGATTGCGATATCCGGTCGTTTCTGGTCGTCGGCTGTGGTGCTGTTAACCAGGAATTCTGTATCGACTTTTGCATTTAATGCATCAAAGCGCTGCGCGTAGATGCCCACGCGGCTGCCATCCTGGTTTTTGCTTTCCCAGGCGACCACAAACTCTCCGGTTCCTGTCATGGCAATGGCGGGATTGGTCTGCTTGTCGGCGAAGAAAGTGTTAACCGGAAATTCTGCACCGAAACCTGGCCCGGATGCATCGAAGCGACGGCCGGTGATGGATTCGTCATCGCCGTCCTGGTTCTTGCTCTCCCAGACCACGACAAAATCACCGCTGTCATCCATGGCCACGGCGGGATTATCCTGGTCTTCAGCGAAGGTGGTATTGACTGCCAGCTCAATACCGACAGGAACACCAGAGCTGTCGAAGCGCTGTGCATAGATACCGTCTTTGTCGCCGTCCTGGTTATCGCTTTGCCAAACGATTACAAAGTTACCGGCGGCGTCCATCGCAACGTCGGGATTCATTTGCTTGTCGGCGAAGTAGGTGTTTACCGGAATTTCCAAACCCACGGCGGTGCCGTTGGCGTCAAATCGTTGTGCGTAAATACCCTGTGCGTCACCATCCTGGTTTTTGCTGGTCCAGGTAACAACAAAACTACCGTCACCGGCCACGGCAATAGCTGGAGCAGTCTGGTCGTCCGCAAACTGCGTATTAACCTGGAACTCGGTACCCAACGGAATACCGTTCGCGTCGTACATCTGTCCGAAAATGCCCCAGCCGGCGCCGTCCTGGTTTCTGCTGCTCCAAACCGAAATTACTTTTCCGTCTGGTGCAATGGCCAAATCGGGCTCGGTTTGTTTATCCGCCGTCTCTGTATTGACCTGGAATTCTTCCCCGGTCGAAGGACTCAGGGTTAACGTGCCGTTACTCGCAGTTAGCGTGACCTCGATAATCGCAGCGCCAGAATCATCACCAACAGAGATTGCATTGCCGTTGGCGTTAGAGAGTGTAAGGAAATCATCTTCCGCTACGACCTGTGGGCCGGGGAGGCCATTGATTGGCGCATCGTTAACTGCATCAGCGGAGATGGTGATGTCCACCAGGTCGCCGTCGGTTAAGGTGCCACCGACGCCGGTATTGCCAAGATCGCTGGTTAAAATTTGCAGCGTGTCACTGCCCGCGTAACCGGCATCTGGCGTGAATAGCAAGCCATCGAGGGCGGTGTTAATGTCTGCCTGGCTGCCCCTGAAGGTCATGCTGGCGTCCGCCGTGCCATCGCCCGCACTGAAGGTTAAGTTGGTTGTGCCCGATAGCGTTAATGTGCCGAAACCAACACTTAGCGATACTTCCAGTTCACCAATCAGTACATCTACGTCGTTTACACTGATGGCATTGCCGTTGGCGTTAGAAAATGTCAGCGTATTGCCTTCGTTGATGTTCTGCGCAGCGGGTACGGTGTTTACCGGCGCGTCGTTGATCCCGTCATCAATTGTGGCTGTGTTAATCGCGAACTCGGAAGTTGAGCCGTAAGCCAGCGCATCGTCAACACCAACCTGCGCGTTATCTTCAACTTTGGTAGCGGTTGCTGTTACATAGTCGCCAATGCCGATCTGGTTGGCGTTGACGATTACATTGGTAAACGTTGCATCACCGGATCCATCGGTGGTTACCAATGTACTACCCAGGTAATAGCGGCCTTCGCCGTTGGTGGTGTCTTGCTGGCCAGATTTGTTACCAAAGAATTCAATACGATACTGGGTGTTCGCGCCGTCTGTGTCTAGCAGGCCGGTTACAGACACACCGCCACCGGTCATCATGGCCTGTGTTATTGATGGGAAATTTTGCAAGTCGTTGGAGGCACCGTTATCGGTGTCATTGGCATCGTTATTGGTAACACCGTCACCACCGAGATCAATACCTACACCTGTATTGTCGAAGAACCGATTACCAAGTATCGAGTTGTCCAGGGTGCCAACGTTGCGAACCTTAATACCGGTAGCATCGTTATGAAAAATGAGGTTTCCATCGTTTGTGCCGGTGCCACCAACGAGGTTGTTATTTGCCCCCCCGTGTATGACAATCCCGTCACTCTTGTTGCCAAGGTCCAGGGTGCCGGCTTGATTAGTACCGATGGCGTTGCCCTGGATGATATTTCCAGAGCTTGAACTGTCACCAATAGTGATCCCATCGTTGCCGGCAAACGCGATAGTGTTGTCAACTATTAGTGAGTCACTTGCGCCATTTTTGATTTCAATGTTATTTGTCGTGTTGCCTCTATCAAGAGTGCCACCAAAGTCGGTGCCGATATAATTACCGGAGATGACATTGTTGTCGGTGCCGGCATCCGCAAGATATACACCCGCACCGGTATTGCCGGAAATCACGTTTCTTGCTGCCGCCGTGTTGCCGCCTATGGTATTGCTATGCGCGCCTTGATTTAACAGGATGCCGCCACCTGCGTTGCCCAACAGTGTTACGCCATCGGGCGCCAGGCCAATAATGTTCGCGGCAATTGTGTTGCTGTGCGTGTTAACAGCGTTGGCGCCATCGATAATCACACCATAGTTAGTGTTTCCTGAGATGATATTGCCTTGGCCAGGACCCGTACCGCCTATTTCCGTATTCTGTGCGCCGTCATACAGCACTACACCGTAGCGCGCGTTGCCGAGCATGTCGCCATTCGCGTTGGTGCCAATGTAGTTGCCGTAGACCTTGTTGCCCGTAGTGCCGCTTCCATAAATTTCGATACCATCGACACTTGTACCAACATTGCCTGAAATGACGTTTCCTTCGCCTGCTGTACGGTCGCCACCGATGGTATTGTTACTTGCGCCGCCGCCAATGATGACGCCATCGTTCTGGTTACCCAAGGCGCTGTTCCCGGTGGCATCAACGCCGATATAGTTGCCCTGCACAATGTTATTGATCGACAGCGTATTCCAGAAAGATATACCGGTGCCCACATTGCCGGATATGACGTTGCCTTCTCCGGCCAGAGGGCCGCCAATGATGTTTCCAGCAGCATTGTTCAGCTCTATGCCATAGCTGCCGTTGGCAATTGGAGCAGTGCCATCGGCATCGGTACCAATATAGTTACCTTTGATGGTGTTGTTGTCTGCGCCGGCACCATTCAGATGGATACCCTGGCCTGCATTACCGGATATCAGGTTGCCTTCACCGGCTGTGCGGTCGCCGCCAATGATATTGTTTCCGCTACCATTGATATTGATACCTTTGCCGGCGTTGGCGATGGCCGCTGTACCAGACACGTTTGTGCCGATGTAGTTACCAATAATGATGTTATTCGAGGCCGATGATGTCAGCTCGATACCGTCACTATCGTTACCTGAAATAATATTGCGATCCGCTGCGCTGTCGCCGCCGATGGTATTACCAACGGAATTGACCCGTATACCATCCGAGAAGTTTTTCTCTTTCGCACCGTTTAGGTCCAGGCCAATGTAGTTGGCGACGACGGTATTGTTATCGCTATTGAGTTCGATAGCATTTATCCATGATGTGAATGCCAGGCCTTTTACAGTGCTGCCTGCGCTACCTGTGTCGAAGGTCAGGCCATCGTTAAAAAATGAACTATTCGTGCCGTCGAGCTCTATGATCGGTGTACCTGTGTATCCAAATTGCGTGGTCGCATCGATGAACACCGTATCTGTAATGTGATCGAGGTCGGACTGCGGCATGATTTCAAAGGAGCCAGCTCCCAGAATATTAAACCGTATAATATCGGCCGAGCCGATGTTAGAGGTGTTATTTGATGCAATGATCGCTTCACGCAAAGATACTTCGCCATCAGCACCTTTATTTGCCAGCAGGTAATCGATCGTGTGGGATGCGTTGCCGTCAACCAGGCCGGCGTCGTTGTCGTCGCTGGTGGTGGTAACCGCAATGTTATTGGGAGCGCTGGGATTATATTCGTAAGCGCCTATGTCGGTGGCGCCTGCACGCGATTCGCCGCGTTGGTCCAGCGCAGGTGCGCCGGTAGCGCTGCCCTCGTTGATTCCGCGGCTGCCGCTCATCAGCGCATGGGTTTTGGTTGACCCGCCGTTAAAATCCAGCGCGCCAAGTGTCGGCGTAACATCCAGTATGTCGCTGCCCAGCCATCCTGTAGTGCCTGTGCTATTGCCAATCAGGTTGTTGCCCTGGCTTGTTACAGACCCGCTGATGTCAGTGTTCGAAGTGGCCGAGTTGACCGCGATAATGGCGTTGCGCAGGCTAGCGTCGCCGGAAGCGATAAACAGGCCACCGCCATCGGCAGCCTGGTTGTCGGTGATCGTGACGTTTTGCAAGCCCAAGGTTGCAGTGTTGCCCGACATTCTTATCGCGCCGCCTTCAGTGCTTGCTGTATTGCCGCTAATTGTCGAGTTGGTCGCGGTGACTACAGTCGCGTTGTTGGTGATCAACATGCCACCGCCCTGGCCGGAGCTGGTGTTATTACTAATGGTCGAATTGTTGAGAGACAGGTTGCCGCCCTGGACAAGGATGCCGCCACCCTTGGACCCCGCGCTGTTGTTGTCAATGGTGACATCTGTAAGGGTGGCAATGCCGCGTACGGAGAGGCCGCCGCCCTTGTTGGCGTCGCTGTTGGTGATTGACGAGTCGCTCAGATTCAGCGTGGCGGTCTGGTTTACCTGGATGCCGGCGCCGTCACCGCCTGCTACTGTTGTATCGCCGCCAGTGATGGTCATGCCAGAGAGGGTAGATGTGCCCGAGAGCAGGTCAAATACCCTGTCGAGGTTGTTGCCGTCGATAAATGTCGAATTAAACCCGGTGCCGGTTATGGTGAGGTCCCCGGTTATGTCCAGGTCACCGGTGGATCCGAGATCTTCAAGTGTTCCGGCACGGGTCAGTGTGTAGGTGCCTGAACCGAGCGAGATGCTGTCCGCACCGGCCAACGCATTGGCTTCCATAATTGCAGCGCGAAGGCTGGTGTTGCCGCCAGCATCCAGGGCGAGACCGTCACCCAGGTTGGCGTCAACGGTATCGGCGAAAGTATTGACCGTGAAGCTGGCAAGTGTGTTCTGCCACGATGCCTGGGAGTGCGCACTCGGTGCGATGGCTGTTTCGATTTGCCCGGTTCGGTACTCAAGATCCCAGTCACCCCCAAGTGAGCGATGCCCCGTTAAATCGTCTGAAGCGGCAAAATCAAGCGATGTCAACGCAAACAGTTGATCCACCAGCGACCTGCCTTGTTCGCTCTCGGCGAGATTACAGCCATAAATAAGGAAATCGCCGTTCTGGCGAAACGCGTTGGCCCAGCTGCCAATGGCGCCACTGTTTTCAGCTAATGTGTCGGCGTCGAGCGTTGAATTACCTAAGGCCAGCGAGCCATCGCTACCGTGTGAAATCAGGTGCACGGCATTCAAGTTTTGGTAGTCGTGAAGAATGCTGGTGATCTGCGCGATGCCATCTTGCGCGGGGTCGAGCAGCACAAAATCAATTTGCCTGCCGTCATCCATTTGGCCGAGCAGATCATCGCGCAGTTGTTCGTAGTCTGGTGTGCCGGTATCGATAATCACCAGCTCGACGGCAGATTCTTCATTGCCTACGCTAAGCAGAGTTTCGCTAGCTTCGTCTGCCGAATCGCGCGCTGCGATGCTGGTTTCAGCATCTTCGGGTAGGTGGGAATCAAGTTGCTTGTGCAGCGCAGCCGCTTTTTGCGCCTCGGCTACCGTGCGGTCGTACTCAAGCCGAACCTGTTCCAGCGTATCGGCGAAAGGGTCGTTTGCGCTGTTAGCGTCCAGCGCGGCGCTGAACGCGTCGGCTGAATAAAGGATGCGAGGTTCCAACGCCTCGATAATCGGCGATTTACGGCGGGGCGGAAATTTTTTTTGACTCATCGTACAACACAACCTGAGTGAACCTGTGGCTTATGCAAAAAACCTAGCGCGCGGCAACGGCGGGCGCGCAATCGAGCGTCTGCAATGCAGCGTTAGGCGCTGCAGAGCTGGCGATTTTTTGCAGTTCGGATTTCAGCTCACGATGGTCGGGGCCGGAAAAGTCCAGCCAATATTTTTTTGTAGTGCCTTGTTGTTTTGCAATGACTGCGTCAAAGCCCAGCGAATGCATTTTTTCTAATCGTTCAAGCGCAGACCTTTCTCGGTGGAAGTAACCCAGCGATATGCGATTTTTGTTCTCGCCTTTCTGGATCAGCATATGGTCGGAAAATCCTGCGGCGTTAAGCTGGTCCAGGGTTTGCCCCATTTGTTGATCATCTTCGATAACTGGCGTCAAAACGTAATAACCCTTGGTAGACAAGGATTTTTCGCCGCGCAGCGTTTCCACCAAATCGGATTTTTGCTTACTCGCAATATTGCCCGCCACCTGGCCGGCAATCTGGTGCGCCTGTCGCTCGGTTGCAACCGGGCCGATGCTGTAACACACATTAGCTACTGCCTTGCGTGGTTTAAGCACCATTGGCTTTTGCTTTGGCCTGTTTGGGCTAGTGGAGCTAGCGGCATCAATTTTTTCGCTTTGCGCAATCGCGTTCTTCAACAGCTTGCTAACAATATCGGTGGGTGGGTTAACCATCGGTGCGGCGATAATAGCTGCGGGTGGTTTTTTGCCAGTCTTTACCAGTGTCGTGTTTTCAGCAAAGGTTTTTGCTGGCGTTAGTGTCGCGCTTTCGTTTGCGTTTGCTGCTACAGATTGGCTTGCGGGCTCTGGTGTAAGCACTGGCTTTGTAGCTATAAGCGGCTTGGGCGACGCCGCTGCCTGGTTATCTTCGATTGTTTGTGCCAGCGGAGGCTGTGCGCTTTCGGCTACTTTCGTGTTGTTGGTATTGGGCAGCTCTCCCACAGTTAGATCAACCGGCTGCTTGGCGGCTTGCAGTAGCGGTGGTGAAAATACCCAGGGGTTTGCTGACAGTGCCGGGTCGAAGCTGGTCTCAGCTTCGGTATGATTCAATTCAGCCAAAGACTTTGAATCGACGGGCTCAACGTTGAATGCAATTTTGCAGCGCAAACCGGCTGGAATTTTGTAATCGGGGTTTGGCAGGCTAAGGCGCACGCCAAATGTGCCGCTGGCCGCATCGGCAACGCGATCGACGCGTTGTACAACCGCGCGATAAGTATTATCACCAGCAATACTGGGTGTAACTTCCGCCTGCATACCTGCCTGGATTGAGCCGAGGTGATCAACTGGCACCACCACTTCAATAAACAACGGGTCGAGCTTGGCAATGCGAATAATTGGTTCGTCTTCAACGTATTCGCCTACGGCTTTAAAGCGATCGGTAATCACGCCGTTGATCGGGCTGCGAATTGTTAAACGCTCCAGTGCGGCTTTGGCGCGCTGGTAGTCGAGCTGCGCAACATGGCGATTGTGCTGTTCCTGTTTCACCTGCAGCTGCGCAATACGGCTTTCGGTTTCCAGCTGCTGCATATCCTGCTCGGATATCGCCGACATGCTGTAGAGCTTGGCATTGCGCTGCTCGGTAATCTGTCCAAGCTTCAGGCTTTCTTCGCGCAGCTCAACGCTGGCGGTAGACCTAGCCTGGGCGCGCGCGCGTTTCAGCGCAGCTTTTTCAACGCTGGACTCAAGCTTTGCAACAACTTCACCACTGGTAACCATATCGCTGCGATCCACACCAATGGATTCGAGCAAGCCAGGTACAGAACTGCCGGCATCGACAACGGCGCTAGGCTCTATCACGCAGTCGAAATCGGGCATCGACCCGTTCGGCTTGTCTCTTTCATCAAAGAAAGCGTCAAGATCCGCAAAGCATACCGGCGCTGCAGATAGCACCAGTAGTGTGGCCAAGTAGCGCAAGGCTATTTTTTTCATGAATAACAGCTCTTTACAACAGGTCTACCCGAGCAAATAAAGCCCGTGCAAATCCTAATTAAAATTCACTCCCTTATTGAGTTTAGAGCTGATATGAAAGAGGGGTGTGAACCAGTTCATCAATTCATTGATGACCGCAACAGAATGTCTGCTGGCACTGGTTTGCCGCGTCTTTGATGGGCGGCCAGGCTGGAAAACCTGAAAGAAGACAGGCGCTTACGCGTTTAGTCGGCTAAGCAGAAGCTGACGGCCTTTGCGCCACCATCGAAGCCCGAGCGGTTCGTTGCCGTGGTAGAAGCGCACATAGGCGCGCTCGCCAATGCCCGCCAGCGACGGCAGGTCGGCGGGCAAGCCAATTTCAACTTCGAAGACTTTCTCCGCGGCGGTAAGCCCGCTGCTGTCAGAGCCTAGCACTGCAATGTTGCCGCCACCTGCTGCGCCTAGCGCGGCACTGGGCAGCTGTCGGTTACCCGAGGGCAACTGCCTGGCATAGGTTGCGTTAACGGTGTTGCCTACGCGTTCGGCAAAACGCACTTTGGCCTGCTGCTCGGCGCTAAGCAAGCCAATATCTGATTGTGAAACCACGGCCTTAACCACAAGGCTTTCGGGGCTAACAATATAGCCCACTAACTCGCCTTGCCTGAGGAAGCGTCCTTTCATCGCATGCGGCTGTGCGGGAACAAACCTGCCATCTACCGGGCTGCGAATCACCATACCGGCGTAGCGCTCATCCAGTATCGCCAGCTCGGCGGCGACCGTGTCAACCTGGTGGCCGATAATCTGGCTTTTGATCCAGTTTTCGGTGAACTCGCCGGCCGCTTCAATGGCGAGCTCGCTTTTTCGTGCACCAGCAACTTTCCTGGCGGCCGCAAGATCCGGGTTTTTGAGTAAGAATATCGGGCTACCAGCTTCCACACGCTGGCCAGGCTGGATTAACACCTCGGCAATAAAACCTTCAGATACGCTATAAATTTCAGCCTGTTTCGCCACCCACAAAACGCCCTGGCTTTCTGACGTGAGCGGTATTGGCACCAGGAACAACGCGCAAGCAGCGCCAGCAATAAAACCAGTAGTGGTTCGTAGTGCGCGTGAACGCACCGGCGCAATTTTTGGGCTGGTCGCAACGTAGCGCATAGCCCGAATTAGTGGCAGGACAAGTTGCATGAACACCGCCCAGCAGCCGAGCACGATGCCAACAATGAGAAACTCTTCGGCCAGAAACATAACGATGGCGAAAAGAATAACGAAGCGGTACAGGAAAGCCAGCGCGCCGTAAATCAAAAACCAGCGATGCTCGCCGTTTGCCGTTACTGGTGACGTTTCATTGCGCAGGCCGAAACCGTATTTCTGGATCAGGTACAAATAGTATTTGCTGGCACGAGAGTAGAG
The DNA here is from genome assembly GCA_013043705.1 of Pseudomonadales bacterium. Lineage (GTDB taxonomy): Bacteria > Pseudomonadota > Gammaproteobacteria > Pseudomonadales > UBA7434 > UBA7434. The sequence goes on from JABDNS010000026.1 coordinate 31,949, forward strand.
GTTGGGTATTTCGGCGAAGTCTTGCAGGATATAGTAACCATCAAAACGCAGCAGTGGGTTGGCGTTAAACAGCAAGGTAGAAACACTGGCGATTAGCATGGTGTTAAACGCCATGTCGCGCAACGTTCCCGGTTCTATGCTCAGCCAGACTAATAGAGCGAGGGCGGCAATAAACAGTTCCGCCGCAATGCCAGCCGCGGCCACCAAAATTCGTTTTTTCTTATCGCGGAAACTGGCGGAGGCCGATGCATCGACATAGGGTATTGGCATTAACACCAGCAGCGTAATACCCATTTCATGTACTTCGCCGCCCCAGTTTTTAACCGCAAACGCATGGCAGAATTCATGCACAGCCTTGATACCAATAAACAACAGGGCCATGGCAGCCAGGTTTTCAGGCGCCAGGATGTCGTTGTGCATGTGCGCACTGAGCATGGAGAAATTGGCCAGTGCCAACAGGCACGCGTAGCCAACCACCAGTAGCCAGATCATTATCGCACCGCGAGTGAATAGCGGCCTGGTGTACGGCAGTAGGCGATTCAGAATCGAATCCGGGTCGAAAAGTGGCGCTTTAATGGCGAGCGGATTGAGCAGGGCCTTCTGGCGCTTTTGGCGCTGGTTGAGTTTAAAGCGGTTGAACATGGCCTCGGTATTTGACGAGGCGTTCTTTAACGCGTCGAGGCTAAGCAGTTGCGTAATAATGAGCGCAATTTCGTCTGCACTGGGCGCATCTTCCCTATGTTCGCGCTGCAAAAGGTGAAAGATTTCTTCCACGCTGTAGTCGCCATCAATTTTTTCGATGAACAAATAGGCCGCGTTGTTAAATCTTAAGTGGCGTCCCGAACTACCATCTTGCAAAATGTACCAGGGCTCGCCGCGAAATTGTTGCGGGAAAATACGGATGTGAGCGTGCAGCTTGGGGCGCAGCCTGGCGATATTCGGCCAGTCGGGGTGAGAGTACTCGATGTCGGCGCTGGTCGTGCCGGGCTGAGTAGCTTGGTCAATGGGGGTGGCGATGGCAGCGTGCTCCTAAAGACCAACCGACCAGGCCCACATGCGCAGGCGATCGATCAGGGAGTGCGTCCAGATCCACAACAATTTGCGCTCGCCCATGTCGATTTTTGCTACGCCACGCATGCCCGGGCGTAAAAAATCAGCTTCTTCGGCAAGCGCTGCTTCCAGGCGGAAATAGTTACGGCCGTCTTCGGCAACTGCTACCGGAATCAATTGTTCCAGCGTTACATTTAAGGCCTGGCCGGGTAGCGCAGCAACAACCAGCTTGCCTTGCTTGCCTGGCCTCACGCCATCCATATCGAATTCATCTATTTCCAGTGTTACGCGATAATTATCGACTGGTGCAACTTCAAATAATACATCACCCCGTTTTACCGGCGCGCCCAGCTGGCGGCTTAAATCCCCGCTCACGATCATGCCGTCAAATGGCGCGACAATTTTCGTGCGTGCAAGCTTGTTTTCAACCAACATGCGTTCTGCCTTTAGTTGATCAAGCTTGGCGCGCAGCACGCTCAGTTTTTTCCGGTCTCTCTCGCCCAGTGCCTGCTGGTATTCTTTCTCTACTTTTAAATACTCGTTTTCCCACTTTTGTTTTTCAAGCTTTAGCGTATCTTCTTTCAGGGATGCAATTTGCTGGCCCTGGTTAACCAGGTCTCCCGCCCGCAGTTCTACGCTTTCAATATAGCCATCGACGGGTGCGACCAGCGCCTGCCGCGATGCAGCTTCTACCTGTGCCGGCGCGGTAATACTGTAATTGCCCTCTACAAATGCCAGTAACATCACTACAGCGGCGATGCAGAGCGATGAAACCTTTAGCATTGTTTTTTCGGGCCCGAACAGCGCGCGCAACTTTTGATTAACAGACTGCTTGAGCTGGTATCGCGTCGATAGCTCAGCCTTGCGCTTGAGGTCAATGCAGGGGCCAATGACCCTGGCGAGTAATTGCAGTTGTTCTAGCTCTGCTTTTGCGAAGCCAAGCTCGCCGCTTCTCTCCAGCGTAATGGCCCCAACAATTTCAGGTTTTTCACGTGTACCGGCGGTTAGCGGCAGGGTGATAACCGAGGGGTGGTTTTGCGTGGCCGCCAACTTTTTGTGTGCGGCGCTATTTACCATTTGTGAGTCGGTTTGCTGGCCGGCGGCAGGCTGCGGCAATACTATCCAGCTGTGCTGGTTACTGGCCTCGTCCATTGCCGCTTCAATTTGCCTGGCCATTTCGCTGCGGCCATCGAAGCCGGCCAGGTGAGATATTGCGTAAAGCCGTGAATGCAGGTTTTCCCGAAGGCCAATAGATACGCGTTCGCAGTCAAAATGTTGCGCCAAACGAGTTGCCACTTCCACACACGCAGCCTGGCTGTGTTCGAGTGACAGCGCCGAGCTGAGTAAGTTGTTCAGGAAGGTACCGTTGCCGCGGTTCGACTGCGATTGTTGTTTTACCAGCGAATCCAGCCACAGGCTGCCCCACTGCAACAGCTGGAGTATGGCTTGTTGCTGCGCTTCGGAGCGCGTTGATATACCACAGGCAACCACGGCGATGACTTCATCATCAACGATAAGCGGACAAGCCAAAACATCGCAGACGCGTTGCTGGCCAGGTCCGTAGCGATGCCTTGCTTTAATATTGTTTGCGCGCGCGCTGGCAGCTTGCGTTGCGAATTGCTCCAGCGCTAGCTCGTCGGAGGAAGTTTTGGGCCAGTTTGCTGCCGCGGTAAGTTGCGCGGCCTCTGTAGAAGTATTTTTTGAAGCTATAAATAAAGTGCCACGAATAATGCCCGCCACCATGCGGCACTGCCAGTCCAGCCAGCTTTGCGCAATGGCATGCCCTAAAGCACCGCCCGCATTGGCCTGGTAAAAACCGGCCGCTTCAGCGTGCGTTTTTTGGGCGTCATCAAGCGCCGCGGAATTCTCTTCCCCGGGTGGCAGATTTGACTCGGCAGCAGTACCCCCTTCGCCACCAATATCGGGTGGCAAAGGCGCAGCGTGTGAAATATTGCTCATACCAATAAACCTTAGCAGTGCCCAAGTACTGCGCAAGCAAGGCCTATCGGCGAGGATTAGTTCAATTAGTAAACAATAAAACGCTTGGCGCTATTTTAAGTGGGCTTTCTTTGCAGCAAACCAGGCGTTGGTTGTTTTTACGCGGTAGATCAGGGGCCAAAAGGTAGGGAGAGTGAGACCCAGATCACAATTAAAATTGACCAGCCAAGCAACAAGGCAACAGAGAACGGCAGCATCATTGCAATGATATGCCCAAGGCCAAGGTTTTGGCGGTAACGCTGCGCGTAGGCCAGCACGATACCAAAGTACGGCATAAGCGGGGTAATGATATTTGTTGTGCTATCGCCAATGCGGTAGGCCATCTGGGTTTGTTCGGGCGGCACATCCAGCAGCAACAACATGGGTACCAGTATCGGTGCTAGCAACGCCCATTTTGCCGAGGCGCTGCCAACAAATAAATTGATTAGCGCGCTGAGTAAAATAACCGCCAGCATCAACAGCACCGGGTAGCCCTGCAAATCTGACAGTGCGCTGGCGCCGGCAATGGCAAGTATGCTACCGATATTGCTCCACGCAAAATAGTTAACGAACTGCGCGGCGAAAAACATCAATACAAGGTAGTAGGCCATCGTGGACATGGCGTTTTCCATACCCACCAATGCTTGCGATGCATTGCGGTAAACACCATTGCTACGGCCGAACAGGTAACCTGCCAAACCAAAATACAGTGCAAGCAGCGGTACGACATTTGATAGCAGCGGGTTGCGCGCACCACCTTGCGCCGACAGGGCGCCGACACCTGGCCACGCCAGCGCGACAAGTAGTAGCGCATAAAATAGCGAAAACCAGCCGACCAGCGCCAGCGATTGGTTGTCGTTTTGCGTGTCTGCTATGCCGTGGTTATCTGCCTCGTTTGATACAGTTGGTGCAAGTTCGTATTTTCCTGCATCGCCAGCTTGTAAACGCGGTTCAACAATGCGATTGCCAATGGCGCCGGCCAGCAGCGTGATTAAAAAGGTAGAAACAATAATAAAGTAGTAGTTGTCGCTGGCCGCAACCATTGCATCGGGCTGCACCAGGCGTGCGGCTTCAGTTGAGATGCCGGCCAGCATCACATCCACCGGCCCAAGCAGCAGGTTGGCACTAAAGCCTGCCGATACACCAGCAAAAGCCACCGCGATGCCCGCCAGTGGTGGGCGGTTATTGGCATGGTATAGCAGTGCCGCCAGCGGGATTAGCACCACATAACCGACATCCGCGCCGAGGCTGGAAATAACGCCGGCGAAAGCGACCACGTAAGCCAGCGAGGCGGGCCTGGCTTTGGCCACCACTTTTCTCAGCAGGCAGGCCAGCAATCCGGCGTGTTCGGCAATACCGATGCCAAGCATGGTAACCAGCACCACGCCAACCGGCGCGAAGCGGGTGAAATTGCTCACCGCCTCAGAGAGTATGCGACGAAGGCCCGCACCGTTGGCCAGGTTATTTACGGCTTGTGGTTGTTGCGTAAGCGGATGCAAGACTTCAATGCCAATACTACTTAGCAACCACGATAGCGCGATAACGCCAAGCGCTAACCACATAAACAGTAAGGTGGGGTGGGGCAGGCGATTACCGGCTCGCTCTACGCGAAGCAGCAGCCTGCTCGTTATTGATTGCTCGCTTGTCTGGGTTTTATCGCTCACCGGCTAGGATCCCTGGCTGGCGTATAACGTTTCGGGATGCGTGCAGCGGCGCTACACAGCGGAGCGACGATAGCGACGATAAACCGGCTCCCAAAAATTTTTCTGGATACGCAGCTCAATTCGCTCGTCACTAGTGGGCCACGCGGCGCCGTCTTCTATGGCCTGTTTGTAAACCGCTTTGGCAATAAACTGGCTCAGTTCGCGAATATCGTTAAGGTCGGGCAGCAGCGCGCTTTCGCCATCGCCTTTCTGGTTGGCGTATTCGGCCAGCGCATAGCTGGCGGCCATCAACATGCCGTCGGTAATGCGCCTTGCCTCGCAGGCAACCGCGCCGAGGCCAACGCCAGGAAAAATATAGGCGTTATTGCATTGCGCAATCGGATAGCTTTTGCCCTGGTACTGCACCGGTTCAAACGGACTGCCGGTTGCAACAATCGCATTGCCATCGGTCCAGTTAATGATGTCTTCGGGAATCGCCTCTACTTTCGAGGTTGGGTTCGATAGTGGCAAAATAATTGGCCGCGCAGTGTTCTCGTGCGCCTGTTTGACGATTGATTCAGTGAACAGGCCGGCGACGGTAGACACACCTATGAGCACGCTTGTTTTCGAGTGCGTAACCGTTTCTTCCAGCGTGGCGATATCACCTGCAACACCCCACTCGGTCAGTCGCGATGCAGGTTGGCAAAAGCCCAGCTGGAAATCTTTCAAGCCGGGCATATCGTCGACCACCAGGCCACGGCTATTGATCATAAATATCTGGCTACGCGCTTTTTCTTCGCTTATGCCTTCGGAAACCATTTGCGCAACGATTTGCTCGGCAATGCCACAGCCAGCAGAACCTGCACCGCAAAAAGTAATCACCTGGTCTTTGAGCGGTTCATTTTTGGCTTTGCATGCGGCAAGCAAGGTTCCCACAGTCACCGACGCGGTGCCCTGGATGTCGTCGTTAAAACAGCAGACCTCGTCGCGGTAGCGTTCCAGCAAGCGGTTGGCGTTGGTGCCGGAAAAATCTTCGAACTGGATCAGTGCGCTGGGCCAGCGCTGCTTGACCGACTGGATAAACAAATCCAGGAAGTCGTCGTAATCCTGGCCGCTAATGCGCGGGTGCTTGCTACCCATGTAGAGCGGGTCGTCGAGCAGGGTTTGGTTGTTGGTGCCAATATCGAGCGTTACCGGCAATGTGTAGGCAGGGCTGATGCCACCGCAGGCCGAATAGAGCGCCAGTTTTCCAATCGGGATACCCATGCCGCCAATGCCCTGGTCACCAAGGCCGAGTATGCGTTCGCCATCGGTAACCACAATCACCTTGACGTTCTTTTTGGTGGCGTTTTGCAACATATCGTCGATTTCGTGACGATCGTCGTAGCGAATAAAAATGCCGCGGTTGCGCCGATAGATGCGTGAAAACTGCTGGCAGGCTTCACCCACGGTGGGCGTGTAGATAATCGGCATGATCTCTTCGAGGTGTTCGATCACCAGGCGATAGTAAAGTGTTTCGTTGGTGTCCTGGATGTTGCGCAGGTAGATATGCTTGTCCATGTTGGTGTGGAAAGCATTTAACTGCTGGTAGGCGCGGTCCTTCTGTTCGTCGATTGTGTCAATTACGGCAGGTAACAGACCAAGCAGGTTGAAGTCTTTGCGCTCATCGCGGCTGAATGCGTTGCCTTTGTTTAACAGGGGCGTTTCAAGCAGCGCGGGGCCGGCAAGTGATAGATAGAGCGGGCGTTTAGACATAGCAAATTCAGCCGAAAAATTCTGGGCACCAGCATGGCGCCGCGGCGTCGCTCGCGTGTGGCGTATTTGCTATCGAAGCGGCGTTTTTATGCCGCAGACAGCGCCAGCAGGCGCGCGAAAGTTAATCGCGCATGGTAACCAACTGGCGGGTGATGATGAAGTGAAAAAAATACCTGTCAGGCAGTTCACGCGCCCGTTTGAACGCTCATAAACGGATTCATCAGGCGACTGAGGGGGCCGGTGAAGCGGATCGGCGCCTCGACCGAGGAAAGGCACAGGCAGTCCATGTCCTTGCTGGCCGTGGGGCGATGGCTGTCGCCTTCACCCATTAGCATAAAATCGCCGGGCAAATACAGGCCGCGCTGGTCTGAGAAACTGCCTTTCAGCACAACCGTAACCTCTTCGCCGCGGTGATCATGGTTGGGCACGCCGCCCCCTGCACGAAGACGATGCAGCGATACCTCGCGCGCCTGGTCGCCGGCACCGAGTCGCGCAACGCTAAGCGTGGAGCCGAGCTTGCGCCACTGTAGTGAATCGAAGCCGCCGGGCACCAGCTTACGCACGCAGGTTGGCAAGCCGAGCGCATCGCTGGCGTCTTCAGCTGGCGAAGAAGAGGTATTTGGTGCGACAACCGGATCGGCATTATCGGCAGTAGCAGTAGTTGCCGCAGCACGCGCCTGCGCATCAATTTTCTCGAACACACCTTGCAGCAGCGCGTCGTCGGGCGTGCTGGCAAAAGCGGCGGGGGGGTGTTGCCCGAAACCCTGCGCTGAGCCTTCGGCCTGTTTCTGCATCAATGAACCACCGAGTGCGTTGAGCTCGGCTACGCGCTGGCGGCAGGACCCACAGAACTCCAGATGCGCACTAACGCATAGCGCATTGGCCAGCGTTAGCGTGCCGGATGAATAATCGACTAACCAGTTGATATTAGGATGAAACTGCGCCATTGAAAAACCTGCCGTATAACGAATTACTTAAAAAACAACCTACTTACGCGCGCTGCGACAATTCGGATCAATCGCTGCGATCACTCCGCCGTTTCCAGCGACGAAGCGGTGTACTCCGCCAGCTCGTCTCCAATATTGATTCGAAGCTTGGCCAACGCCAGACGCACGCGGGACTTTACCGTGCCCAGCGGTATCCCGTTGGCTTCGGACACCTCGGCGTGAGTTTTGCCGTGCACGTAGATTTGCTTGAGAACGCTGGCTTGCTCGTCGGGCAGGGTGTCGATTGCCCCGTGAATAGTGGATTCCACACGGCGCTGCTCCAGCGACGCGTAGGGCGCTTCCTCTTCCGCCATCGGCCACAGGTCGTCTGCGGTGAGCGGCGTGTCGATGCGTTTGAGTTTACGCAGATAATCGGTCCGACAGTTTCTGGCGATGGTAAAGATCCAGGTGCTGACGCTGGCCTTGTCGGGGTTGAATGACGCGGCCTTTAACCAAACCTTGAGCATGACGTCTTGAACCAGTTCGTCGGCCATCTCGGGCGCGGTGTACTGCGATTTCAGCATCAGGCAAAAACTTCTGATTTTTGGCGCAAAATGGGCAAATAATTTCTCGAATGCGGCACGATCACTATGCTCGGCAATTTTTTTCATCAGCGGCGCCCAATCATCCACGGCACGCTCGAATTGACTATCGCTTGGCTGCATTGCGTTTCTTTTTCGTTGGGCATCGCGCAAGGATTCAATCTTTCGCGCGGCGGGTTGGGTCGGCGCCTGTTGGGTCTGGCGACACGCTTCTGGAGATCGCGATTGTAGCATCGTCGGGCCTCGAGTTCGGATTGGGCACAACGGCCAACCCGCTGTGCTTCGTAATGCCTTTATCTCTACGCAGCAAGTGCAGGCATGGACCACCAGCAAATGAAACTGGCTGTGCCAGCCAGCGGCGAGTGAACCGAATGCTGCTGATTCCAGTAAAATAGTGGCTTTGAGCTGGCGAAATGGCTACTTTTTGCTCATTCGCGAAAAGGGGCGACAGGCAACAATAATGATCAGCGACACGCAAGCCCGGCAACATGGCGACAGCAACAGTGGGCCGCGCCATAAGATACCTATCGGTATTAGTAGCTGCCTGCTCGGAGAGCGGGTTCGCTTTGACGGTGGCCACAAGCGCAATAGCTACATACTCGATACGCTGGGGCAGTATTTTGCTTACCGCGCCTACTGCCCCGAAATGGCGATTGGCTTGGGCGTGCCGCGCGAAACGATCAGGCTGGTTGATGTAGATGGCGCAATACGCGTGCGTGGAAGCAAAAATGAAAGCCTTGATGTAAGTGAACAGCTAGAGCAGGCTGCGCACAGCCAAGCGCACTGGCACCGGGAAATATGTGGCTATATCGTGAAAAAGGATTCCCCCAGTTGCGGCATGGAGCGGGTAAAGGTTTATACCGCAGGGCATGTCGAGCGTCGCGGTTCTGGCGCTTACACCCGGGTCTTGATGGACAATTTTCCGGATCTGCCGGTGGAAGAAGAGGGTCGGTTGGGTGATGCGGCATTGCGTGAAAACTTTGTCCAGAGAGTGTTTATTTTCCGGCGCTGGCGCGAAATGCTTGGCGCAGAGTTTGGCTGGCGAGAGCTCACTGAATTCCATGCGCGGCATAAGTATATTCTATATAGCCACGATCAAGAACTAACAAGGGAGTTGGGCAGGGAACTAGCAGATGCCCACAAACAACCTTTGCTTGACTATGCGCCGAAGTATCTCTCTTCGTTGATGAAAATTTTAAAAATAACCGCCACGCGAAAAAACCATGTCAATACACTGCAACATATTCGCGGTTACTTAAAGACAGAGCTCGATGGCGAAGACAAGCGCGAGCTGTCCGAGAGCATCGAAAACTATCGCCTGGGCTTGTTACCACTCATCGTTCCAATTACGTTGCTACGGCACCATTTCAGGCGCAACCCCGACCCGTACATTGAACAGTCCTGGTATTTGCGTCCGCATCCCGATGAACTGATGCTGTTGAATACGCTATAGCGCAGCGCAAAGCCAATGCGCGCCAGTCAACAACAAAACAAGAAAATACTATGAGTAATTCAAGCAGCAATATTGTTATCCATTGGTTCCGCCAGGACTTGCGCCTTGCCGACAATCCCGGGTTGTATGAAGCCAATGCTCAGGGCAAAGTATTGCCGGTGTATATCCTGGACGATGAAAATGCCGGCGACTGGAAAATGGGCGCGGCTAGTCGCGTTTGGTTGCACGACTCTCTGGCAAAGCTCGACCAGTCGCTGAGCGGGCATTTAAAGTTGTTTGTTGGCGACGCGTTAAAGATTCTACCGCAGCTGGTTAAAGACATCGGTGCAGAGGCGGTGCACTGGAATCGTTGCTACGAGCCCTGGCGCATTGCCCGCGATGAAAAAATAAAAAAATCGCTGAGGGATATGGGTATCGATGTGCAAAGCCACAACGGTTCACTGCTGTGGGAACCGTGGACGATTAGCAAAAAGGATGGCACGCCGTACAAGGTTTTCACTCCATACTTCAAAAAGGGCTGCCTGGGTGCGCCCGAGCCGCGAGCGCCAATCGCTAGGCCGAATCGAATCAGTTATGCAAAGCCCGGCAAGCTCAACGGTGAGGTGGCGTTAGAGGCTATGAACCTGGAGCCTGAAATTCGCTGGGATAAAAGCATTCGCGATGCGTGGCGCGTTGGGGAAGACGCCGCCAGCGATGCGCTTGAAACTTTTGTGCAAGACAACTTGCATCAATACAAAAAGGGCAGGGATTTCCCCGCCAGTGGCGCGACATCCAGGCTTTCGCCACACCTGCATTTTGGCGAGATTTCGCCGCAGCAGGTGTGGGGGCGCATCAGGCGCGAAGAGGCGCATGCCGGTTCCTCCGACTTGCAGCATTTTATGAGTGAGCTGGGATGGCGCGAGTTTTCATACTACTTACTGTTTCATTGGCCAACGCTGCCGGATAAGCCGTTCAACGAAAAATTTAAAGCATTTCCGTGGCGCAACGCCAAGCGCCCGCTGCAAAAATGGCAGCGCGGCCAGACCGGCTTTCCCATTATCGATGCTGGCATGCGTGAGTTGTGGCAAACCGGCTACATGCATAATCGTGTGCGCATGGTGGTTGCCTCTTTCCTGGTTAAGAATCAATTGTTGCACTGGCGCCACGGCGAAGCGTGGTTTTGGGATTGCCTGGTCGATGCTGACCTGGCCAGCAACAGTGCCAGCTGGCAGTGGGTGGCCGGATGCGGCGCCGATGCCGCGCCCTATTTCAGGATTTTCAACCCGGTGTTGCAGAGCGAGAAGTTCGACAAGCAAGGCAACTATATTAAGCAGTACTGCCCTGAGTTGTCGGGGCTTTCCGGCAAGGCCTTACACCAGCCCTGGCTGGCCTCTGCCGAGGAGTTGCAAGCCGCAGGCGTTGAGCTGGGCCGGGACTACCCAGAGCCGATCCTGGATTTGAAAATTTCCCGGGAAGAGTCGCTGTCAGCCTACCGTTCGCTCAAGGAATGAACGCTGCAACGCTTTGCGCCGGTATCTGCCGCAGTACCTGCACCTATGCCACGCCGCTCGTGTCCGCCTGGCGCTAGCAAGGTCAAAACAAAGGCGCCCGATCGATTATCTTTCGAACTCGCCGTGCAAATGCGGTAAACTCTTCGCTCACTTCGAGGCAGTGGGCAATGACACTTCATAAAGACGTAATCGCCGAGATTGAAGCCAGCGAATCGGGGCCGCATATCGGGGCTTTCTTCGATTTTGATGGCACCATCATCTACGGCTACTCCGCATTCACCTTCATTCGCGAGCAGGTCAAGCGTGGCGATGTATCGGCCAGGGAATTTGCCGAACTCGCGGCCGCGATGACCAGTTTTGGCCTGGGCAGCATTGGCTTTTCGTCGATGATGGTTATTACCTCCCAATTCATGCGCGGCATGTCCGAGGCCAGCTACATTGAATTTGCCGAGCAGCTGCACGAGAAATATATTTCCAGGCTGATCTACCCGGAAAGTCGAGCGTTGATTGAAGCGCATGAGCGCAAAGGCCACACCGTTGCCATTATTTCATCGGCACTTCCATACCAGGTTGAACCCGCGGCAAAGAACCTGGGTATTGAGCACGTGCTCTGCTCCCGGCTCGAAGTTAAAAATGGCAAGTTCACCGGCTCGGTTGAGAGGCCCACCTGTTTTGGGCCCGGTAAAGTCACAGCGGCCAAAGAGCTCGCTACCCGCTTCGGTGTCGACCTGCAAGATACCTTCTTCTACTCCGATAGCGATGATGACCTTGAATTGCTCAAGGCAGTGGGCAAGCCCAGGCCACTCAACCCCAACCGCAAGTTAACCGCTATCGCCGAGCGCCATGGCTGGCCGATTCGACGCTTCGCCAGCCGGGGTCGCGCAGGTATTACCGACTGGGCCAGGGCGATTGCGGCAACTGGTAGTGTGGTTGGCTCCTTCGCAGCCGGCCTGCCTATTTGGGCGCTTACCGGCTCACGCCGGCGCGCGCAAAATTTCTCGGCAACCTTGTTTGCCGAAACGGCCAGTGCACTGATCGGTCTGAACTTGAAAGTCGAAGGCGAGGAAAACCTTTGGTCGCACCGGCCTGCGGTGTTTGTATTTAATCATCAAAGCAAGGCCGACGTGGTAATTATGGTGAGCCTGTTAAGGCGCGATATCGCCGGGGTGGGTAAACAGGAGATCAGGAAAATACCGGTGGTGGGCAAAGTCATGGAGCTTGCCGGTACGGTACTGATTGACCGGGCCAATGCCGGCAGTGCCATAGAAGCGATGAAGCCGCTGGTGGATGTGATGCAAAAAGAAGGTAAGTCGGTGGTGATTGCGCCGGAAGGCACGCGAACTATTACGCCAAAGCTGGCGCCTTTCAAAAAAGGCGCGTTTCACCTTGCCATCCAGGCTGGCGTGCCCATTGTTCCCGTGGTCATTCACAACGCGCTCGATAGTGCGCCCAAAGGTGATTTCGTTTTTCATCCGGCTACCGTAGAGGTCGATGTTTTGCCGCCGGTTGATACCAGTAATTGGAAGGCTGAAACCATCGACACGCATATCCATGAGGTGCGCTGCATGTTCCAGCGCACGCTCGGCCAACCTGAAGATCCACCGGGGGCTAGAACTGTAGCGGGTAAATCCAGCCTCGCGAAGCCAGCTTCCAAAAGCAAGACGTCGTTATCGAAAACCGGCAGCAAAGTACGCAGGGGAAACGCGAGTGCATCGGTATCTGGTAATAGCAAATCGCGAGCCAGGTCTTTAGCGGTTAAAAAACCGGCGGCTACGAGTACCATCCAGAATATTTCATTGAAAGCAAAACTCGACAAATTAACCGACGCCAAGCATGCGCCAGACAAGCGTTCGGGGGGCAAGCCATCGGGCGCTGCTGCGAGCAGCAGCGCAGGCGAACCCACTTCGGTTGAGGCCGGGCAGCCTGGCACTTCGAATAGCTCCGGGCAAAGTAACGCTTGATGTAACGGAAGGATGCCCTGGCAGTGAATCCTGTTCGATGGCCGCAGCAAGCGCAGCAACCGATTCTTTTTATTCTCGATGCGGCGCTTGATGTTGAAGTTGAGCTGCTGCGCGATTTTATAGAAGAGCAGCGCGCCACGGCGGAGTATGAGGGCGACGTGCTCTCGGTTGTGCTGCCAATCTTTCGCAACCAGGAAGATATTCCCAGCGAAAAGCTTGCACAAGTACTCAAGGTAAACAAAAACACCCAGGTTGTTCCCGTGCGCGTGGCCTGGTTACGCTCGCTCAACCAGAAAAATCATTCTCCGCGCCTTCGCGACCTGATCTTTGGGGATCCGCGTCGCCCCGGACCCTGGCGTGCGCGTCGCTACCTTCGCGGTGGCGATGAGCGCGTAAAAGTGCTGGTTGCCAAATCCGCCAGTATCGAACAGCTTGAAACGCGCATGCGTGAGCATCGCGGAACAGACTATACAGAGGCGGCCTTTTGCGAGTTTGTTGCAGGCCAGGCCGGTCTGGCGCTGGATTTGGCCGAGCGCAGCCTGCGCGGTAACCGCTACCGTGTACCGCGACGCGTGGCTACAAATTTGATGCACTCGCCAAGCTACCAAAAAGCCATGCAACAGCTGGCCGCTGATACCGGTACGCCGTCCAAAGCGCTGGAGCAGGAAGCTGAAAAGATCATGCAGGAGCTGATTGCCACGCCGCGATCGTTCTGGATTGATGTAATGGCAGCCTTCACAAGCAAGTTTGTATCGCTGGGCTACGAGTCGGAGATGGTGGTTGACCAGCAAGGCCTGGAGCGCGTGCGCAAGCTGGTGCGCGAATATCCCACTGCATTGGTGTGGACGCATAAAACGCACGTCGACGGATTCGCTGTTTTTACCTTGTTTTATGACAATGATTTTCCCGCACCGCATGTGCTTGGCGGTATCAACATGGCTTTTGCGGGGCTGGGCTATGTGGCCAAGCGAGCGGGCGGCATTTTTATTCGCCGCAGTTTTAAAGACAACAAGCTCTACAAAATAATACTCAGGCAGTACATTGCCTATCTTCTTGAAAAGCGATTCCCGCTAACCTGGGCTTTCGAAGGTACACGCTCGCGCGTGGGTAAGCTGATGCCGCCGCGCTACGGTGTTTTCAAATACGTGATTGAGGCTGCGCACGCAGGCGATGCAAGCAATCTGCATTTCATACCCATTGCCATCAATTATGACTTGATTGGCGATGTCGATGATTACACCTACGAGCAGTCGGGTGGCAAGAAGCAGGCGGAAAGCCTGCGCTGGTTTATCAACTACATGCGCGGATTGCGCCAGCCGCTGGGACGCATTTATGTGAATTTTGGCGAGCCAGTCATTATCGAGAAAGCGCCGCAGCCGGGAGATACACTCGCCCTGCAAAAAGTTGCCTTTCAGGTTGGCGTGGAAGTAAACCGGGTTACGCCATTAACGCTACCCTCGGTAATTACGATGATATTGCTTGGCGCTGCACCACGTGCGTTAACCGCGGAGGAGTTATCTGTCGAGCTACATGCCATTCTCGATTGGGCGCGAGCACACAATGTACCTATCTCTTCAAGCCTCGATCCTGACCACCGCGCCTCTTATGGGCGTTTGCTGGATGTGCTGGTTAACAAGGGTTTGGTTACGCGCTACGATGGTGGCCCGGAAGAAGTTTTTGCCATTGCCGCACAGCAACATGCTACGGCTGGCTATTACCGCAACACCGTTATCCATCACTTTGTGATCAAGGCAATTGGCGAATTAGCGCTGTTGTATGTTGCCAGCAATACCGATGCTGGCCTGGATGAGTTTTGGCAAGAAGCGGAGCGCCTGCGCGACCTGTTTAAGTTCGAGTTTTTCTATTCACCCATCGATGAATTTCGCAAACAGCTTGATCAGGAGCTGGTGCATTATTATCCGCAGTGGGAAGCGAGACTAATGGAGTCGAACTCGGCGGCGCAAAAAATGGTGCATGGCAGCAGGCCATTGGTAGCCCACGCCGCGCTGCTACCGTTTGTAGAAGCGTATCGGGTGGTGGCGGATGTGTTGGCTATTGCCGGCGAAGAGCCACTGATGGACAACAAAGAGTGCGTCAGGCAATCGCTTGCTTACGCGCGGCAGGCATTCTTGCAGCAGCGCATTACCAGCGAGGCTTCAATTGGCAAGCTGATGTTTGAAAACGGCTATAAGCTTATGGCTAACCAGGGCCTGGTATTTTCAGATCCGGAATCGCTCGATACTGATGCACTGGCAAGCCTGGTTGAACGCAGAGCAAAAATGAGCCAGACCATGCGCGAACTATGCAGGCGCATCGATACCATTCGCAGTAACGCATTATTGCGCTAATCGACCATGTGCATGGATCTGGAATTATTTCAGTTTATAAATATAACGGGAGTTCGGTATGAAATTAAAAGCGGCTTTGCTTGGCGGTGGATCGTGGGGTACTACGGTTGCATCCCTAATGGCTCGCAACACCGACGTCATGCTTTGGGCGCGCGACGAAGCGGTGGTTACTGAAATTAATGAGCAGCGCAGTAATTCAAAGTATTTGCCCGATGCCCAATTGCCGCGCAGGTTAAGCGCTACCTCTGATTTGAAGCAGGCGCTGCAGGAAGTCGATGTGCTGGTAATGGGTATTCCCTCGCAAAATTTCCGCAAAGTGCTCGAAGCTGCCAAGCAGTACATTCGCCCATGGGTACCGATCATCAGCCTGACCAAAGGTTTGGAGCACAGCACTAATTTGCGCATGACCGAGATTATTAAGGAAGTGCTGCCGGGGCATCCTATCGGCGTGTTAACGGGCCCTAACCTCGCCAGGGAAATTATGGCAGGGCAAGCCGCCGCAGGTGTTATCGCCATGGAAGACAAAAACATCCAACTCAAGTTACAAGAGCTTTTTCGCAGTGGGCTGTTCAGGGTTTACACCAACCCCGACGTAGTGGGTTGTGAGCTCGGTGGGGTGCTGAAAAATGTTATCGCGATTGCGGTAGGTATGGGTGACGGGCAGGGTGCGGGCGACAACACACGCGCTGCCTTGATAACGCGTGGTTTAGCAGAGGTCACCCGGCTCGGCGTGGCCATGGGTGGTAGGGCCGAAACTTTTTCCGGCCTGGCGGGGATGGGCGATATGATTGCTACCTGCACCAGCACGCAAAGCCGCAACCGGCATGTGGGCGTGGAGCTGGGCAAAGGCCGAACCATCGATGAAATTATCAAGGAAATGGTTATGGTTGCAGAAGGTGTGAAGAGTATTCCGGCGGTGATTGCTATGTCCGATAAATATGAAGTCGATATGCCCATAACGCGAGACGTTTATCGCGTTGTCTGCGAAGGCGGGACGGCAAAACAAGCCTACCGCGGCCTGCTTCGTGTTACCGCGGGCGCTGAGTCGGAGCCAGGTTAATGTCGCATATAGAAGCCAATTTTGCCGCGCCGGATGGCGCCACCATTTATTACCAGGTATGGAAGCCGGAGAATGCCAGGGCTTTAATACTGTTGGCGCATGGCTTTGCCGAGCATAGTGGGCGCTATCGCGAGTTTGCTGAATTTTTTAACCGCCATGGCTACGCGGTTGCGGCGCTGGATCACCCCGGGCACGGCAGGTCTGATGGTACGCCCGGCTTTATCCCGCGGTTTGATGATTACTTAACAGTGTTCGAGAGTTTTCGTGCACTTATTGCAGAGCAAAACCCGGGCTTGCCGATGATTTTGGTTGGTCACTCTATGGGTGGCCTGATAGCTGCCAACTATTTGCAACAGGCACAACAACATTTTTGTGCCTGTGTGCTATCGGGGCCGGCAATTAAAAGCGATGTGGAGCCACCGTGGTGGCAGCTTTTGCTTTTACGCCTGGTGGCTAAAATAGCGCCAAAAGCGGGCATGCTGAGTTTGGATGCTGCGGGCGTAAGCCGCGATGCGGCAGTTGTTGAGGCCTATCTCTCAGACCCGTTGGTCTACACCGGAAAAATAAGCGCGCGCCAGGCAGTTGAAATGTTTGCCGGTATGCAACAGGCGCAACAGGGCGCTTCTAAAATTAACCTTCCGCTGCTGGTTTTGCATGGTGGGGATGACCAGCTCACTACGCCTGAAGGTTCGCGTCTTTTTTGCGACTGGGTGAGCTCAATTGACAAAAAAGTAAAAATATACCCGTCGCTCTACCATGAGATTTTTAACGAGCCCGAGCGAGAGGAAGTACTGCAAGATATGTTGGCATGGTGTGAGCATCGCATCCCCTAACTAATCGCCTCTTGTTCCGGTTGTGGAACGACTTCAGTTTCGCGATTGAACCTAAGCAGCTGGGTCGCGATAATAGAGATTACGCAATAAGCCAAAAAATATAAAAAGCCCGGGTGTAACTGCGCTTCAACGTAGTCATTCGACCCTGTTGCCAGGTAGGCCATAAAAACGCTTACTACAAACACATCTGCCATCGACCATTTGCTAATAACGTTAACAAAGCCGCGAA